>PAQH01000056.1 GCA_002709225.1 Planctomycetaceae bacterium
CGAACATACTCGACCGTCAAATCACTTGTCCAGAAGCGGGCCGCAGCAGACCCTTCGGCAAAAGTCAATTCCACCATTGTTTCCCGTTGTTCACGCATCGACTGGCTGACAACTGCAGCATCGAATTCCACGGGAGCACCATTCTGAAACAAGCAAAAACCGTTCAACACCAAACCTAAGTTATCCCTGTCAAAGGGCACCCCGGCGTAGCCAACCGCCGAGACAATTCTGCCCCAATTGGGATCTGCACCGGCAATTCCTGTTTTGACCAGATTGCTGTGCGCAACCGTTTCTGCAATCCGACGGGCATCGGCCTCAGTGGCACAACCGGAAACCTGGATGTTGATCAAGTGGCTGGCGCCTTCGCCATCGTCGGCAATCTGGCGTGCCAACTCAATGCAAACCTCTTGCACAGCGCTGCCAAAGGAATTGAGGTCATCTCTTTCAAGCGGCGCGTCCATGGCCGCGCCACTTGCCAGCAACAATACCGTGTCATTGGTACTCATGTGCCCTTCAACGCTAATACAATTAAAGCTCGCGTCGGTGCAAGCTTGCAGCGTCGATTGCGCGGTCTCGGGAGTCAGCCTTGCATCGGTCGCAATGACGGCCAGCATCGTCGCCATCCGCGGCCCAATCATTCCCGCGCCTTTACACATACCTAGTATCCGAACTGTCTTCCCGTCCAACACAATTTCCCGCTGCGCTGTCTTCGGACCTTTGTCCGTGGTAGTAATCCCTTCTGCCGCAGCCAACCAATCTACCTCCCCATTTCCGAGGCAGGACGCCGCAGAAGCAATGCCACTGGCAATCTGGCTCATTGGCAAATACTCACCAATGATACCTGTTGACATAACCAAGACCTGTTCCTGGTCGGCTTGAATTGCCTCCGCCGTGAGTCGGGCCATCTCATGTGCATCAGACAATCCCTTGGGGCCGGTGCAAGCATTCGCATTTCCTGAATTAACAACGACTGCGCGCACATCCTGACTGGGGGTTCGGGCCCGATCCAGCTCTACCGGCGCTGCGTACATCAGGTTTTCCGTATAGACGCCTGCCGCCACGCTCGCTGGCGAGCAGGTCACCAATACCAAATCTCGTTTTTGTGGATCGGACTTGAGCCCGCAGTGAACCCCTGAAAACTGAAATCCAGCGGGAATACAAAAAGCCATAAGTCACTTCACCTGACGAGAGCGGTTACGATCCGAAGTACGAAATGCCGATTCTGGCTTTCACGGCCCTGACTTGCAAGCCGCCAATCCTGGCCACTCCAGGTGCTTCACTCGCTGGCACCGATCGTGACAGCTGCAAAACAACATCGTGCCATCAACGTCTCGCTTCCCGAACCAAGTGGGATAGTTCGGGCAAAATCACACGGTCCAGAGCGAGTGATACAGCGGCTCGAGAGCCAGGCATGGTCAGCAACAGAGTCCTCTTCATTAAACCTCCCGTCGCGCGGCTCAACATTGCAGCCGGTCCAATCTCCTGGTAGCTGAGCATACGAAACAACTCTCCGTAACCTGGTAATGAGCGTGTCAGCAGCTCAGACACGGTTTCAAAAGTCTGATCGCGTGCGCTGATTCCTGTCCCGCCGGTCAGCAACACACAATCGATGTCTGACTGGTCACGAAACTGCTCTAGTAAACAACGTAGTTGCTCAGGTTCGTCGGGAATGATGTCACGATAAACCACCTCATGACCCGCTGCAGACAGTCGATCCACAACCGTTTGACCACCTGTGTCCGTTTCCACAGTTCGGGTGTCGCTCAGTGTAATCACTGCACAGTGAACACTGTCAGGCGCATCCGCCTTGTGTTGATCTGGTGTTGTAGCCATAGCAACCCATTAACGAAGACATACATTTAGTCGGTGCTACCACAATCGCAACCGCGCAAAAAAAAAGCGCCGCACAGCGGCGCTTTGGGTAATTCTACCGAGCTAATCAACTTCTGACGAGGTTACTGATTACTGAGCGACTCTAGTTTGGCCACATCATCACTGGCCAGGCTACTGCGTTGCGATTGCTGACCGCGACGTACTGCCTCGTTAGCAATTCGGATGGCATACCCGATCTCTCGGGGAGAAAAATACCTGCGAAAATAGCCGTTGCTCAGACGAATACGATCCTTGTTAGCCAGTTCCCACCAACTCAGTTTGTCGGTTAGATGCCAGGCAGCGGCTTGGGCCGAGTTACGGGGCACCTGACCGTTACCTACCATTTTACAAAGCTCGATAACATCCTGCTGCTTGGTGAAGCGTTCAATCGGAATCATTGTGTACTTCATACGAGGCGTTGGATCTTTCTTGCCTTCTTCCAGACAGAGCGTCTCTACTTTGATCTTGCGTTCGCGGGATGGTTCGAGATTGAACATACCACCGCCGCCACCACCCATGCCGCCACCACCCATGCCGCCGCCACCCATGCCGCCGCCACCCATACCGCCGCCGCCCATGCCGCCACCGCCCATGCCGCCACCCATACCTTGACCGCCACCGCCACCGCCGCCCATGCCGCCGCCACCCATGCCGCCCATGCCACCGCCACCCATGCCGCCGCCACCCATGCCGCCGCCCATGCCGCCCATCTGAGCGAGCACAGCGGTGGGAACAGCTGCAAAAGCTTCCGGTAACTTGATGCTGATCGGTTTATCAGTCTTGTTCTTGATCTTCACCGTGGCCTGGCGGGCGTTCTTCGGTATGAACTGGACTTCAATCTTGCCCGCATTGCGTCCCGCAAAAAAATCAACCACTTGAGCATGGACTTGCGGAGCCCTCTTGGATCGCGTGCTGCGACGCACTTTCGCAGCCGAGAGCAACGCAGGTGACAACACAAGCGCTGTCATTGCGGAAAGTGTGACCGCGCGGCGTGCAAAACCCATAGCCTTCATTGGTATTCTCCTACCTGCTTCAAATATCCCAGACAGTCTAACCTAAGCTGTCTAGTCAGGTCACCCAGGCAAACAGGACGCCCGATTGATTCCCCGTGCCGTTAGGACGACCTGCAGCTGCGCAGCCCGTCAATCGGAGGTTACTCCTTAACTCTACAATACTAGACTGCGATTAGCATTCCAAGAAAAAAAATTGGGAAAGCCATTCGAGAAAAAAAGCAGTTCCCCTCAATCGGGGGAATTGGGGGGATGATCTCGACTACACGGACTGGGTTTTACCCGGCCAAACACACGCTCTACGCGGCCCGACCCCTATGATCCGGACGATCTGTCTCGATTCTGCAAACGACGCCACCCCACCCGCCCCGACACGATGCCCGCTGGTGCTAAAATACTAGGATCGAAACACCCCTCGGCAAGAATCCTGGTGACAACACGAACTGCTTTGCATGTTTGTATCTGAGACCTGTATCTGGACCAAGAACCGATGACATTCCGCCGAGCTACTACCGGGTTAGGACTCCTGGCGCTGCTCGCGTTTTGTGGTTGGCTGTTGGTTACCATACCCCCCACACTAGTGTCACAATATCAAAAAGTGCAAGCAGCCAGTCATACGGTACGCCTGGTTTACTTGGTCTCGGTGGGTGCCGGTGGGGTATTGTTGATCATCAGTATCTGTGGCTGCCTCTGGTTCGTCTGGAGTCGCACACGTCAAAAACACCAACAACAGCGGCAAGCCCAAGAAACCCCTGAAAATCTCAGCCCGCAACAGCGACAGCAGGAAATCGAACAAAATCTAGCACAGGTTCAGGACCTCAGCGGGGACCCTTCCGTTTCACCACCGCTGCAACGCGAACTGGATTCTCTAATCCACAATTTGGAAGCGAAACGAAAAAACCAGGAATTGCAGATTGCTGCATTTGGAACCGTATCGAGTGGCAAATCCTCTGTTCTCAATGCGCTTGCCGGCCGGGAGGTATTCGCCACTGACGCGCGCGGCGGCACAACGGTTCATCGAAATCAGATTCCCTGGCCAGGCACCGACCGGTTGACACTGGTCGACACGCCCGGGATCGACGAAATCGACGGTGCCGAGCACGTACACATCGCCACGACCGCAGCGGAGGATGCTGATTTGGTACTGCTGGTCGTCGATGGCGCGCTACGGTCATCCGAGTTCCAATTGCTCCAACGCCTGGAAGAGATGGAAAAAAAGATCCTGGTATGTCTCAATAAAGAGGATTGGTTCAGTGAGGACGACCGCAACTTGCTACTCAACCAAATTGGCCAACAGCTGAGTTCGCAGGTCGCGCGTGAAGACATCGTCGTCGTCCAAGCGAAAACTTCCCAGCGTGCTCGCACGAGACTAACCAGCGCCGGCCAGGAAGTCGAAGAATTCGTCGAGTTACCCGTTGACATCGAGGACCTGGCCAGCCGCATGATGGAAGTCGTAGAGCAAGATGGTCGCGATCTGTTGCTGGCCAACTTGCTGTTGCAATCGCGAGGAATGGTAGACCAGGCACGAGACCGGATCCGTCACGCCCTTGAAAACCGGGCGCGCAATACCGTCGACGGAGCGATGTGGGCGGCCGGAGGTGCAGCAGCTCTCAGCCCTTTGCCGTTAGTCGACCTGGCAGCCGGAAGTGCGATTGTAGTCAAGATGGTCATCGATCTGGCCCGTATCTTTCGCCAAGATATTGACGTCCAAACGGCTCTGAAACTGCTGGGAGAACTCGGCAAGAATCTCGTCGCCATCTTAGGGGTCAGCGCTGCGACACCTGCCGCCGCAAGCGCTGTGGCAACGATCTTGAAAACGGTTCCCGGAGCAGGCACCCTCGCGGGTGGAATGCTGCAGGGTGTCGTCCAGGCGCTTGTAACGCGCTGGATCGGCATGGTCTTCATCGAATATTTTCAGAACGAAATGCAGCAACCTGCTCCTGACCTTGCTTCTCTCGCACGTCGTGAATGGCAGCGTCTGACGACAATCAATGAACTGCGCAAAGTAGTTCAATCAGCCCGCATGAAAATGCACACTCCTGACACCCCCGATTGACGACGGGTAACCGTCAACCTCTTCATACACTCCGCTCCCGACCAACGGATACTGTCATTGTGAACGATGCGCCGCTCTCCGCCGACGATCATTACAGCCAGGCAATGGCTTCCATCGAACGGACGATTGACAAACTCCGTCGCTGTTCTGACGCCGAACGAAAGCAGCTCAAGGGAGATCTTTCGCAGCTACAGGAAATGGTCAGCAAATTAACGAGTGGTCGAATCGAAATTGTCGTATTCGGTGAAATCAGCACAGGAAAGTCGGCATTGATTAATGCCCTGGTGGGAGAATCGGTCGTCGAAGTCGACGTACAAGGTGGCTGGACACGCGACATCTGGAAGATCCCCTGGGATGGAGCCGGTTATTGCCTACCCGGGCTGGCCGAGTCACAGGTCGTACTCATCGATACACCAGGCTTAAACGAGGTTGGTGGTGATCAAAGAACCGACCTGTCCATCAGTGCCGCGCGGCAGGCCGATCTGATTCTGTTCGTCACGGACTCGGACTTGAACGAAACTGAATATGTCGCGCTGAGCAATCTGGCGGGTACGCATAAACCAATCCTGGTGGTGCTGAACAAGATCGACCAATACTCCCCCGAACAACAATCGCGTCTCCTCGAAGTGCTGCGTTCCGAGCGACTTCTCGACCTGGTCCCGTCAGAACATCTTGTCGCAACCGCCGCAGATCCCCGGGAACGTGAATATATTATCGAATCGGAACATGGCGCCCGTCGTAGTGAGTGGCGCAAACCGGAACCACAAATCGAGGACCTCAAGGTCTCCATTCTCTCGGTACTTGAGAAAGACGGGCTGGCTTTGTTGGCTTTGAATGCGGCACTCTACGCCGCCGACAAATCGGATCGCATCGCTTCCCTACGAGTCCGCTTGCGACTCAAACAGGCCAATCAGACGATTCTTAGTTTCGCAACCATCAAATCCATAGCTGTTGCCACTAATCGGATCCCGGTACTCGATACTGTGGGCGGGCTGGCTGTAGACATCACCATGGTCGTCACACTCGCCCACATCTATGGGCTGGAACTCTCCTGGATGCACGCACGTCAATTGGTGCGCTCAATCGGTAAAGCAGCAGGATTTGCAATGCTCGCGGAAACCGGCACACACCTGGCCAGCTGGGCCTTTACGATACTCACCGCGGGTGTCGGCGCGGTACTCACGGCAGTCCCACAAGGAGCCGCCGCTGGCTATGGTTCCTTTATCGTTGGGCAGGCTGCCAAGTATTATTTTGAACACGGCGCATCCTGGGGGGGCGAATCACCCAAAGTCGTAATTCGCCGTATTCTCGAAGAGACCGATAAACAGTCGATACTGAACCAGATGAAGGAAGAGATTCACAAGAAACTCACGTGGAACCGGCACGCTCCCTGACCGGACCAGAGAAGCTCCAACAAGGCCTGCCCATGGCAATCTCAAACCGCGTTGGCAACGTCAGTTCTTCACCCGAGGGGGTGTTTGTCTACGGCACACTGCAACAAGGCGAACAGCGCGAGCAGAATTGGCCGCGAACTCCACGTTCGCGTCAGTGTGCCACAGTTCGCGGGACCTTGTTTGACCTGGGAGCCTATCCAGCGCTGCTGCCTGGCAAGGACCTCATCGGCGGCGAGTTCTGGGAAATCGCGGCTGCCGATATGCCAGTCACACTCCAGGTGCTGGACGGCATCGAAGGTTACAACCAAGGCCACGAGAATCTCTACGAAAGACGGGTCATCTTCTGTCGACTGGAAACCGGGATCACAGTGTCCGCCTACACTTATTTTTGGGCCCAAGCTAACGCAACCCACTTGCTGGAAAAAATGACCGCGGGGCCAGATGGTGTTCATCTGTGGAGACGTGGCCCCGGGAGTCATCCCACCCCGTAATGCGAATCACGAGCCGGAGCCCGCAATGGGTCGTGGCATTACTCGCGGCATTGCTCACGATGAACAGCGTGCCCGGGCATCTCTACCAGCCTCTCCTGTAGATTCCACTTCTTTTTCTTGCCAAAATGGATGGGGCGTTGGGTAACCACAGGTTGCCGCGCGCGTCACCATCTGTGCTGCAAGTCGCAAGGTCTTCTGGTCCCCGGCTACTTCCAACCCAAACCCGAGCAAGGACACACGGTCATGAGCTATCGACTCTCTCTACTATTGCTGGCCCTCAGTGGCCTGATTGTTCAACCACTGGCCGCTGGGGAGGCTGACGGGCACCTCGATATTTACTGGGTCGATGTTGAGGGCGGTGGTGGCACGTTGATTGTCACACCCCAGAACGAGTCGATACTGATCGATACCGGAAACCCAGGTGTGCGCGATCCCGGCAGAATCTCGCAAGCTGTCACCAAGGTTGCCGGCCTGAAACAAATCGATCACGTCATCGTCACTCACTATCATCGCGATCATTACGGTGGTGCCGAAGCCCTTTCAAGAATGCTCCCGATCGGATCCCTGTATGACAATGGCAAGTTTGAAGGAATGCCGGATAACCCCGGTAAAGCCTACTTCGAACTCGAATGCGAAAAGAGAGTCGTCATTCACCCCGGATACCTTGTCCCACTCAAGTCCAACAGCCCCACCAAACCGGCAGTGAAGCTGCAATGCCTGGCAACGCGCAAAACATTCATTAAACCGGAAGCTGTTAATGCCCAACGCAACAACGGCGCAGAGAAGTTGCACCGACCCAAAGAACGCGATGGATCCGACAACGCCAACAGTGTTGTCATGCTACTACAGTTTGGCCCATTTCGATTTCTGGACGCTGGTGACCTGACCTGGAATCAGGAAAAACGACTGGTCCATCCTTTCAACCTGGCGGGCGAAGTCGATGTCTACCAAGTCACGCACCACGGGCTGGACAGTAGTAACAACCCCATCCTACTACAGTCAGTAAAACCGCGCGTGGCCGTCATGAACAACGGCGTTACCAAAGGCTGTGCGCCCGAAGTGTTCGCGAACCTGCAAGCAGTACCGTCAATACAGGCCATTTACCAGCTCCACAAGAACTTGCGGCCGGACGGAAAAACAAACAACACCAAGAACGAATTCATTGCCAACTCAGAGCGAGAATGCAACGGACACTACATCAAGTTATCCGTGGCCCCCGACGGCTCCACTTATACGGTCAGTATTCCCGCACATGGTCATCAGCGCACCTATCAAACCAGAGGCAAGTGACTCGTCTCCTGTTGGGACAAATTCACATAATCGCATGAGCATCCATTCACGCTCCCGCGGATTCGCAGAGCTACGGCGGAGTCGTCGGCAGTGCCTCAAAGTGGGCGGAGCCGGCATGCTCGGACTGTGCCATCCTCAGTGGCTGCAGGCCCGCGAATCAAGACCGACACTTCCGGTCCGCGCCAAGTCGGTGATCTTTCTGTTCCAATGGGGTGGCCCCAGCCATCTCGACACCTTCGACATGAAGCCAGCTGCGCCGGACACCGTGCGTAGCCCCTACACTTCCATCGCGTCGTCGGCACCCGACATTCGAGTGGTTGAGATGCTCCCAGAAATGGCCAAACGGATGGATCGTGTGACGCTGATTCGCAGTCTCCACCACAAGATGAAAAACCACGCGTCCGCCGGCTATTACGCGCTCAGTGGACATGAGCCGCCTAGTGACGACCAACGGCTGCGCGACTCGCTTGATCTGTACCCTGCCTACGGCAGTGTGGTCGACCATTTGAGCCCTAATCGCGCAGGTCTGCCCACCTTTGTCTCATTTCCACACGTAATTCGAGATGGTTCCATCGTGCCAGCCCAGCACGCCAGCTTCCTGGGCAAGGCACATGACCCTCTGTTCTTTCCAGAAGACCCCAATCGACCTGGTTTTCAGCTTCCCGAATTGACTCTGCCCAAAAACCTCTCCCCAGACCGCCTGCAGCGCCGCCGGGAAATGCAGCGTTTCGTCGATCGTCAAACGCGACTGCTGGAATTCTCTGCAGCAGCGCGTGGTTTCGATCAGTACTATCAAAAAGCGCTCGCCATGCTAACTTCGAACAAGGTGCGTCAGGCCTTTGATGTTTCCCAGGAAACGGACGCGGTACGGGCCAGATATGGGCGCACAACATATGGCCAAAGTTGTCTGCTGGCTCGTCGATTAGTGGAAAGCGGTGTCAAATTCGTAACCGTTTACTTTTCCAACAGCATCGGTGGCCGCAAGATCGGAGCTGGCGGATGGGACACGCACGGCTTCGATAACACACGCATGTACAAGATCGTTAACAAATATCAACTGCCTATCACCGATCAAACGCTGCCCACCTTACTCGACGATCTTGAGGACCGCGGCCTGCTCGACGAAACGCTGGTGTTGTGGATGGGTGAATTCGGCCGCACGCCCAAAATCAACAAGAATGAGAGTCGCGACCATTGGCCTCAGTGCTACACCGTATTGATGGCCGGTGGTGGTGTAAAACGAGGTTACACCTACGGGTCATCGGACGCGCACGGCATGTATCCGGATGAAAACGGTGTGAAGCCGGAAGATCTGGCAGCCACGCTCTATTACCTGATGGGCATTCCACCCGACACAGAAATTCGTGACCGCAGTGACCGGCCACTGGCGATTGCCAGCAGCCCTATTCTTGACGTCATTGCCTGAATCAGATCACTTCTGAATGGACTTAACGGATCGTCATCGCAATCAGCCCGTGGCATGTTCCTGCCGTTCTTCGTACGCCGCAATCTTGTCAGCATGGGCGAGCGTCAAACCGATGTCATCGAGTCCGTCCAGCAGGCACTGGCGACGAAATGAATCCACTTCAAACGACAACCGCAGATCCTCTCCATCGGTGATGATACCTTCCACCAGATCGACCGTGATCTTGTATCCAGGCTCGCCACTTGTGTTGTGGAATAACTGCTCAACCTGTGATTCCTCAAGACAGATCGGCAGCACGCCATTCTTGAAGCAGTTATTGAAGAAAATATCCGCGAATGATGGCGCGATGACCGCACGAAACCCATAATCCGCCAGTGCCCATACCGCGTGTTCGCGACTGCTACCACAACCAAAATTCCGCTTTGCCACCAGTATGGATGCGCCCTGGTAATCAGGTCGATTCAGCTCGAAATCCGGATTCTCCTGCGAATCTTCGAGATAGCGCCAATCGAAAAACAGGAACTGGCCAAAACCGGTTCGCTCAATGCGTTTGAGGAACTGCTTGGGAATGATCTGGTCGGTATCGACATTGATTCGATCAAGCGTCGCGACCAGACCCGTGTGCTGTGTAAATGGTTGCATGTTTCAATTGCGTTCAAACAGAAGAGAAAAATCAAACTGAATCCAGAAATCCGACCATCGCACCTGCCGCCATCCTGGGCGTGACCCTGCGGCGTCCCAGAAACCTCGATCCTCCAGAATTATTGCGTCTCCTGATTGTAGCGGGCGGGAAGTAACGGCTAAAGCCATCCAACCCCTTAGACAATTGGCTGATAAATCGCGTCGACAGAAAAACCTGGCCAGGCCATATCAGCCCCCACCGAATCCTGGCCTGGGTCGCCAAGACTATGGTGATGTATCCACCACACGGACAACAACACGGTTCCCTTCCATCTTGAGGATGCGCACCTGGTGCCCTGAGTCGACGAAATCCCCCTCGGTCACAACATCGACAGACCGGTCACCGATCATAATCTTGCCGGCGGGTCGAAGCGGTGAGATGGTAATCCCGTACGACCCGACTTCCAGTGGATCCACCGCCTCCTCAGACGCTTCGGACAACAAACCAGCAGGTTCACTCGCAATCGATGTCACAGTACCACCCGTGAATCGCTCGAGCACTGGAATACGTCCCGTGTAACGAACAAACAAAACACCGCTGACGAGCAGTCCCACACTCGCCGCCAACAAACTCCAAAACGAACTCGTGGCTGATTGCCAGGAGAATCCATCCAACGGAGCATAATCTTGATTGGCCAGTACCACGGAAATTCCCAACAACAACACGCCAGAGATTCCTGCGACGCCAACCCCGGGAATCAAGAATATTTCTGCGAGTAAGAAAAGCAGCCCGGCGACAAACAAGAGCACCTCTAACCAGCCTGATGTTCCCCCCAGAAAGCGACTCCAAAAAAACAACGTAAAGCAAAGACCTGCCACCAGCCCGCCGAGGCTGACTCCAGGTGCACTGAACTCGATCGCTAACGCGATCAGGCCCACCACAAAGAGCAGTCCGGAAACCCAAGGGTT
The DNA here is from genome assembly GCA_002709225.1 of Planctomycetaceae bacterium. Lineage (GTDB taxonomy): Bacteria > Planctomycetota > Planctomycetia > Pirellulales > Pirellulaceae > UBA9264. The sequence goes on from PAQH01000056.1 coordinate 11,130, forward strand.
ATTCAGGATCAAAACCGCCACATCAACTGCACTGGTCTCGAGAATGATCGGGTCCTCTGTCAATTGGTACCGGTCGATCAAATCGATTTGATCGGCAGCCAACCCTTCGGACAATTTCAGTTCCAACGCCCGACGACCGTTAAGTGTCAGAAACAGGTCCTTGCGGGTCTCCGGAACGAGAGGCCCTTGTTCCCAGAGTGCGGCGCCTCCCTGGTTCTCAAGATCATACGTAGACATCAACCGTGCTTCGCCCGACTCGCGCTGTGTGCATTGAAAAATCTCTAACTTGGCATCGACCATCGCCTCTGCCAGTACCTCAGGGCGTTCGGTGGCGGCCGCTAACTTGCGCACTTCAGCGGCCAGGATGCTACGAATCTTTTCCGGAGCATGCCGAAACATTCCATTCTCATCTTGAAAGATAGGACCTGCGTCTCCGATCAACGCGTCCGGGGCCATGATAATTTCATCGCATCCCAAAGCCATGATTGCGGCGCCACTGATCGCCTGTTTGCGCACGAAAGCAACCGTCCTGGCATCCTTTAAAGTCAACAGGCGGTTCGCGAGGGCCAGACTGGAATCGACGGTTCCACCCGGACTGTCGATTTCAACGATCACGAGATCGGCACCCGCCGCGCGAGCCCGCTCAAGATGCCGGTAGAAGGCGTGTTCTGATAAGGGCATGATCACGCCCTCAAAGTGAATCAACACCGCCTTCTTGTATTTGGCTACCGGATCCGCCGCTGTGACCTCGACCAAATTCAGCCCGAAAACCAACGCCACTACCCACCACAGCGTCATCGGAACCACAGCTGGTTGCCGAGAAAGCCAATGTAGTGAACACCGCTGCAACATGGTCATCGCCTCCAAACGAAAGAGGTTTTCCGGTCCCTTTGATCCTAAGAACCGGCATCAAGCCGGTCAATTCACTCTGTGGACGGCTTTTCTTGACGTCCTCTTTCCGGATCCCCAAGACTCCGGCAACCAGATAGAATAGGTAAAGTACTCACTGGCCACTGGTCCTCTTAGATCTGGGTACCTGCGATGCCTACTTTACAGATACGGTTGACAATCCTCTTGCTCACGCTTGGACTAGCCTCGCTGTGGGTTGAGGCGGCAGCCACAGAACGTATGCCACGGGCAGTCCGCTTGTTGCTGGAACGCAGGTGTGTTGCCTGCCACAACGAACACGAACCCAAGGGGCAGTTATCGCTCACGCAGTTCACTGCGGCCCGACGTGGTGGCGATAGCGGGCCGGCCATTGTTGCCGGAAAACCGAGCGAGAGCCTGATACTGAATTACGTCAGTGGTGCCGACCCGGAAATGCCAAAAGAAGGACCGCCGCTTTCCGACAAAGAAATTGCTCAACTGCGCGACTGGATTCGCAGCGGCGCACCCTGGCCCAAGAATACGATTTTGACAGAGCGTAGTCTGGCAGACCTGAATTGGTGGTCGCTGCAACCGCTTCACCAACCTCCTCTTCCCCGACTCCGTACTACCACCAGAACAAACCAGTTCCGCACACCGATCGATGCGTTCGTGTTGGCGCAGCTCGAACGGCGCGATCTAGGTTTCTCGCCAGAAGCGGATCGCCGCACGCTCATCCGCCGTCTGTACTTCGATCTGCTCGGCCTGCCACCGACAGGCAAAGAAATCCAGCGTTTTCTCCAGGATCCTGATCCACATGCCTATGAAAAACTGCTGGATCGATTGCTCGCTTCTCCTCGATATGGGGAGCGCTGGGCACGGCATTGGTTAGACCTGGTGCACTACGGAGACACACACGGCTATGACAAAGACAAACCCAGACCCAACGCCTGGCCCTACCGGGACTACGTGATCTCTGCATTCAATACGGATAAGCCTTATCGGCGATTCGTCCACGAGCAAATCGCCGGTGACGTGCTCTGGCCCAACACGACAGACGGGCTTACTGCCACCGGATTCCTGGCAGCAGGACCCTGGGATTTTATTGGGCACGCCGAAGTACCAGAAACGAAAATTGATGGACAGGTCGCCAGACATCTAGACCGGGACGACATGGTGACGACGACCATCTCGACTTTTCTGAGCACAACAGTCCAATGTGCCCAATGCCATCAGCATAAATTCGACCCCATTTCGCAACACGATTACTACAGCCTGCAAGCGGTGTTCGCAGCATTAGACCGCGCAGACCGACCTTATGACGCCGACCCTCAGGTCGAGCATCGCCGGCGCCAGCTGGCGACCCGCCAAACAGAGCTGCAGCGGCGGCAAACAGCACTGCAAGAACAAATCGAGCAAAAGAAAACCGACTCCATTCGCAAACTTGAGAAACAGCAACAAGAACTGCAAAAGCGACTCCGGAAGTCGTCTGGAAAGGATATGGTGAGAAGCGCACCGGCAATGGGTTATCACAGCCAGGTCGCCCAATCAAATACGACCCACAAGTGGGTGCAGGTCGACCTAGGGCAAAGTCTGCCGCTCGACCAGATCGTTCTGTTTGGCGCGCATGAGTACGGCTGGTCCGATTTCGGCTTCCCACATCGCTTTAAGATCGAGGCCGCCAACGACCCGTCTTTCCAGCAGCCTCACATGCTGGCAGACCACACAACGGCCGACCAACCACGGCCCGGGGCGCGCGCCTTACGATTCACAGGTCAAGGCCACCAGGCCCGCTATCTCCGAGTCACCGCCACCCAACTCTGGAATCGTCGCCGTCAGGGAAGTCCCAAAACAAAAGATTGGATCTTCGCGATCGGCGAACTGGCCATTCTCAGCAACGGACAGCTGGCGAAGATTCACAGTGTCACCGCGCGAGACAGTATTGAAGCGCTTCCCGGCTGGGGGCGACAAAACCTCATCGACGGTGTCTATGGGAGATTTGATCTGCCCGACCTGGCCGAAATCGAATATGGAGTAACCAGTGCGACGAACGGGTATCACAGTCAACTGGCTCCCGAGGCCAACACCCTCAAGTGGGTACAAGTCGATCTCGGTAAACGCCATCCCTTGCAACGGATCGAGCTGGTCCCTGCCCGTCCTACCGATTGGAAAGAAACTCCAGGATTTGGATTTCCAGTCCGCTTCCGTCTGGAAGTCGATAACAACCCGGAGTTTGCCAATCCCCAGATCATCTTCAATCAACAACAACGTGATTTTGCCAATCCCGGCAATCGGTCCGTCGTCATCCACCTACAAGATGTGACCGCCCGCTATGTGCGACTGACCGCCTCCCGACTGTGGGATCGCGGAGGCAAACGACACGCGTTAGCGATCGCCGAGATAACTGTGTTTTCCGGCGACCAGAACATTGCCCTGGGAGCCCCCGTGACGGCGCTCGATTCGATCGAGTCGGGCCGTTGGCAAAGCAAGTCCATTACCGATGGTTTTACCAGTCGAACGCCCCTCTGGAACGCGGAAGAACTACTGCTGGCGCGCACCTCAGTGCCCAAGGATCAGCAGACACTACAAACACTGACGCGCCAACTCGAAGACCAGCTGAGGGGTATTGTCACACCTGCCATGCGCGATCAGCAGGAAAAACTCCAAGCGGAGTTGACGGAGATCCAGTCCGCCCAGCAGGCACTCCCCGCACAACAAATGGTCTACGCGGGTACGATCCATCATGGTAGTGGGGCTTTTCGCGGGACCGGACACACCGGTGGCAAACCACGCGACATCCACGTTCTGACGCGTGGAGACGTCACACGACCGGGCGCGCTGGTAGAGCCGGGAACCCTGGGAATCATCAACCAGGTACCAGCACAGTTTTCGCTAAAACCTGACCACTCGGAAGGCGATCGACGGGTCGCCCTGGCGGAATGGATCACCCACCACGAGAATCCGTTGGTCTGGCGTTCCCTCGCGAATCGTATCTGGCAACACCATTTTGGGCGAGGCATTGTGGATACCCCTAATGACCTGGGAAGAATGGGGAAATTGCCTACCCATCCTCAGTTGCTCGACTGGCTCGCAGTTGAATTGCGAGACCGTGGCCAATCGCTCAAACGTTTGCACTGGCTGATCTGCAATAGCCGCACCTACCGCCAGATCTCAAACCGCCACCCCCGCGGACTACGGACCGACCGTGAAAACCACTACCTATGGCGCATGAACAGACGGAAGCTCGAAGCCGAGGCAATCCGTGACACGGTACTTTGGGTTGCGGGACGATTAAACCTGCAAATGGGTGGCCCTGGATTTCGTGATTTTGTCTTGGAAAAACCAGAACACTCTCCCCATTATGAATATGACAAATACGATCCTGCGAACCCCACGGGACATCGCCGAGCCGTGTACCGTTTCTTGGTCCGCTCGCAACCACAACCTTTCATGGACACCCTCGACTGCGCAGATCCATCACTGCGGGTAGACAAGCGGAATGAAACATTGACGGCCTTACAAGCCTTATCCATGTGGAACAATAAATTCATGGTGCAGATGGCACATGAATTTGCCGCAAATCTGTCAGCTCAGTACGAGGGCACCCAAGACCAAGTCAACGCGGCGCTACAACGATTGCTGGGACGATCGATGCGCCCCGACGAAGCCGAGGCGCTCACTGCGTATACGCAGCAACATGGACTGGCAAATACGTGCCGGCTACTGTTTAACCTCAGTGAATTTCTGTTTGTTGATTAGATCGACTCGACGAGGATTACGGCATGCGTTCGCGGCTTGACCACAACACCGCCACAGCCCCCCTTTCCAGACGTGCCCTACTCTCGCAAGTCGGTCAGGGTTTTGGCGGCCTGGCTTTGGCAAGCTGGTTGCAGCAGTCTTCAGGCACAGCAGCAGTCACCGGACCCGCTCAGCCTGGAGCCGGGTCGGCAATGCCCAACCTACATTATCCGGCGCGCGCCAAACGCGTGATTCAACTCTTCATGGCCGGGGCCGCCAGTCATCTCGATCTCTGGGACTACAAACCGGCGTTGGAAAAATTCCACGGCAAGCCGTCAGATTTTGGTGAGCATGTCGAGGCCTTCCAGAATGGCCTGGGGCCCTGGATGAAGTCACCCTTTCGATTCCGACCTTACGGTGAATCGGGAAAATACCTCAGTGATGCCGTGGCCCCATTGGGTGCCTGCGTCGATGACATTGCCTTCGTCCACAACATGGTGGGAAAAACAGGCGTACACAGTCAGGCCACCTACCTGCAAGCAACCGGATTTCAGCAGCCAGGCTTTCCGGGCATGGGTGCGTGGATCAACTATGCGTTAGGCAGTCTGAACGAAAATTTGCCAGCGTTTGTCGTACTCCCAGACCACCGCGGCTATGCCTCTAACGGCCCGAAGAACTGGCACGCGGCCTTTCTTCCCACTCACTCTCAAGGGACCATCATGCGGCCCGGTACGGTGAATCCCATCGCTGATCTATTTCCGCCGAACGTCGAATTCATCAACCAAGCCAGTGATCAAGTCGGTCTGGCATTATTGGGTCGACTCAATCGCCAATATGCCTCCCAGCGAACCGCCGACGCACGTCTGGAAGCGCGTATCCGGACTTATGAACTGGCCGCTCAAATGCAATTGAGCGCCCCGGATGCACTTGATCTGTCCAAAGAACCACGCCACATTCTGCGCATGTACGGCCTGGACCACGGACAGAGTTCGTTCTCCAAAACAATCAATCCTCTGGAAGAAGCCGATTATTTCGGTCGCAAGTGCTTGGTCGCCCGACGATTGATCGAGCGCGGTGTGCGGTTTGTGCAGATCTGGTCCGGAAATGACAATGGTTTTCCGCGGCGAAATTGGGATAGCCATGAAGATATCCGTCGCGACCACGGCCCACTGGCGATGGGTATGGCGCAGGGTACCGCGGCATTGATCTTGGACCTCAAGCAACGAGGTCTGCTGGAAGATACTGTTCTTCTGTGGACCACTGAATTTGGTCGCATGCCGTCAACCCAGGGAACAAAGGGGCGGGACCACAACCCGTATGTGTTTACCAACTGGTTGTGTGGAGGTGGCATTCGCGGCGGTACGACTTATGGCCCCAGTGATGAATGGGGATACAAGCCACTGGATCGCGAACGACCCACACGCGTCTACGACATCCACGCGACAATCCTGCGTTTACTGGGGATCAATCACGAGCGATTAACCGTTCGACACAATGGCATCGATCGACGCTTGACAGATGTGCACGGCGAGGTCATACCCGAACTGCTGGCGTAACCCACCAACCACGAAGCCAGTCGGTCCAATTGTCAGTGCCAGCGAAGCCGCACCACCCGACCAACCAAATGGCTCCAAGCCAAGTGGTTCCAAGATGGCGCACTCCAACGTCACACTCGCAGGCTTTCAGAAGCCGGTACCACTGGCACGACAGGCAGGGCGTAGAATCTGTCGCCACGTCGCATCAGTTGACATCCGGTAGCTTGCGACGCACCTGCTCAGCAAAGCGGCCGACGCGAATCACCTGGCGACGATGAACTCCACGGGCAACCCGTTCATGTGAGTCGTGGGCTTCAATCTGGAATGTTGCCTGCCGGCCTTGCACATGAATCACCCGTGCTCGACACAACACGCGAGATCCCAAAGGGGTAGCCGCCAGGTGCTGAACATCGACCTGGACACCTACGGTTCGTTCATCCTCGTCGAGAACCTCTTCCATTGCTGTCCGTGCCGCCTGCTCCAAGAACGCAATCAACTGCGGCGTCGAAAGAACAGCCGGCATTTGATGATCACTGAAGGGAATCACATGCTCTGGAGCTACCACAAACTCAACTTCCGCTGTCGCGCCAACTTTCAGGGTTGCTCGCATGGGAGGAAACCTACTGGGCGATGACAATTCGACCGTCCACCGCATCGAGAAGCGGATGACAATACAAAGACAGTAACCCTTACCAGAAACCGTACTTAATCCGCACTGACCATCGTCGCCGCCCAATAAATTCCATTCTTCAACAACTGGTTGAAGGCGGGCTGGCTGAAATCATTCGGATGTCCCAGCGCTGTGTAAAACACTCGGCCACCATACTTGGAAGTATTCGTCCAGGCCAAGGGTTCAGGATCTTTTCCTGGCACCGCCCCAATCAAGAGCGGTGTCGCCGAAGTGACCAGCGGGCCCGCTTTGTACAACGAACCATAACCTTGTAGTTGATCGGTCTGAACACCGGCCAGCAAAGGGTGACCGCTGCCAGAGGCAGAAACTTGGACGGAAACCGCAACGCCCGCGCCATGATGTCCGGTGTAATTACCGCCCAAGATATCATGGTCAAACGATTCCCAGGCCAAGTAGCCGGCAGGTGGCTCCTTTCCATTCAGAGAAAAAGGGTGACTGGCGGTGCGGATTCCGACCACCGGCTTACCACCTTCAATAAAGTTGCGAATCAGGGCCATCTGGTTGGGAGGCAGGACACGTCGCCGGACGCTCAGCAGTAAGACATCTGCATCCTGTAACACTTCGATACCCGGCAAGTCATTCCGCTCATCGGCATTCGCGAAAATGTGACTCACTCGAAAATCCTTGCCGAGTTGTTCCAGGCAGAACTTCGGCAGTGTGCGATTGGTTTCGTATTCTCGCTCAGCCGTTACCACGACCAGGTGAGGGCGCGTGTCTTTCTTGAATTGAAACGGTTGACCACCCAGAATTTGATCACTGGTAATCGTCGGACAGACCCATTTTTCAATGTGCTCGACGATCAAATCAGTCCCCGTGAAGTGACTCACGTAGGGTGCTCGAGCGGGATTGTACATGGTATCAGTCATATCTCTTACGAGAACGACTTGCTTGCCATTTCTTGCCATTTGCCGCAAACCAAATGGACGCCCTAGTACACACATGTTGGTATGAACGCCCACCAGCATGACACGAGCGATACCCTTCATCTCCAGGACACTCCAAATTTCTTCGCCGTTGTCACTAACGTAATCATCGTTACGAATCTCCAGCAGGTCGGTCTGGGCTTTCCATGGCGCTCCGGGATTGCGCCCCATGGCCTTTAACTTGGCGGCCCACCGTTGGTGTTCCTCGAGATCGTCGTCCTCACCACCGTCCGACTGGTCAATTGGGTATTTCCCGTTTTCCTCCGCAGGAATCTTGTAACACCACTGGCCGATATCTTTCGGTATGTTTGTTGCCCGCGGAATCGTCTGCGCCCGCTTCCTGGCGGGGTGATCACGGTAGCGTTCCATACAACTACTCGGCGCATGAATAATGGTGGCGCCTCGCGACCGCATGTGATTGAGCAACGCATTCATGCGTGGCGCCATCTCGGCGCCCCGGCGCGTCGCGTTCAAGCAATGGTGCAGATCCCACATGTCGCAAACAATGACGGCAACTTGACCCGGATCCCACTGGGCCGACTTCACTACGGCGTGAAAACGGCCCGTTTGGGGCGCCGTTTCCTGCCGACTGCGCAGTTGCAGTGTGAGCATTGCGGACTCTTTGTCATCCGCCTGTAGAGATCCCGGCAAGCCACATGCCACCAGCGTGAAAATACCTGCCAACCGCCACATCACTTCGTTCGGATGCTTGTCCATCGCCATCGGTCTCCTGCCAGAAGCCACTCGTCATTCGCAAACCCATTCGCTGCGTCGCCAACATAGTCCCTGTAAGCAACGTTTGCAATGTTTTCAGCACAACTGTTGCAGCGGAGAACACCCAGCCAACACAATCGGTTGCTATCTCGCGACAGCATGCGATGATATCCGCACTCTTCAATACACGCATCAATCGTCCGCAGCGAGAAATCACCATGCAAGGCGGTCAGGCTATCGCTCAGATACTCAAATCCGAAGGCATCCAGCATGTCTTCTGCTTTCCGTTCACACCAATTCTGGAAGCGTTGTCGGACGCCGAAATTCGGCCAATTGTGGCGCGCCAGGAACGCGTTGCAGAAAACATGGCAGACGGGTTTTCAAGAGCCAGTAACGGACAACAACTGGGAGTTGTCACCGTCCAACAAGCGGCCGGCGCAGAAAATGCATTTGCTGGAATTGCCCACGCCTGGACGGACTCCAGTCCACTACTATTCCTACCCGGTCATCCCGGTCGAGACTTGCTGGGGGTCCCGCCGACTTTCGATGCGATCAATAGCTTTCGCGCGGTCACCAAATGGTCCGACTGGGTACCCTCGGCTGACGCCATCGAACAACGCATGAGGCGAGCCTTCACGCTGCTCAGGTCAGGCCGACCGGGACCTGTGATGCTGGAAATCCCAGCGGACATCGCGCAGCATTCCTTGAGCCACCCGTTGAATTATCAGCCAGTCACACCAGCGATCAGCAGTGGTGATCCAGACGCAATTCAAGATGCAGTTCGGCTGCTGCGTGGTGCCGAACGCCCCATGATCTGGGCCGGACAAGGAGTACTCTACGCCGGCGGTAGCCCCGCCTTGACCACCTTAGCGGAACAACTCGCGGCGCCGGTGATGACAACGCTGCTGGGTAAGAGTGCGTTTAATGAAACCCATCCCTTGTCACTGGGTACGGGCGCCTACGCGAGCACGGATATGGTACGGGACTACCTGCGACAGAGTGACGCAATCCTCGCCATTGGAGCCAGCCTTTCCAAGACGATCTTTGCGCCAGACTTGCCGGCAGGTAAACGGATTGTCCACGCGACAGTCGATCCACGCGATCTCAACAAAGACTACCAGGCAGATGTTTCAATTCTCGGAGATGCCCGGTTGATCCTTGAACAACTCGTAGCAGAAGTCCGTTTGCAAGGCCCGACAGATGCGGACCAGCAACAGCGCGTTCGTGACCACCTGGACCGAGTGCGCGCACCCTGGAAACAACGATGGCAACCCAAACTCACTGCGGACGAAGTGCCCATCAATCCCTATCGCGTCATCGGTGAACTGATCCGAGCAACGGATCCTGCGAAGACCATTGTCACGCATGATTCCGGCAATCCCCGTGATCAATTACTGCCAATCTATGAATCGGTGGTCCCCCGTGGGTACCTCGGCTGGGGACATTCCACGCAACTTGGATTTTCCTTAGGGGTTTCAATGGGAGCGAAGCTGGCGCAGCCCGAAAAACTGGTTGTCCATTTTCTCGGGGATGCCGCGTTTGGGATGGTCGGAATGGACATCGAAACCGCCGTCCGCGAAGAAATCCCGATTCTGACGATGCTGCTAAACAACTCCGCTATGGGAAACTACGAAAAAAACATTCCCATCTCTTGTGAGCGTTTCGGCACCAAACAACTCAGTGGTAACTACGCTGAGGTGGCCCGTGGTTTGGGCGCCCATGCAGAACGAGTCGAAGCCCCTCAGGAAATTGCAGCGGCAATTCAGCGCGGCATCAACGCCACACGTGAAGGACGTCCCGCTGTCCTCGAATTCATCACCCGCGAAGAACCTGACATGGCGATCGGATGATCTCGACAGTTCGCCACCCATGAAAATACGTCATGCTGGTGTGTGCCTGAAACAATACCACTAGGGCGATTCAAGCAGAACAGTGGCCTCGCTAATGATGTCGACCCCACTTTCCATTTTACCAGTCGCGCGGAAGGTCAGTTGAAATTCCCGACCAGGCATCACCACTTCGGTCAGCCGCAGGGGAATCACAACATCAGTCTGACCTGCCGGAATCAAAGTCGGTTCTATCTGTAGTGGCAATCCCTGAGGCGGATCCACCAGTTCGATCCGCATCGGTCCGGTCAAATTGGATGTACGCTTCAACTTCAAATGACAGCGTAGCACGTTCTCTGCGCCTAAAACGATGCGGGGGGTCGCCGCAATGAGTTTTACCACTGGTGGCAATGTCCGCAGCATATTGCGTTTTTCGCTGACCACCAGGAATGACTGACGGCGCCCGTGTTTATCGATAAAGCTCGCATAGGCCTGAGTGTAGAGCTGAGACTGCGACTGCACATTAATATGCATCGTCTCCGGGAGATAGATAGGCATGTGGAACTCCGCCTCTGCCTGCGGCAAGGTGAAATCGAGCATCCGCACACCATCCAAATCGCGATTCTGTCGATCGCCCGTCTGAAAAAAGATTTCACCCTGAAAATCACCCAAACGTTCGACGGTCATCGGATAGGGAAACACCGACCCGCGGTGGGCATAAAGATAAGCTTCGGAACAAAACAATCTGAAAACCGGCGGATGTCGGACCGTTAAGTTGAGTACCGGTATGGTCGGTGCGCCAATGCTGACGCCTTCCGCATCTCGACCCAAGTGGGGAGCGTGGGCGTGTCGAGTCATCGCACTGCCGCCGATCTGCGATGTGCCAATCACCCGCAGGGTATAACTGGTCGCCACGGTCTGGTCACTGGCCTGGATCTTGAGTTTACCATTGTTACTCCCGGCAGGGACGTCTACGGGTTCCGCCGTCACACCCTCAGGAGGCTCCAACAACGCAAGTTTCACGGCACCGGAAAATCCTCCCGTGCGAACCACGTCCACCGCCAACTCCAGCCCACTTCCCTGCAATACACTGGCACTATCAGCACCCAAAGCGAGTGTGAAGTCAGGCTCTGCCGGCACCACAGACAACCGGTAGATAAACTCCGGCCCCCCCCGTGCACCAAAACGCAGGTCCCTTAACCGTATTCGAAACACCCCATCTGCCGGTGCCTTCCAATCGGCCCGACAAATGCCCGCCGACGATTCGACACCGCGTGCCTGGACAAGTACCTTCCCCGCCGCATCGGTTAACTGCATACTGGGAAACACTACCGTTTGTGCAGGTAAGGCGCTGCAAGAAACCGTATACAACTGCCCTTGTTGGGCCACAAATTCAAACCAGTCTGTATCGCGCGCCGTGAGGAACTGGCCACTGGCACTTCCTGGCACCGACAGCGGCGTACTCTGAGCAGGTAACTCGTTTGGTTCCTGCTCGCGCCGGTGAGGATGTGGCAAGCTGGCTAGTTGAATACCGTTGGATGCAAATTGTGGATCCTTCCAAAGAAACGCCTCCGCCGTCTCGGGAAATGCAATGCGTTTACGCACGACTTGCCAATCGGTGTCACCCGACAATTGGTAGAGTTCAATCTCTTGTTCGGTCCCCGCCTGGCCACTCGATGGAAAAGCAAACTGCGTTGCAGCCGAAGTGGTCAGATTCACGCGATAGACATACGACGGATCACCGCGAAACGAAACATTTGCCATCCGCATCAGATACTCGCCATCCTGTTCAACGCGCAAAGCCAGGATCGGATCACTACCCCGATAAACAGATTGCACAGGCAGCGGCCGGGCATCGCTATCAAGAATCTCCACGATCGGATCCAGTCGCGATCCCAAGCGACGGGCCAAAACTTCACAAATAATGACCTGCCCTCTGGTCGCTGTGAAGCGAAAATAGTCCAGATCTCGTTCACCGTGGATCTGGCCATTGATCGTCACCGGCAGTGTGATCTGCTCTGCTCGGTCCGAGCTGGAATTGGACTCCGACTCGATGAACTCGGGGAGTTCTCCAATTACAAACGGCCGGGATTGAGTTCCGCCCTGCGCGCAACCCAATCGCCAGAAAATAGTCCCCAGTGGCGCCGTTTCAGAAATAGCAATCTCAGAACGCCACTGCTTCGGATAGCTGACTGGGATTTCGGTCGGTTTGCGGCGCGGGGAAGGCTCACCTTCATCGGTAACACGCGTCCCCAAAGTCTGTGGAACTTGAACGCCCTCACCGAAAACAAACAGATTGGCACCCGGGGGAAGACACTCCGCGCCCACACGGACCATCACCTTCGTACCACGCTGTCCTCCTGCGGGAAAAATATGCGTGCTGGTAGGATCACGTGAAGGAACAGGCTGTGCCGATGCCATCGCAACACAAAACAACGCACTGGCAACACCCGAGCAGACCGAAAGTCGGCTGAACATAGCATGCTCTCCACAGGTGGTTTCTAAACGTGACTCGGTGATTCTGACTTACTTGGCGATTCTAACAGACCAGTTCCCGAGAAGCCAAAAGAACCGGCCTGCATTCAGTCGCGGCGGGAAAATCGCGTGGTCATTAGCGATTCAGCTTACCTTTGCGGTCAGCGGACAGTCGCCTGGCCGTCATGTTCGGTAAGCACAATCTCGAGTTTGGTGCTCTCTACGATCGAAACCAATTCAGCGCGTTCACCCGACGGCAATTCAAACTGATCAAACGTAGTTGCAAGATCTTCCATGAAAACGTCCCACTCGGACTCCGTGATCTCCAGGTGGGCATGGGAATCATACATCGAGCGTCCCGTGTAGGTTTGGGGCCCTCCACTTGCCCAACAGACCATTTCCGTGACCAGGTACTTGAATCCAGAACGCGAAACGCGATGGTGAGCCTCGTCAACCCGTGGATTGGCGTTCAAACGTGGATCATCCATGATGCGATCAATGAAATCATCGACTACCGGAGCGATCGAATAGACGCCACCGAGTCGCTCATACAGAGACGGCGGTGAATCTGCGGAGCTGTTGGAATGATCATTTTCCGAACACACGATGTTCCCCCTAAACCGGTTTCTTGTGATTTGAATCGACCTGTTTGGTGGCCGGCTAGCAAATTAAGAGAAGCGTGGATTGTAACGAGAAGGCGGCACCTGTTCCATGAGCGCCGCCACCTGAGACGTTGCCCAGCAGCGGCCAACCCAGCGTGCCTCGGTTGACTTCGTCCGCCGGCGGCAAGGCGTCACAGACTCCACAGTGGGCTCTTCACGGTAGTTGCCGCTTGACAACAGCGCTCGGTTTCCAGCCCAGCCGATGCGCTCGAATCCAGATCGAAGTTTTCGGTGGAACAAGTACTGGCGTACTGTAGATTCGCCAGGGCGCGTCACGACGCAAACGAAACGCGATCGACGCGCCTGGTGTGGAAGAGTCGATTGCCACACGTACATCATTATCGCCTTGCCGAACGATCGTCATTCTTGGAGCAGCTGTGGTTGGCTGCACCCCCAGAGGTGGCCACAGTTTTCGCACCAACTCCGCTTCGGGAAGATGGCCGAGATCCTCGACACGGCGAGTCCAGCGCTCGTGCGTTGCGCGCAATTCTGCCAATTTAGGGTAGTACTTGGGATCCGCGGCCAAATTTCGGATTTCGTGCGGATCTGTTTGCGTGTCATACAGCTCTTCCAACGGTTTTCGGGTCGCGGTGAATTGCCACTGCCGCTCTCCCAGTCGATTGTCCTTGATTAACCTCAGTAGTTCCTGCATCCCCGCAGCGCGGTCACGATACGGAATGAACCCGATGTAGGGTAAATCCGGCCGGTAGTTCCGAACATATTTGAACCGTTTATCACGGACAGCGCGAATGGTCTCAGGGGCTGGGTCCATCCGATCGCGCGCGGCGAATACGTAACTCCGTTCAGGTCCTCTTTGCGACCCCAGGAAAGCCCGGCCCTGCATGTGCTTTGGTATCGGGACACCCAATAAAGAAAGCATTGTGGGAGCAAAATCGACAAAACTCACCAGTTGTCCAGAAACCTCACCTCCACGATCTGCATTCGGCCAACGAATAATCAAAGGGACGTGAATACCTGAGTCATAAACCCAGCGTTTCATCCGCGGCAAACCGTCTCCATGATCACTAAAAAAGAACACGATGGTCTCATTCAGCAATCCGTCTTTAGTCAATTCCTTAAGTAACCGGCCAACCTTCCGATCCATGGCCGCGATGTTGTCATAATGTCGTGTTAGATCGTCTCTCAGTGCGGCGGTGTCGGGGTAATAGGGGGGGAGAGCAACCGTTGTCCGGTCGGTGACACGTGGCGAACGCTGTTGAAAAATACCGCTTTCGTGAGTCACCGTGAGATTGAATACCGCGAAGAACGGCGTTTTCGCGGATGGGCGATTGCGCCAATGTGCCTGTTTGCCGCTCTCGTCCCAGGCGGTTACGGGCGCTCGAAACTGATAATCGGTCTTGGCGTTGTTGGTGCAATAATAACCTGCGACTCTGAGATACTCCGTGAAGCAACGGGCTGCAGGCGGCGGGGTTGCTTCATACGTAGGGATGGCCAGCAATTCCGGATCTGTAATCTGATCCAGCGCCGCGGTGCGTTTCCAGGTACGCATCGCCATTCCCCCAGTGGAATGGGGGTACATACCCAGAATCAACGTATGCCGATTCGGTGCGCAAACACCATAAACACCAAACGTCCGGGTAAAACGTACTCCCTGCTGCGCCAACCGATCGACGTTCGGTGTCGGTACGGTCGGGTCGCCATAGCAACCCAAACGAGGACTCATGTCCTCCACCGTAATCCACAGAACATTCAACTTGCGGGCCGCTGCTGCGGAGACTCCAACAGGAGTTCCCAGGCAAACAGCAAACAGCATACAAAGCAGGCGTGACACGATCTGATTCTCCTCGCACGATCGGACATTCAAACCGCCTAGAACCAACCAGACAGACAACCGTCAGCTAACGAGCTCGATGGGCAACTGGTCGATCTTCGCCGCCAGAATGAAATCGTTTTCGCTAAGTCCTCCGATGGCGTGCGTCCATAATTCGATCGCCACATTGCGATATCCGGACACATGCAAATCGGGGTGGTGTCCATCATCTTCGGCAACTTCGGCAACACGGTTGAAAAACTCCATCGCCGACATAAAGTTCTTGACCTGCCATTCTTTCCGAATGCGCTGGCCATCTTCCGTAAGGAACCAACCGTTGAGATCCACTAACTGTCGGCGCGAGTCTTCAAGTGTGTAAGGTTCGACACCTCCTTCGCACGGTCGACAGCGTTTTCCAACAAGTTCTTCGATAGCTTGTGCACGCATCAGTGCAACCCTCCTGTATCAACGTTTCGCGCCTCGGAAATCTGTAATGACGACGTACCGCATTCCGCGACCGTATCCATTCCACGGCTCGCATCCGCGCACCCTGCTCCGACACATCGAATTCCGTGGAACGGGTTGTCCCGATAGCTGGTATTTCACGGTTGCTCGCTCGTACTGGAACAGCGGTCCCACTAAAGAGACGCTCCCGGCGAACGAGAACCGTCTAGTGAAACTGCGGTTTTGCAGACAAATTGTACACCAATTGCCGACCGCGAAGCGGGCATCCAGCAACCTCATCGGTACGTTTCCAGGAGGCCTGCCGGGAATCTCAGGCGGCCAGGTTCACGGCAGCGAATCATCCGCCCCAATGTCCAGATCTACCAGATCCCAGACACGCTGAGCTGCAGACAGCACAGCGCATCGCGATGAGGATGCTCGCCGAACAGGTCCAGAACACATAGGATGATGATCACCCGGTACCAGGTAACACCGTTAACCCCGTCCAGATTTGTTCCCACTCCAGCCACTATGCCGTCAGAAAACTCGCCCATTCCTGCAACCGCACGCAACGAGCCTCGTTTGGTGCGTGCCTTGGGACCGTGGATTGCGATCGCCGTTGTTGTCGGTAACGTGATCGGATCCGGTATTTTCCTTAAGCCAGGTGCGATCGCCGACGCGGCCGGCGATTTTCGTGTGATTCTGGCGATGTGGATCACCGGCGGAGCGCTTTGCATCCTGGGTGGTTTGTGCTTCGCTGAACTGGCTGCCATGTTTCCCCAGGCAGGAGGACTCTATGTCTACCTGCGCGAAGCCTACGGCAAACCGGTTGCCTTTCTTTGTGGCTGGAACATCGTCTTGTTTGGTACACCCGCTTCCTGCGCCGCGCTCGCTGTGGCCTTCATCGGTTCCTTTGCCAACGCGATCGGCTGGCACCCCTCGTTGTTTGCAGAGATCGGCATGGCCGCCATGATGATCGGCAGTATGGCACTGGTCAACATTCTGGGTGTTGTCTGGGGTGGCCGACTGCAAATGATGTTTACGCTAGTCAAGGCTGGATTTCTTGGTCTTGTGGCCCTGACTCCCTTTGTGCTATTGCCGGTTCTCGAAACTTCTGTGGATTGGACCAATTACGGTTCACGAATAGAACCTCATCAGCCGAGTCTGGCTGGCCAGATAGGTACTGTGTTATTGGCCGTGATGTGGGCCTACAACGGTTGGCATGGTGTCACACCCCTGGCAGAAGAAGTTCGCGAACCTCAACGCAACATCCCCTTCGCGCTGCTGGGCGGCATCGGGATTCTGATCACACTTTATCTCGCAGCCAATCTCGCCTATCACGGCGTGTTGTCCATGGAAGAAATGCGAGCAGCCGGAGATCATGTGGCCGAGCGGATGGTCGGTAAACTGCTCGGCCCTTCTGGCGCCGCCGCGATTTCTGTGGTGATCATGTGCAGCACCTTCGGTGCCATCAATACCAACCTGCTGACGGTGCCGCGGACTTCCTTTGCCATGGGGCGCGATCGCGTTTTTTTTTCGGCCCTGGGACGAGTTCATGAAAAGTTCCACACTCCCGCCGCCGCGATCGCGGTGATGGCCGGTATGGCAATCTTGTTGATCGTCTGCGCCGGCGTCGGCAAGCACTGGGTCAGCGGAGCGCAAGCAACTCCTGCTAATTCCTCTTCTGCAGCCGACAACTCGGAGCGAATGGAATCCGGACCAGATGTGGCAAAATCAACTGCGAAATCGCGCAACGAAAACCTCTGGGCCCGGATTCTTGACAGCTTGCGGAACGATTCATTGTTCGCGTTGTTCACAAATTTCGTGATTTTCTCCGCCAGCATTTTTTATGCCCTGGGTGTTGCTGCCGTAGTGGTATTGAGAATCCGTAGACCCGATTTAGCACGCCCCTATCGCACGTTTGCTTATCCCTGGGTTCCTCTGGCGTTCCTACTGGTATACATCTGGTTCTTGGGGCAGATCTACCTGACCAAGCCGTTGGAATCCCGCATGGGTCTGGTCATTATCGCCTTGGGCGTCCCCGTCTATTGGATGTATCGAAAACTCCAATCACCAACACCAAAACACGCGGACACTTAGCCGCTTTTTCTGTTTCCTTGTGGGGGATTTTACAATGGCACCGTCAGCTCTTCTTCTCTGTGCAACCCTCATGCACCAATCACCACTGGATACTCGCTTCGAGGATCTCGCCAAACGCTATGTCCGCGAATCTCCCGCACTGTCTCCGGTTCACGCCACAACGCTGGGTGACCATCGTTTCGATAGCCAGTTGGACGACCTCAGTGCTGCAGCGCGCAATCGGTCGAGAAGTTTCCATCGACAATTGCTGGATGCCCTGGAGAAGATCGATCGCAAACAACTCTCGCGGGCTCATCAAGTCGACTACGCACTGCTCCAGCATAGGCTACAAACCGTTCTGTGGCAGACGGACCAGCTGGCCGATTGGGCATGGAATCCCCTGCTCTACACCGAATTGGCCGGCAGCTCGATATACGGACTGATGGCGCGAGACTTTGCGCCTCTGCCTCAACGTCTGTCACATGTGGCCGATCGTCTCGAGAAATTTCCCAAGCTGTTTGAACAAATCCAGGCAACACTACAACCACAGCGTGTCCCCAGAATCCATGCCGAAACTGCGGTCAAACAAAATCGCGGGGTATTGAGCATTCTAGACAATCTGGTTCGACCACAGCTGCAACAGCTGACTCGGTTAGAGCGCAACCGACTTCAGCAAGCAATGCAACGGGCACAGGAAGTGGTTGAACAACATCAGCAGTGGTTGGAAAATCGCTTACTTCCCAACGCCAACGGTGAATTTCGTCTCGGTCCAGCACGCTACGACGAAAAACTGCGTTTCACTCTGCAAACACGGTTGTCACGAACTGAAATTCGCCAGCGCGCCGAGTCTGAGTTAGCGCGGGTGCGCGAGGAAATGTATCAGATCGCCAAACCGCTGTACTTGAAACAGTACCCTTTTACACAATTCCCTAAGCAACCCACCGCTGCCTATCGCCAGGCAATCATTCGGGCCGGCCTGGAAATGGCATATCAGGATGTACCTCAGCGCGACCAGATCGTCGCCGTCGCCAAGAAGTCCCTGCACATCACAACCGAGTTCGTCAAGTCCAAGGATTTGGTCACCGTCCTGCCAGATCCCCTGGAAATTATCGTGATGCCTGAATTTCAACGTGGCATCGCCTTGGCCTATTGTGACTCACCAGGGCCGCTGGATGTCGGTGAAAAGACCTTCTATGCCGTGGCACCCCTGCCAGCACATTGGACAGATGTGCAGGTCAAATCCTTCTTGCGTGAATACAACATCCGCTCGATTCATGATCTCACGGTACATGAAGCAATGCCGGGACATTTTCTACAGCTGGCACATTCGAACCGTTATCCTGGCCAATTACGGGCAATGCTGGCTTCAGGTGTGTTCATCGAGGGCTGGGCTGTCTACGCCGAACAGCTGATGGCCAATGAGGGGTTTCTGGACGGTGATCCCCTGATGCGATTGATCGCATTGAAGTGGTACCTGCGGGGTATCGCCAACGCCATCTTGGACCAAGCGATTCACACCGAAGGTATTACACGCGAACAGGCAATGCGGCTAATGATGCACGACACGTTTCAAGAAGAACGTGAAGCCGCTGGAAAATGGGTACGAGCACAACTCACCTCGGCACAGCTGTCCACCTATTTTGTCGGCTATTTGGAACACATCGATCTGCGACGAGAGGCCGAACAGCTCTGGGGAGCGGAGTTTCGCTTGCGCGACTATCACGACCGGCTGCTCTCCTTTGGTTCACCACCTGTCCAGTATGCCCGCGCTTTGTTGCTGAAAAAAAAGATCCCGCAGGATCCTTGAGGCAAACCTCTCGGCAGCTCGATCCACCCACAAACGCGTGGTGGTTGGCACCTCCCCCCGCTTAGACAAGGGCGTTTCTGTCGTACCCGAGATTGCCAAACCAACATGGTCCGGTACTATCCAACCAGCATCAGATAGCAGCCCCCCTCTGGGCGGGTCACTGAGCGATGTCAGCCGCAGCGCGGCCGTACTCCAAGTTTGATCGTCTTTGGCCAGTCCTCCCATCAGTTGTCCTCCATCGCTCGTGGTTGCGCCAAGTTTTCGCAGCGCAGCAACATGTTTTAGTACTCCGCTCTCAACGAGCCCCAAATGGCAAATTCAGACCGCTGCTCGCGCTGGCTCCCCACTTCAGCAGCGTATTTCACCCGCCCAGCAAATCGCAGCCGGTCAGTAAGTGTCCCGGCGGTCAACGGCAACGGCCCACTACCCGATAAACCAACCGAGAGCTGCCCCACACCGTCGGCGAAACCAGGCCCATCTCCGTACGAACCCGAAACCACCAAGTCAATCTGTGCTCGATTCTCAATAAACGAGCCAGACAGATCAAAGTTCCCTGCTTGAATTCCCGTCCTGTCAAAACCCAGGGTAATGTCACTTGTCCATTGAACATGACGCTGGTCTGAGAGGTAGCGGGCGTGTCCAGAAAATCCAAGAGCCGCCAAGTTTTCCTGGCCGCGGATGCCATTGGCCCCAAAGGGCCAGTACTCGCCGTTTAGCCGCCAACTCAGAGAACCCGCTTCCCCACCGTCAAGAGTCGTGGGTAATTCGATCCGAGAGCCAGCCAGAATTTCGGCACAATCCACGGCGAGAGAACCTGTGACCGGCAGATGCTCCCACTCTGGAACTCCATACCAAATCGTGGTCCCGATTGCCGCCATGCCACCCGCCAGCGCTCCCACCTGTAACCAAGATGGTATCCAGTCCCCATCCAACCAGTCGGCAACTTCCGGCTGCTCGAGAACTTCCTCCGCCTGCTGAAAAATGAGCTCTGCGAACTCACTAGCCGTGTGTGGATCACAACTGGAAAACTGCTCGAAATCCTCAACCAAACTAGCCTCCAACAGCAGCCGATCGGGAATCTCCCAGACTGGCAGGTCGGCGTAGCACCGCGCAAACGCCCTCGCCCAATCATCCGGTGCAACCGGTGCCAGTGGCGCAGCCAACCTCGGTAGAGACGGCGCAAACCAGGGCGCAAGTGAAATCGGCTCCAGTTGACTCAGCTCCTGCAATGAGAGATCTAAACTCCCCCCGGCCTGGGCTGGGTCTGCACAGTTTCTCCACAGCGATTCGATTGCCGCGGTGTTCCACAGCGGGTGAAAAACCGTATCCAAGGACGCCAGCTCAGTCGCCGGCAGCGGTCCAATCGTGGGGAGCGGCTTGCATCCCGCGTCAGGGCTGGGACAACCCTGCCATCGGCACGGGCGGGGCGGGGTTTCGCCAACCACGTATTCACCTGCCACACCACTGGTTTCGTCCAGAGACAGGAGTGCCACCTCCGCGGGCCATCGATCGGCTTCGCAAAGCACCGCTGCGGACTCACGCGGTACTTGCCCACCCAGAGAAACCGCGTCAGCGGCCAGCAAATCACGCCCTGCCAGTCGCTCCAACTCAAGTAGCCGTTGAGGGCGTGAACAGGACGGCCGCCCCTTCGCGCACGACAACTTCACACGGCGCGATCCCCGATATCCGTTGTCACAGTGCGTCCTCGTACGCCAACACCGATCAGTGCCCTGATCCCGCATCACCTCTCGGCGACCACTGCCAGTCGGTCCGGGCCTCGTTTGCCCCTTGGCTGAATTCGTGAACAAGTATGCGCTCATTTTACTTTACCCCCCAAAAGAACTACGTTTAGTTATACGCCGATTTGCAGCGTGCGCACGCGATACCACCAAGAACTCCCGTTCCCTGCTGCCATTTTGAGGACCCACCGAAACTCCATCTATTGGCGCACGCCGGCGCGGAGCGCCAACGACCTTAGACAAGGAACCAGCCATGAACGCACGACGCCCCATGGACGATTGCCTGGCGCTGCTGGAAGCCCTCCTCTGGAATCACTTCCTGCCCGCCTCGAGCAACACGACAATCAGCACGCAAGCTGGTTTTCTACAAACCACTCCAATTCGCGACAGACAGATTATCTGCACCTATCTGGACTGGCTCGCCACGCGCGGATACCTGGCCGGGCAACAACTTTCCGGCAGCGGCCGCCGGGATCTTCCGCGCCGGAGCACCGACTGGAGCAGTTACCGCCAACTGACACTCACCGAGTCAGGCGCACGATTCGCGGTTGAAGCGCTGCGTCAACAGGGTCGCTGGGAGCAAATGGCCACCTTGTTGGCAATCCGTAAACCGACCACACGCATGACCGACCGCAAGCACAGCGATCATCTGCTCAGCGAGCTTCCTACAGACTCACCGATGACAGCCGCGCGCAGGCTGCAACCATACTGGGATTCCCATCACCGTGAACTCTGGCTGGGCCGTGGCTTAGTGAAAAAGATCAGGACTTCAGCGACCAACCAGGAGCGTCTTCTGGCCGCCTTTCAAGAAGAGAACTGGCCAAACTGTGTTTACGATCCACTGCCCCCGGTTGGTGATGTCGATCCCAAGCAACGCCTCTTGGACACGGTTCGTCGATTGAACGGACACCAACTGTCCTCCCGCATCCATTTCTTGACTACACATCACGGTGAGCAGGTCGCCTGGCAGCATCAAGAGACCAACTAGCGTGCGCCTAGCGCATGGAGATCCTGCCCAAATCCCCCCGCGGTCAAACCGATCCACGCTGTGTCGCTGCTGCTGCCGTGTGGCGTCGCTGGCCAGTGCAGGATACAAAGGATGTGGTAGCACGACTCTTCGAGGAAAAACATGATGCGATTATTTGGTAAGAAAAAACGTCTGGTCGATTATGCGAGTTGCGCAGGCTGAGCTGGCAAATTGCCTCAACAGGGGACTGCACAGGTTGTGCAGGGACTGCCTCAGTTTGACGATCCTGACCTGGTAATCGGCGCGGAAGACTTTAGTGACGCCGGAGTTTACCGATTGCGGGACGATCTTTTGATCGTCCAGTCCCTCGATTTTTTCCCTCCGCTGGTCGACGACCCATTCTGTTTTGGCCAGATTGCTGCCGCCAACTCGTTGAGCGATATTTTCGCTATGGGAGCCCAGCCCAAGACCGCACTCAACATCGTCGGGTTTCCTGACGACCGGCTCGATTTAAGTACCCTGGCCGATATTCTCCGCGGCGGCGCAGACCGTGTCGCTGCTGCCGGTGCTGTGATCAGCGGTGGACATACAGTGCGCGACACGGAAATTAAATACGGACTGTCCGCTACAGGAATTGTCCACCCGGACCAGCTACTCACCAACCAGAAAGCGCAGCCTGGTGACCGGCTGGTACTGACCAAGGCATTGGGAACCGGATTTATAACGACGGCTTTCAAGGCGCAAAAATGCCCGGAAGACGTCATCACGGCTGCCAGTCATAGCATGGCGATGTTGAACGCCGCCGCCAGTGCAGCGGCACAAGCAGTGAACGCCCACGCGGCGACTGATATCACCGGTTTCGGTTTGGCAGGCCACGCCAGCGAAATGGCACAGGCAAGTCATGTCACCGTGGCATTACAGTTGCCAGATCTGCCCCTCTTGGCAGGCGCAAGATCACTCGCGCAACAGGGCTACAAAACAAGGGCGACCTCCACCAACCGTGCGTTTGTTGAACCGATCATCCAGCTCGAGGGGTCCCCAGACCCACAGCTCCTCGAATTCGTGTTTGACGCACAAACCTCAGGCGGCTTGTTGATCAGCGTCTCAGCAGAGCGGGCGCATGAACTGGTCGACCGGGCCCGGGAAGGGGGCGCCGTTGCGAGCTGTATCGTGGGCGAAGTCCTACCCTACGAAGAACGCTGCTTGCGACTAAGAGGTTGATGTCTTCAAACACCCGTGAAAACCTGGCGGCCTCCCGTTCGATCACGGCATTCCCTGGCAGCGTCGCCGCCGGAAGTCGGCTTTCTGAGCGCACTTAAACGCTCCGCAAGATCACCAGGTTGTCACGGTGGATTACCTCTTCATACGACCGATAACCCAACCGCTGGACAATCGCCTCGGAACGCAACCCTTGAATCATCCGAATTTCGTCAATCGGGTAGTTGGACAATCCACGAGCCAATTCGACACCAGGGGCCGTTCGTAGAGAAACCACATCACCTTTGTCAAAGTCACCCTCCGCGTCGACGATCCCAATCGCCAGCAAACTTCGACCTTCCTTAGTCAACGCACGACACGCACCAGCATCCAGGAAAATACTACCCCGGGTTTGCGCCGAAAGTCCGATCCACCGTTTGCGGGAACTGATTGACTTGCCCTGCGCCAAGATCAGGGTACCGATTTGCTTGCCGGCCATGATGTCCGCCAGGACACCCGGTTTGTGGCCACTGGCAATGATGACGTTTTCCCCGGCCGTCGACACCAGACGCGCCGCCTCCAGCTTACTCGACATGCCCCCTCGACCCGGCCCTTCATCGTGATCCTGGACGAGTGCCATGATGGAGTCATTCACTTCACTGACCGTCGCAATCGTGCGCACCTCGGCCCCATCGGGATCTGCGTCATACAAACCTTCGACATCCGACAAGATCACCAGTAGTGCATCCTGCAACAAATTGGTAACGAGTGCGGCCAGACGATCGTTGTCACCGAATGTCACCATCAGCTCGTCGACTGCCACGGTGTCATTTTCGTTAATGATGGGAATCACGCCCCACTCCAACAGCGACAACAGTGTGTTGCGAACGTTGAGATAGCGTCCTCGATCGTTTAGGTCTTCACCGGTCAGTAGCACCTGTGCTGCGTGACGTCCGTGCTCTCGCAATGTACGATCGTAGGCCTCAATCAAACTGGCTTGCCCCACTGCGGCGACCGCCTGAAGTTGTGCCAGGCCGACGGGGCGCTGCTGGAATCCCAGCTGACTCATGCCAGCTGCCACCGCTCCGGAACTTACCAATACGACGCGACGTCCGGTCTCACAAATCGCGCTAAGTTCTTGCGCCAGCTGGGTAATGCGTTCGTGATTCAGTGTTCCGCAATCCCGCGACACAACACGGGTACCGACCTTGACCACCAGAGTACCTGTTGCCGAGATCGCCTGTCGCAACACGTCCGTCATCAGATTGCAATCCCGGGAGTAAGCGCGCCCGGTGACCCTGCCGACCCCGGACTCTGAAACACGTATTCTACCAGGGACTTCGCGAAACCCATCACCCGCGGACCATGGCCGTACAGGCCGGGCTGCCCCGACGCGGTCGCATCGCCAGTCCGAGCGCGATTTGTGGGCTTCTGTGAAAGCGCGCCACCTGAACCGGCTCACCCGTTGTACGGCAACCGAACGTAGCTACAAATCACCTTCCGCACAAGATTGGCAGCCACGCAATCCGCGTAGGCAACCCGTTACTCCACCGCCCGCGAAACAAGTGAAATCTCACCCAAGGCCGTTTCGATCGGGTACCTTTTGGACCGCTGCGCGCGGCACCCATGGCGCAGACTCCCTTTGTATCGCTTGAGAAATCAATCGGCATCGATAGAATGACCGTGCTAAAGCGCATTCCGGTGAAGGGCCTGATGTGGTCGCAATTGCCGGAAGGTGCAATTCCCAGCCGTGCACCACTTTCTGATCGCGTTCGCTACCCGGTTACATCAGGCGAGTGTGGCCGCTTGGTGAACGCGAATCATGCTGCGAGAAAGGCTCCCACCTGCCGTAATGAGTGAACTACGCGATGAATGCGGCGTAGCCGCGATCTACCATCTTCCCAGCGATAAACTCAGCCCCTTGTGTGAAGGATTTGGTGCCGATCAAGCATCGCAACTGATCCCGCGGATGTTGTTGGACATACAAAATCGTGGCCAGCTTTCCGCCGGTATGACGTCTTTCGACCCCACCCGAGATCAGCTGATCGACACACACAAGGACATTGGCAGCGTCAGTGAGGTCTTTCGTCTCTCCCATCGACGCGCAGCGCAAGAACTGATGCAAGAGTACGCCGGCCGGGCCGCGATCGGTCATGTGCGTTATGCAACCTGTGGTCTCGATGACCGCAGCTACGCACAGCCTTTCGAGCGACATCACCTCCAACGACGTAAGTGGTTCAGCTTTGCTTTTAATGGCCAACTGGCAAATTTTCGCGAGTTGCGCGAGCGCTTATTGAGTGACAATGACCATCACCTTGCTCGGGAAACGGACACCGAGATCATCATGCACGAGATCAGCCGTGAGGTTTCGGGCGATCGAGAGCCAG
This sequence comes from Planctomycetaceae bacterium, assembly GCA_002709225.1. Lineage (GTDB taxonomy): Bacteria > Planctomycetota > Planctomycetia > Pirellulales > Pirellulaceae > UBA9264. The sequence goes on from PAQH01000056.1 coordinate 36,949, forward strand.
AACTGATCGAGTTGATGCACAATATCAGCCAGAGGTTTGACGGCGCGTATAGCCTCGTCCTCTTGAACTCTCGTGGCGATATGCTCGTCGCTCGCGACCCCTTGGGGATTAAACCGCTCTGTTATGCCAAAGAAGGGCCTCTGTTTGCCGCCGCCAGCGAAAGTGTGGCACTCCTGAACCTAGGTTTTCAAGCAGAGAATATCCACTCTCTCGAGCCGGGCTGCGCTGTAACCATAAGCAATGGGGAATTTCGTTTGGAGCGGTTTGCCAACAGTGGTCGCAGAGCCCATTGTTTCTTTGAATGGATCTACTTTGCCAATGTCGCCAGCACGCTCGATCAACAAAGTGTCTATCTGTCCAGAACAGCGCTCGGCGTAGAACTTGCCCAATTGGAACAGAAATCCGGACAAGTCACCCTGGACGCAGACACGATTGTGGTCCCTGTTCCCGATACCAGTAAAGCCGCCGCCGACTCGATGGCCTTTGAACTAGGTATACCATCGCGGGAAGGATTGATTCGCAACCGCTATAGTGGACGTACCTTCATCGAAGGCGGCAGTAGCCGTCGGAATAAGGCCAAGGCCAAGTACACACCTCTCCCTGAAGTGCTCGCGGGCAAACGGATTTTCCTGGTGGAAGACTCGATCGTCCGCTCGACCACCATGAAAGCCCTGCTGGGAAGAATTCGAGAAATCGGCCAGGTCAAAGAAATCCATGTACGCGTCGCCTGTCCACCGATCATCGCCCCCTGTTTTTACGGTATCGATATGTCGACAGTCGACGAACTGTTCGCGCCCAGTTTTCTCAAACAAGGTAATTTGACCCAGGAAGTACAGCAAGAAATGGCGAATGCCCTGGGCGCCGACTCACTTCACTATCTACCCGTGCCAGCGATCGCGCGGGCCATTGGCTACGGTCGCGAAGATCTTTGCCAGGCATGTATCACAGGTGATTATCCGACCGAATTCGGTCAGCGCTTGTTCAAGATTGCATTGGAACAATCAGGGCAAGCTGGCGGCGGACAGAGAACCTATGAACCGCTTCCACTGACGGGCTCGGCGCGCTGATCAATCACGCGGGGGACCCATTCCAGGCGCGACGAATTCTGCGCGGTAAACCGGCAATTTCTGCAACCGTGTCCGCCGCTCAAAATGGGTGCGGTAATCCAAATCATGCGTCACCGGACGCTCACGCACTTGCTCCGGTCCCTGGAGCGAGGTAGCCGCCGCGATCCGCTCCACTGTGCGCTCATAATAGTCCTGTACATCCGTCCAAAAATGTAGCCGTCCCGCTGGTGCCAACACGCGCTGAACGTTGCGCAGGAAGCGGTCGTTCATGACCCGCCGCTTGTGGTGGCGTTTTTTCCACCATGGATCCGGAAAATAGACATGGACCGCGTGCACTTGATCCGATTCCAGAAACTGCTCGAAAAGCTGTTCGGCATCCCCCTCCAATATCCGGGCGTTGGACCGCTGCCCGCGGGCCAAGCGCGCAGCAGTGTACCTGGCATACCGCCGGGCCATCTCAATACCCAGGTAGTTGTGACCGGGAAACTGTGCTGCAGCAGTGTCCAAAAACAATCCTTTGCCACTGCCTACTTCAATCTCTAAAGGTGCCAAATGATCAAATAGCGAAGTCATGTCGTATGGCACAGCGAACTGTTCCAACACATGAAGATATCCTCGCAAGTCGATGCGAGGGTCGATTCGACGCAGAGTGCGGCGTCCCATAACTGCAGCTTTCTGTACAAATGTTGCGTAACTGATGCCTTTCTAGCGAGCGCGCTCAGGACCGTCCAGTGAGTTGCCGATGACTTCCCGGGCCGCACGCACAAATCGAAATTTCGGCGCCTCAGGGATTGCATTTCAGGTACGGTTCATGGCTAATAGACGTTGGACCGGTTTACCACCACTCCGAGTACGGAAAACGCACGCTTTGTTACTTGCGCCTTTACTCCTCCCTGCCGAGGTATTCATGCCGCGACGTTGTGCTCAGTTGTCTGTCCTACTTTGCGCCGCCTGTTGTCTGCTCACACTGCCCGTGTTTTCGCAGGAAGAGGAAAAGGCGGACACACCGCTCGTAAAGCTAGGGATGCCCGCAGGCACATTCCGCTACTGGGCCGACACATGGGGCATGGTCGGCGTCACTCTCAGCAACAGAGATACCCAGCCGCGCACACTGAAATCGTCTGTGTACTTCGAAGAAAACGCCAACCTGCAATTCGCCAGGGAATTCTGGATACCCGCGATGGCTCGGCGACGGGGATGGTGTCCAGTAAAACTCCCTGCCACGTACGCCACCGGGGGCAGTGGAACCAGCAACACGACAACTATTCCCATCAAGGGAATGGTGTTTGATGTGTCCGCCGGAACCGAACGACTGCTACCCACTCCGGCGGGAAAACAACTCTATTCGGATCGTCTTGAGTTTGGCAGAGAAACGCGGGTCACTGGTATTATCGAACACCACATAACAGGTGCCTCGACAGGACCTGCAAAAGACAGTTTGCAGGTCAAAGCAATTGGAGACAGCGAGTTTGATTACGCCTACGAAGGCGCTGTGGCGATGCACAATTTCCTGGAAGGCCAATCGGCCAACCCAACGCGCCGCGTACAACAAATATCTGACTCTTTCTTACCTGCATTCGAAGAAGGGCTGGATGGTCTCGACCGTCTGGTAATCTGCAATGACCGATTATCTAAAGACGTGGCAGCCGCAATGGCCGTCCGTCGCTGGGTACATCGGGGCGGACTATTGTGGGTGATGCTAGATCGGGTAGACGAGCGAAGCGTTTCGCTGCTCTTAGGAGAAGCCTTTGATTTCGAGATCGTCGACAAGGTTAATGTTGCACGTATTGCAATCCGCAACACCGCCACAGAACAAACCTGGCAACACCCCAAGTATTTTGAAGACCCTCTTCCGTTTGTTCGAATCTTAGCTTCCTCCGGTCGTGTCGATCATACGTTGAATGGCTGGCCCGCTTCATTACTGGTCTCTGCGGGAAAAGGCAAAGTCTTGTTTACGACGGTGGCCAGCGAAGCCTGGATTGTCGCCGGCGCCGGCCCACAGGCAGAAAACTCGCGAGCCGAGCAACAACCCAACCACCACGCCGGATTACCGCTCCGGCAACTCGCCGAAGAGTTCATGGATGTACCACGGGATTCGCTTGTGGACGCGGCGGACCTGAAGCCCTTCCTTATCGATCAAATCGGTTATCGTATCGTGCAAAAAAATCTGGTCGTACTCGTCCTGAGTTTGTTTTGTCTGAGTCTACCGATAGCGGGAATTGTGCTGTGGAGATCCGGGAAACTGGAGCAGCTCGTTTGGCTAGGCCCCGTGTTTGCGTTGGCGGCAACCCTGGTACTTCTGGAGTTGGGCCGACAGCATAAACAGGGTGTTCAACCTACCGTCGCTATGGCCCAGATTGTCGAAGCGACAGCCGGTACCAGCGAATTGGCTGTGAGCGGATTATTGGCGATCTACAATCCCGATTCCTCCACAGCGCAGTTGGGAAGCGCGGAGGGCGGCACGTTTATTCCCGACCTGGATGATCAGCAACAAACACGTCGCATGGTATGGACGGGCCTCAATACTTGGCACTGGGAAAATGTTACCCTTCCGCAGGGTATTCGCACGGCAGAATTCCAGGCTTCGGTCTCGACGCCGCAGAGCGTGGAATTCCAAGCGTCATTTGGCCCAGACGGGGTCATTGGCAAACTCACGGGAAAATCGCCTTCCGAAATCAATGACCCGCTGTTGGCATTACCTAGCGGAAGCCGGTTAACCATGCGTATTCAGGAGGACGGCAGTTGGATTTCAGGGCCCGCAGACTTGCTTGCTCCCGACACGTTCACCCGCGCGGAACTGGTCACCGACGCCATGAACCGGCGCAAGGCAATCTATCAAAGCTTGTTTGAACAAAATCGTGGGACCTTCCCACTTCAACCGTACTGGGTCGGCTGGACCACCCCCTACCTGACGGGATTCACGTTCGGCCAGAAAATGGAACGAACGGGTGAAGCATTGCTGCTGGTCCCCATCCTCTGGACTCCGACACCTCCCGGTACCAAGGTCACGGTACCCTCTGCATTCTCAACTTGTCGGTCAGTAGCCGGACCCGGGCGAACCGGTATCAGCTCGCTGTTTCGCGCCAGTGGACCCTGGATCGAGTCGCCGTTGGAATCAAGTTCCTGGCTCCGCTTTCAATTACCCGATCAGGTACTACCTCTCAGGCAAGTCAGTGGTACGCTGCAACTTGACATCAAGGCCCCCGGATGGCAAATCAAGGTATCCCAATTAGCTGGCGAAAAAGTCCTTCCGATCGCCACCAAATCTGGGACGGCAAAATACCGTTTCGAGATCGCCGCCGATGGATCGTGGGAACCTGATGCGGGCGGTGGCCTGACAATTGGCATCCAGGTGGTGCCCGAGGTAGTCCCCGCAGACGGAAATCTCGAGGAACAGACACCCTGGCAAATCCAATCCACTGGGTTGGACATCCGTGGAACAACATCACCGTAAATCTGGAATATCAAACCGAAGCGGCGACCATGTTCGGCTAACCCCTGTGGTCGCCGCAACCAATGAACACCCCACACAGCAGTTATCCGCCAGCGGGAGATTCACGTGAGTAGCGAAGATGCGGTAGTTGTTACGAATGGTCTAACTAAGCGTTACGGCGAATTCACGGCCCTGGACAGCCTTTCCCTGAACGTCAATCGGGGTAACATTCTGGGCCTGATCGGACCCAATGGTGCAGGCAAAACTACCGCCATCAAGATGCTGGTGGGAATGGCCCGCCCCACTGCCGGTAGCGCTTCGATCGCTGGAGTTGATTGTTACCGAGAGGCCCGACGTATCAAACGCCTGGTTGGCTACATGCCCGACCGCTTTGGTGCTTACGATAACATGCGGGTCTATGAATACCTTGACTTTTTTGCTGCCGCCTTTGGGATTTCTGCGTTCAAACGAAAACGTCGCATTGAAGCTGTCATGGAAATCACCAAGTCCACTTACATGCGTGACCGCTACGTGGAAGCGTTGAGTCACGGAATGCAGCAACGAATCGGGATCGCACGGACTCTGGTGCACGATCCGGAAGTGCTGATCCTCGACGAACCGGCCAATGGACTGGATCCAGAGGCCCGCGTGGAAATGCGTGATTTGCTGTTGCAATTGGCAAAGATGCAAAAAACGCTGATCGTGACCAGTCATATTCTGCCCGAGCTATCCCGTATTTGCGATCAGGTCGCGATCATCAGCAGTGGCAAGTTACGTGCCTTTGGAACGTTGGCTGAAATCGCGCGCCAAATCAGCCGTAATCGATTTCTGGAAGCACAATTAAGCTCAATCGAGTCGTTAGATCTCGCAACGACATTGATCCGAGATCACCTCGAAGAGGGAGCTGAAATCACCCCTTCCAAAACTGAATCGGTTGTGCGTTTTCGGACTGCTAAGGATGAAAACGTTTTGGGCAACCTACTGGCGGCTTTGATCCAAAATGGCATCCCCGTTACACAATTTCGCGAACTGCAAACCGACCTGGAAGACGCTTTTCTGTCGGTCACGCGAGCAGATGCTGAAGAGACGAACGCCGAGAATTCAGAGACTCCGTGAGCCCACGAACACCTGCCACTCACAGACTGGCAAATCGACACCCTTCCACTACTCGTTGTTGGAGCGGTGAAAGTGGACGTGCTGCCATTCTCCTTGCTGACGCTCCCAAACACGCGTTTCATCGTAGCGTTCGGTCCGCGGAGTACCGTCCCCTAAGGTCCGTTGCACAAGTCGCACATAACTGACTACTGCAACATCTGGTCCCAACATGCGCACATGGGGTGCCACCATAGTATTAACATGCTTTCCCAAATGTCCCCCCAGTTCAAAATAAAAACGGTGGAACTCCATTCCTTCGACCAATTGACCTCGGGCTTCGGGTTCAAACGCAGTCAAACCGGGGTCACAGATTGCCTCATAAGTCTGCCAATCGCCGGCACAAATGGCCTCCAACAATACACCTGTACGTTGGATCAGTTCGCGCTGTAAACTGTCGCTCATCTTGCGCCCACCCTCTCTATTCCAAGAACCCGCGCAGCTCCGGGCTGTGTCACACGCACAATCACGGTCGTAGCGAATACCGACTTCCCAACTCACACTGCAAAAGTGACCTTTCTTGTTGGATTTGGCAACCTCAAGTAGACTGAAAACTGGCCTATTGAGGACTCCTGCAAGGCTCCTCCCGTGCCCCCCTGGTAAATGGGGCCCGGCTAAATCGACAGACCATCCTTCCGCTTACCTCGCCACCTGGCAATCGGTGCTATGGCCTCATCCGACTATCCTGCTGAACGTTATTACAACAATTGCGATTACAGCAACACCCAAGAGTACCGTAGCGCTCGGCAATGCCTATTACTGGTTCTCAGCATAGGCTTGACAATCTGTTGCGCCTGCCAGCACGAAAATCAAGTCCCTCTGTACCCAGTCCAAGGAGAAGTCTACCTCGACTCGCAACCGGCCGAGGGGGCACTCGTGGTACTTCACCCACTACACGAAAACCCTGCGCACGCTGCGCAACCGCGAGGATTTGTCGACAAGAATGCGCATTACCAACTCAGCACCCGCTCACGACACGACGGAGCACCGGCAGGAAAATACGCCGTGACCGTCCTGTGGCGCAAGCAAAGCGACGAAGACGATCCGGGAGAATTGCTGGTACCCCGTCACTACCTGGATCCCAAACAATCTGGATTGCAGGCTACGATTGTTGCTGGTAACAACACCTTGAAAGCCTTTCATCTCACCAGCGAATAGGCGCCTATGGACAAGCGACCTACCTGTCGACGCGCTGCTTTTACTCTCGTCGAGTTACTCGTGGTCATTGCGATCATCGGACTGCTCACCGCACTGCTGTTGCCTGCAGTACAAATGGCGCGGGAGAGTGGGCGACGGGCGACGTGTGCCAACAACTTGCGGAACCTTGCATTGGGACTTCACCAGTTCCACAACTCGTTTCGCGCACTGCCACCGGCGCGAGTGCTGGGACCATTCCCGCGGCTAAAAATCCGTCACCGAGTCGAACACAGCTGGGCCATCTTCAACCTCCCCTATCTCGAGCAAGACAATCTGTACAAGCAATACTCCTTGCATCACGACTTTCGAGACCCGGTCAATGCGGGTGTAGTGCAAACCAGCCTGTCGATCTTTTTATGCGCCTCTGCTCCGGTGCGCCACCACGACCAATTTTCCAGCGGGAGTTACCAAAATTGGCAAACCGCACCCGGGGACTACGTGCCGATTATGCGAGTCGACCGCAGCCTGGCCCAGAGTGGATTATGCGATAAGATCTCGAATTTCCGCGGTGCCATGAGTAGTAATCAGATGACGCGTTTCAGCGATATCAAAGATGGGCTGTCCTACTCTTTACTGCTCACCGAAGCAGCCGGCCGACCGCATCTCTGGGTGGGCGGTCGATTCCTTCCACAAGTGCGGATTCGCGGCGCCGGATGGGGTGACTCACGTAACGCTTTCAGTATTCACGGGGTAACCGAGGACGGCTCCTTTTCACCGGGGAGATGCGGTGTGAACTGTACCAATAATCGGGAGATCTTTGCCTTTCATCCAGGCGGTGCCAATGTCGCCATGGCGGATGGTTCACTCCGCTTTCTTCCCAAACACCTGGGAATTCGCGAAACTTGTAGAATGGTCACCATTCGAGGTAACGAGCCCATATCCGACGCTGGTCTTTAATGCGTACAAAACACAAACAACTTTTCGCCCTGGGCGTTTTGGCAATCGGCCTGATCGCAGTCTGGTTGGAGCCTGGCGGGCGTTTACGCGGCCGCCTGCAGGGAGAAGCATTCTTTCAAGGTTACCCAGTCCACTATTGGCAACGCCAACTGCAAAGTAGCGATCCCGTCGTGGTGGAAACCACCCGTGCGGAATTAGCCGCTGGTCGCCGATCTGCAACCGAAGTGTTACGCGCCTTGCTCATAGCGCGCTCAACGGGCAATTGGGACACTTCTTCCAGTCGCTGCACCGCAGCCGAAATTCTAACCGCTATCGGTGAAGAAGCTGCCGCAGCAGGTGACGATGTTGTCAGTACCCTGACAGACTCGGATACCTACTTACGACGGATTGCCGCCGGCGCAGTCCCTGCCGTAGGAGTCCCCGCGTCCCGGGGAGTCCCCGCCCTGCTGGAATTGCTGAAACGCGAACGCTCCGTGGAAGTCTTGCGGGCCTTAAGCGAATACGGTGGTCAGGCACAGCCAGCGCTGACAGAACTCGGGAAAGTGCTGCGCGATCGATCAATAGACACGGAAGTGCGCTGGAACGCCGCCCGCACCATCGGAAAAGTACGTGAAAAAGCCGTCAGTGAAGTGGCCCTGCTAGTCGAACACCTCCAGGATGAAGAGGCGACTGTACGTGAACACTCAGCAGAAGCGCTTGGCGATATCGGTCCGGGAGCCGCGACATCGGTCCCGGCACTGGTCGCCGTGCTGACGGACAAGGCCACACGGGTACGCCGCGACGCAGTCCGATCACTGGGGCAAATTGGTCCCGCTGCGCAAGCGGCAGTACCAGACATCCTCAAATTACTGAAAGACCCCGAACCGATCGTGCAGCAGGCAGCGCGGACCGCGTTGGAGACACTTGCCCCCGATCAATTGCCCAAAGCCAAAAGCGATCATTCCGACGTTCCCTGACCATCCCCAGATTCCCAGGCTGAGGGATCGCGATTTCGCGCCAATTGCATGTCATTGTCGGAACCAGCGCAGCGACACGCTCAAGTCCAGCAAGCACCTTATTGGGGCGTGATTGCCGACGACTTGACTGGCGCGTGCGACTGTGGTGGTGCCTTCACACGTTATGGCTTCACGACCGGCGTTTATTGCGATGGAAGATATTCCGGCAAAAGCGCCAATGACGTTCTAGTCATCCCCACCTACAGCCGTGGGAGCCCAGAGAACATCGCGTTTACACGCGTACTTGAAACAGCACAACAACTGGTAAACCGCCAAGTACAAGGGTTCTACAAGAAAATCGATTCGACACTTAAGGGAAACCTGCGAATTGAAATCGAAGCCGCCCTCAGCGGCTTGCCACAGACGCTGGCAGTTATTGCTCCCGCTTTTCCAGAAATGGGCCGCCGCATCATCAACGGCGAATTGCGCATCGGAGAACAGCGCGAAGCAACCGGAAGTCATTTGCCCAGTCTGCTGACTACCGATTCTCACTCCACAATCGAAACGATCGATAGTCGGCACGTTGCAGGCGGTGTACCAGCCCTACTCAACACCTTGCAGGAATGTATCCGCCGGGGTGTTCAGTTTGCCGTAGTCGATGCAGTCGACGACGAGGATCTGGTCATAATTGGCAAGACCTGTCACTACCTAAGAGACTCTGTTCTCGGTGTCGGATCTGCAGGACTCGCCTATTGTTTGGCCCGGGAATCAGCCCCCACGCAACCACAAACAACCTGCCTGAAACACACATCCAATCAGCACAAAGGCGTATTACTGTTTATTGGGTCGACGAACCCGGTAACGCATCATCAACTGCAAAACGTACTTGCAGATGGGACAACTGCGACCCCTGAGTCAGAGGTATGGCAGCCGCCCGAACTGAAAGACGCGCTGCGCCGTGGCCGACACTTGATCGTCCCGATCCGCTGGCAGGGCAGCCAGGAACACGATTACCTGCGCAGCTTACTGAAAACCGCTGTAAACTGGAAACCTGCCGGGGTCCTGTTTTCTGGTGGGGACACGGCGCAACTGATTTGTGAGCTGGCTACCGTTGAGAAAATCGAGTTACAGCGAGAAGTCACACCTGGCATGCCTAGGGGGATCCTGTGTGGTGGAATGCTGGACGGCACACCCGTCATCACCAAGGCAGGGGGATTTGGTGACAGTCAGGCACTACAAAGAGCGATCGATAATCTCACCCAGTTCTCTTGAAAGCCGGTGGGAACCAACATCCAGGCCCAGCCAGCAAGAATCCCACTTACCGAATTGCCGCCAGGCAGGCCCAATCCGGGTGCCGGGTTCCGTTACCGAGAGAAGCAGACAATATTAGTGTAAAGAAACCTGCTCTATGGAACGTCGGTCGCGCCGTGAGCAAACGACCTTGGTCTGACAACTACGCGGGCGAGCGCTCCAGGACAAGGCGCGACAAAACGTGTCCACCAGACATCATGACAGCCCTACCGAAATCAACGACTGCGTCCGCTTTAGATTTCGGCTGGTTTACGAACACCCGCGTCATTCTGTATTGAAATCTGAGAGAAAATGGTTGATTCGAAATTGCCAACGATCGCCCTGTCAATGGGTGACCCCGCCGGCATTGGACCTGAGGTCACATTCAAGGCACTTAGCGACCCGAGCATTCGCTCCCTGGCGCGCTGCGTCGTTGTGGGGGAAGGCTGGCTGGCGACATCACTGGGATCAGACCTGGCATTCCAGCCCGATGCAATCGTGACCGATTTGGACGCTGCGCCCGCCGCGGCAAAGGTCGTCGTTCTGGATACACAATTCCTGGACCCCTCTGAATGGAAGATCGCGGAAGTCAACGTCAAAAGTGGGCAGGCGGCGGTCGAATATATTCGTCGCGGAACCGAACTCTGCCAACAAGGCTCTGCCGTTGCGATCGTCACCGCGCCGATCAATAAAGAAGCGGTCGCGCTTAGCGATCCCACTTTTGTGGGTCACACCGAGTACATCGCGGAACAGTGTGGGGTCGATCAGTCGCGGATGCTGCTTGTCAATGACCGCTTGCGGGTGGTACATGTCTCCACGCATTGCAGCTTGTCTCGAGCTACCCAACTAAGCACCCGGCGGATTCTTGACACCATCGTTCTCGGTTCCGAGGCGGTTCGCGCACTCGGTTTCCCCACGCCGCGCATCGCAGTCTGCGGACTTAATCCACACGCCGGCGAAAACGGGATGTTTGGGCTCGAAGAGAGTGAGTTCATCCAACCAGCAATCGAGGCGGCCCACCAACAGGGGATCGTATGCGACGGTCCCTTACCGGCCGATACGCTGTTCGTACAGGCAGTACGCGGCAAATACGATCTGGTCGTCGCGATGTATCACGATCAGGGTCACATTCCGATGAAGGTTCTGGACTTCGAGCACACCGTAAATGTGACTCTCGGTTTACCAATCATACGGACGTCGGTTGATCACGGTACGGCCTTTGACATCGCCGGAAAGAATCTGGCAGATCCGGAAGATATGAAGACTGCGATTCGGCTCGCGGTATCGATGTCAGAGCAGTACCAGCAGGTCACTCCCTCTGAGACACCGTAAATACAACGAGGCACCATGAGCCACGACAAATGAGTCGGTTCATTCCTCCATAAGTTCAAGCCGAATCGTCACGCCATCAGGAACACTGCTGAGTTGTGAACAGTCGCCCAGCACTTTTCCCACCGGGTTCACAGGACTCGCCGCGCGCGGTTCCGCGCCATGCGATGCGGGAGTCGGCCCGAAAAAAATGCAAAATGCGCGACCGGGAGCCCAGTAGGCAAGTTCACCTACCGTCATTTCGGCACGTGCGTCAGGCGCCACGTCTTGATTCACCGGGACAGAAAAATAGATTTCCTGGCCCCAGCGGTTTCCAGAAGCTGCCAGCGGCAATGCCGCCAACAACGCCAAGGCGGTCTCCGACTCGGTAAATTCAGCCACCAGGCGCACTTCCCCGGCTGTGATTTGGATTCGCTGCGTCATCGCCAGTCAACTCAGTTCAGGTGATTCCCCGCTGGAACGCCACAACCACACCAGGGCGCACGAGCGATCAGCAGTCTTCAACGGGCATACGCTCCCAGCACGGACCATTCTAGAATCCAATCGAGTGAGCCTGAAGTAAGCGCTGGTCGATTTTCTCCACTGCCAAAGTGCGGTATGCTGGCAGACTTGAAAACCCGTCGTAATTGGGAAATCCTGACCCTGGAAACACCGATTTGGTTCAAGCTTCTTAACAAGGAATGAAACATGCTCGCTGTACGATTTCTTGTCGGCGTTGCGATCTCACTCGGGTCTTATACTTTTTTGAGAGCGGCAGATTTGCCGATCCTTGAAGTCGAAGCGCAACCTCTGAAAGCGCAAGCCAAGCGTGTGGCTGCGGCGCTCCAGTTTCTCGGGCAACCACTGACGCAACAACAACAGCAAACGCTTGACGCAGCAGTGGCCGAAAGCGATGACAACCTGGCCACCAATGCGATCCAGAAACTGTTCGACTCGATGGCGTTGGCGATGGTACACATCAACCCCGAGCAGCGCGTCAAGGTGGACCGAGGTCCTGCAGCCGCACAACTCCACCAGAGCGGCTGGACTCTATTCCTGCTCAAAGTACACAACGAGCCAGGTATTAATCCCCAGCTGAATGCCACCAGCCCCAACGCGGTGCCCGTGGTTCGTCGTTCCACAGGATCCAAGAGCCCCAAACAGGATGTCAAACCACAAGACATCGCTGACCGTTGGCTGGACCTGATGACTTTTGATCAGAAGCCTTTGACGAAAACACTCACCGGTCTAACGGTCGAATATCGCATCCTGCAACTCTATAGCCGTGACGCCGGAAAACGAGAAGCAAAACTCTCCTTTAACGTCGGACAAGGCTCGCAGGACCTCGGATTTCGCAACGAGCTCAACGTCCTCTTCGATTGCCAACCTGCTGTCCGCGTCACGCTGGAAGTCATTGATGATGATGGGCAACCCACCACAGGACAATTCGTCTTTCGAGATTCTAATGGTCGAGTTTACCCAGCCCGGACGCGCCGCTTAGCCCCCGATTTTTTCTTTCATGACCAGATTTACCGTGACAGCGGGGAAACGGTCTTGCTACCACCCGGCACGTTCCAAGTAACCTATTCAAGAGGACCCGAATACCGCATCCTGCAGCGCCAAATCACCATCCCCAATGCGCCCACCAACCAACAGACGTTTCGCCTTAAACGCTGGATTAAGCTGGCAGATAAAGGCTGGTTCTCGGGTGACCATCACGTCCATGCAGCCGGCTGCTCGCACTACGAAGCGCCGACTCAAGGAGTTGATCCTGCCGCGATGATGCGCCACATTCGCGGCGAAGATCTCAACGTAGGCTGCGTGCTGACTTGGGGTCCCTGCTGGTATTTCCAGAAAGATTTTTTTGAGGGCAAAACCCACGCGTTATCGACACCCAACAACCTGATGCGTTACGACGTTGAAGTTTCTGGATTTCCCAGCGATCATTGTGGACACCTCTGCCTGTTGCGTTTGTCGGAGGACGATTACCCGGGAACCAAACGTGTCGAAGACTGGCCGAGTTGGGATCTGCCGATCCTCAAATGGGGTAAGGAACAAGGGGGGGTAGTAGGTTTCTCCCACAGTGGCTGGGGGCTCCAGTTGCCCGACTATCTTCCCGATGGCACACGCGCGTTCCCCAATCGCCGTTACGGCGGTAGCGACCCTAGCTGGAAAGGCAAAGCACCCGCTAAGCTGCCCGACTACGCCATGCCCCGGTTCGATGGGATTGGCGCCAATGAATATGTTGTCGATGTCGTCCACGGGGTATGCGATTTCATTTCTGCCGTCGATACACCAATTACCTGGGAGTTGAATGTCTGGTATCACACGCTTAATTGTGGCTACACATGTCGCATCAGCGGCGAAACAGATTTTCCCTGTATCTACGGAGAACGCGTAGGGCTGGGACGCGCCTATGTGAAACTCGGAGAAGACCAGGAACTCAGCTACGACAACTGGGTCTTCGCGTTGCGAGACGGTCGCAGCTACTGTAGTGATGGCTTGTCACATCTGTACGATTTTCAGGTCAATGGACTCGGTGTCGGCGAACGGGGCGAGGCGGGGCGTCCCAGCCTCCTGGCCGTCAAGAACAATCAGAAATTGACAATCGGTGTCAACGCCGCGGCACTGCTCGCGGAAACCCCCCGAGACGACATCCGCAATCGTCGGCTGGACGTGAAGCCGTATTGGCATGTTGAACGAGCACGCGTTGCCAATACACGAAGAGTGCCCGTGGAACTGATTGTCAATGGTCAGTCGGTGGCGAGGCAAGAAATCAACGCCGACGGAAGCATCCAGAATCTCTCTTTCGATTACGCCCTGGAACGATCTGGTTGGGTCGCGCTGCGGATCTTTCCTAGCGCGCACACCAACCCAATTTTCGTCGAAGTCGACGGCCAGCCGATTCGAGCCAGCAAGCGGAGTGCAAAGTGGTGCCTGGAAGCCACCGAGACCTGCTGGAATTCGAAGAAGAAAGGGATTCGTGAAACCGAGCGGGCCGCAGCGATCAAGGCTTATGACAAGGCACGTGAGGCTTACTCGCGGATTCTCGAGGAATCGTTTGACGACGAAAACTAACCGCCTGGATATCCTTAACCCGGCTGCTTTGCAGGATTGCCACAGCGTGGCCGCTGCTGGCAGGGGGGATGTTGCAAAGCTTTCATGCTGATGGCGTGTCTGCGCCCAGTGGCAACCGCTGCAGGTCTACATTACCACCGGAAAGCAACACGCCTACGCGTTTGTGCGCCCGACTAAATTCCCCGTCCGACCGCTCCGGTTCCTCGAGCAAGCCTGCCAGGGGGACCGCTGCCGACGGTTCCACAACCAATTTGGCACGCTCCAGAATTAACTGCAGCGCGCGCAAGATCGTGGCCTCTTCAACGCGCCAAATAAGATCGACCAGCTCCTGAATAATCTTGAAATTGATAGCACCCAAACTGGTCAACAGTCCATCCGCAATGGTCTGGGGCTCAATGGACGGCACCCAGGTGCCGGATTTCCAGCTGCGATACGCGTCGTCGGCGCCACGCGGTTCGACCGCAATGATCTGAATCGCGGGATTGAGCGCTTTGGCGGCAACTAATGTTCCGGCGAGCAAGCCACCACCGCCAACTGGTACGACAATGGCGTCCAAATCGGGAACTTGCTCCAACAATTCCAGTGCCGCAGTTCCCTGACCCGCGACAATCAACTCCGCATCGTAGGGATGGATTAAGGACCCTCCGGTAGTTTCCAGGATCTTGTCCGCCGCCGCCTCACGCGCAACCAGGTTGGGCTCACAAAACGTAATCACACCCCCATACCCTTGCACAGCAGCAACCTTCACTGCAGAGGAATTCGATGGCATCACGATCTGCGCAGCAACACCCCGCCGCGCTGCAGCTCTGGACAGTGCTGCGGCATGATTACCTGACGAATGTGTCACAAAGCCACGCTCCGCTGTCGCATCTGAGGCGGCAAACACCGCGTTGCAGGCGCCACGCGACTTGAACGCGCCTGCCTTTTGCAAGTTTTCACACTTAAGGAACAGACGCGTTCCGGCCTGCAAATCCAATTGGCGACAGGTGACCACCGGCGTCCGATGAATATGTGGGCGAATACGCTGGTGCGCCTGTTCGACATCCTGCAGGTCAACCGGAAGTATCATTCGCTCACCAGATCTGGGGCCAGTGCTACGCAGCCAGGTCTCATCGTCAAACACGTTCCCAGCGGTTGAGATTCATCCCTGGCGCCACATTCGGCATATGCGCTGGCTTGTTCGCACCAAAAAAATCACCTTCGCGATGATTGGGACTCTGAAACAGCTTACGGACTGCTGCCGGCAATTGCTGCAGTTCTGTTGCCGGCCACTCGTCGACAGGTTGCACTGGACCTGCCCACGCTGGTCGGTAAGAAATGGCCAGCATTCCACGTGATCGGGTCCCCGTGTTGGGATAATTCCCGTGAAACACCTTGTGGTTAATGAGCACCGCCGAACCGGCTTTCAACGTCACCATTAATTCGTCCGGGTGTGACGAAAATCGCTGATAGGGGTTCGCGTCAGCATGCATACACAAGTGGGAACGCGGCACGACTCGAAAGGGGGATACTTCAGGTGTCAAATCATCCAGGTAATACAAGACGCGCACAGTCCAGGGACAACTTCCTTCGTAACCAAAAATCTCCGAGCCGTACGGCTGGCCGTCGGTGTGCAGGCTGATTCCGGGATGACCTGGCTCGCTGCGCGCATAGCCATATGTCATGAAAACTACCTCCTGGCCAAACAGCTCGTGGAGAAATGACAGCGTAGGTCGGTGGGCAATCAACTCGGTAATGGCGCCACCGCGGAACTGGATCGATGCGCACCCTCGCTGATGTTCGCTGTAATCGACAGGAGTCGTCTCTAACTCAGCAACTTCGGTCTGAAGGCGCGCTATTTCGGAATCAGATAACAGGTCCGGAAGAACCAGATATCCCTCGAGTTCAATCTGCCGGATCCGCTCTCCCAATGACAACATCGACCAGTCCCGATCATCGATCTGTTTCGCCTCAACCATCTCCAACGCTCCTATTCACCAGGACACAACCGCCGCAGCGTTGCAACCTATCTTATGCTGTCGCTTGAAACAAAACCTTGATTTACGACGTCGCTTTACCCACCTGTTCGTTCACTCGCCTCCGGGTTGGACAGCCCGAAATTTCTCTGCCAGCTGTGCCAACTGTTCATCCAATTCCTGCCGTTCGACGAGCAGCTCCCGCACTTCCGCGCTCTTGGAAAACCAGCGCAATAAACTGATCGTGTTTCCGGTCCAGTGCGGCCAGGCGCGCCAGTAATGCAGGCTCGCGATGCCTAGCGGCGGCATGGCCGTGATCAGTGGCAGCGCACCGGCGGGCCAGAAGAACTGCAACCCAGCAAAGCCCAGCAGGTACCAGCCCAGATAACCGGGTATGCCAACCAGCAAGCGGTACATGCTCACAGTGGTTCGACCGGGTGCCGTAAACCGCCTGGCGATCCAACGAACTGTAGTAAACGGCACCAGATGAAACAGCGTAACCGCCAATACAGGCAGCAACGCCACCATACCAATCACGGCCAACAGGAAAGTCACTAGGACCGAGGCCATACTGTGGCCTTGTGGCGCGATCGTACCCATGCGCAATCCCATCCCGCGTGCGCGATCCCGAAATTGCTTGATCCTGGCAGCCAGTTGTTCGACCAACGAACGATCGGCAGCCGCAAAATAATTGATCGCTTCGGCAATCCGTTTACGTCGGTACAGAAAAGGGATTTTGCTGGCAGGGTCGATACGTACAGGAGGCGCCAGCGATTCAAGATCTTCCAGCCAATCTGACCATTCTGGTTCAGCCAGGTGAATCGTGACCTGCTGCATCCGCGTCTGCAGTTCCTCGGTTAGCTGACGAGCCAACCGGCGTGGATCTTCTTCACCCTCAGCCTGCCGCTCAGTCATCCAAGCAGCGACCGACAGCGGCGCACCCACTTGGATCCAAATTGGGCTGCGGAAACGCTCTTTCCAACGGTAATTGATCCCGACAGGGACCAGCTGCAATTGACCAGCTCCCTGGCGGACCGCTTCTAACGCCATCCGGGCGGCTCCACCCCGAACCATTTCCACACGCAGATGATCGTGACTCTTTCCCTCGGGAAAAATACCGACGGCAGCACCCTGAGCGAGCGCGTTCACACCCTTATCAAGACTCTGCTGATTGTTCCTTACCTGCCGTCGGTCATCCTGGCCACGAAACGCGGGAATCATGCCCAGGGCATTCAGCAGAGGACCAAGAACAGGTGTCTTGAACAACGGGGCCTTGGCGAAGAAGCGCACCGGCCGACGTGCTGTCACGCCAACCAACACGGGATCCAACAGAGAGTTTGCGTGATTGGCACAAACCAACACAGGTCCCTTGGATGGGAAATGTTCGCGACCGGTAAATTCAATCCGCGGATAATAGAAACGAACTGCCAATCGGCCCAAACGGCGGACAAGTTGTCCTGCCAGGCCGGGCTTATGTGCCTTCATAGCGTCTCTCGATTCGTATCAGAGCGCGACGCATTGGTTTGACTTGTGCCATCTGCCTTCTCACTGCCAGTGGAGTATACTCAATGTCTATCGGTGCTGCGACTCGCGGCGGACCGCTTCCTCTCGTCCTCAGATCGACTGATGAAGAACACCGATTCAACTCGTACAGGAAACCTATCGAACCACGGCCGGCACATCGGCAGTGCTCTGCTTGCCACTGCGAACGTGCTGACGTCGGGAAGTAATGCAAGCGGTGCCGAAGCAATCTCGAATCCAGCTGCAAACTCCCTCTCAGCGGGTGGTCTGACGGGCCTCGATTGGGTACTGATCGGTCTCTACGCACTGACCACGATCCTCCTGGGATGGTATTTCGGGCGCCGCCGACAGTCGCAGCAAGAGTACTTTGTCGGCAGTGGCCAAATGAACCCACTGCTGATCGGTGTATCTCTATTCGCAACACTATTGAGCACCATCTCTTACTTATCCATCCCGGGAGAAGCTGCCGGTAAAGGCCCGATCAATATGACGGCGATGCTCGCATTGCCCCTAGTCTATCTGACCGTCGGCTACCTTCTGCTACCTGTTTATATGCGACAAAAAGTAACCAGCGCCTACGAATTACTCGAAGACCGTTTGGGGCTGGGTATCCGCTTGCTGGGCGCATCCATGTTTCTCTTGCTGCGCCTGGTATGGATGTCGCTCTTGATTTACGTCGCGGCCAAAGCAGTCACTGTCATGTTGGCGATTGACTACTGGATCGTACATTACGGCGGCGCACAACAATGGGTCACTGGTGTCCCCCAGAAAATCGACTGGCTCATCCAATTTCATGAGGGAGAAGTCTGGATTTCCTGCGTCCCCGTGATTGTCCTGTTCACGGGATTCGTGGCCTTGATTTACACTACGTTGGGCGGTCTCCGTGCTGTCGTCATCACCGATTTCATGCAAACGGCGTTGTTATTCGGCGGCGCTCTGCTGGTCGTGATTTATGTCACTGTAGATCGTGGCGGATTGCGGTGGTTTCCTACCGCTTGGGAAGCGAACTGGGACACTCAGCCACTTTTCAGCTGGGACCCCCGTGTGCGCATCACCATGGTGGGTACGATCGTCAACGCGTTTGTCTGGTATGTCGCTACGGCAGGTGGTGACCAGACCTCGGTACAACGTTTCATGGCCACCAGGGATGCCCGCGCCGCACGGCTTGCATTGGGCAGCCAGATGTGCGTCAACGCGCTGGTGGGTGTCACCCTATACATCGTGGGCTTTGCACTACTGGGCTTTTTTCGCGATCACCCGGAATATCTGGCCGGACTGGACCTGAAGCAGGATGCGGATGATCTTTTTTCTCGATTCATCGCCAACCACCTCGGACCGGGAATCTCAGGACTGGTTGTGGCCGCGATGTTCGCTGCGGCCATGTCGAGCATCGACTCCGGTGTCAATTCGATTACCGCCGTGGTCAGCACCGATTTTCTCGGCCGCTTCGGCTGGCAACCTCGCAGTGAACGTGGCCAGGCCAGGCTCTCGCAGGGACTGGCCTTCAGCATCGGCGTCACAGTCGTCGTCGGCAGTGCCTTCATGAAATTTATTGAAGGGAATATCACAGAGGTGACGAACAAGACAGTCAACCTGTTGACGACCCCTATTTTTGCCTTGTTCTGTTTTGCGCTGTTCATTCGATTCTCACGTCCACTGGGCGTCCTGGTCGGCTGGATTTGTGGTACGAGTGTCGCCGCATTCATTGCATTCTCATCCAGCAGCATCATTTTTCTGGCAGGTTGGTTTCCATCGGTACCGGGCTTCTTCGGTGTCGAACTAATCACCATCTACGATCCAGAAATTGGCGAGGTGCTGGCTACCGCAATCGCCGAAATAGATCCAGAAACAGGAATCGAGCGTCTGGTACAACGCGCTCCCATCAGCTTCCAATGGGTTGGACTTGCCAGCCTGGCAGTGAATCTTGTCACCGGATCGATCGCCAGTCTGCTGATCAACCGACTCTGG
Source organism: Planctomycetaceae bacterium (assembly GCA_002709225.1). GTDB lineage: Bacteria > Planctomycetota > Planctomycetia > Pirellulales > Pirellulaceae > UBA9264. The sequence continues at coordinate 56,750 of PAQH01000056.1, forward strand.
CCACCAACAGCCAACGACACCCTCCGTTCCTGAGTCCAGCTGGTGGGCACGGTTTAGGGCCAGGCCAGCCCCAAGTAATGAGGCCCGCCAGAGACCATCGGGTAAGACCGGCTACTTTTTGTTTCAGATAATAACCCTTCACACTGGGAATGCTACTGTGTCAAAGCTACCCATCAGTCCCACTCCCTTGATTCGTCACGAAGACGAATGCCCTAGCGAACGCAGCACATGTGGCTGGCGGCATCTATTGATCAGCCGCCAGGATCGCGACGTTGCCGCCTGGGTACACGCTGTCGATATCGACGGCGCACAGGAACACTACCATCGCCAGGCCACCGAACTCTACTACGTCCTAGACGGCGCGGGCAGCGTGACGTTAGATGGAGAAACACACGACGTGCGCACCGGTAGCCTGGTCCACATTCCCCCCGGTGTGGTGCACGGCGCACAAGGCCGGATGCGCGTTCTGGTTGTGGGTATTCCCGACATCAGTGACGGCGACCTCTTCTTTCCCGAAGCGGGTGGCTCCGCGGCTACCGATCCGAGCCGTATCAATCCCGCTTGACAGGCCTGGGGGAGGATTTTCTTTAGCGGTTCCCCGGGGGCAATTCTCTCAGCCAGCGCTACCCCACGGCAATCAACTCAGAATCGCCTGCTTTCGCTACAAAGCCGTGGCCAGCGTGTTATAATCCCGTGATTCAATCCGGGATTTGAATGCACTATGATACTACCCAGGATACTACCCAGGACACAACGCAGGGATACAACGCAGGATCCGAACGCGAACCAAGTTGCCCTATCGCCCCCAAAGGAGATTTCCATGACCTGGAATCGTACGTTCTTGACACTTACCACCGCCTTCCTGCTGGCTTGTTGCCCAGTTGCAATGACCATGGCCCAGGACGAAGAAGCCGCAGCGGAGGAAGACGCGGCGGCAGAAGACGCAGGAACCGCCCTGGCCAAATACGATCGCTGGGTCACCTCACTGGGATTCTCACCGGCAAATAACATGTTGGTCACCGCTGGCGGCCAAAGCCTGCAATACCGACCCGGTGACGTCAAGATCTGGGATGCGACCAGTGGCAACCTGGTGGCCTCATTTGAAGGTCACTCCAGTAATGTCTGGTCGGTCGCGATCTCCGCCGACGGGAAAACACTGGTCACCAGTGGCTACGATGGCAAGGTCATCGTCTTTGATGTCGAAAGCAAGAAAGCAAAAGCGACCCTCGCCAAACACAAGGGATGGTGCCGTAGCGTAGCCATCACTCCCGATGGCAAGCACTTTGCCTCCGCTGGTGAAGATGGGTCCGTTCTAATCTGGGATCTGACAGCCGCTCCCCAGGCCGCCGAGCAACCGCCCGCACCTGGCAAAGCCGAAGAAGCTCCGGCGTTGAACATCGTCAAGACGATCAAAGCCCACGAACAAGCGGTCTACCAGGTCGCATTTTCCCGCGACGGTAAGACGCTCGCCACGGCCAGTACAGACAAAACGGTCAAACTTTGGGCCTGGCAGGAAGCAGAACCAAAAGAGACAGCCAAACTGGAAGGTCACAGTGACGCTGTCTGGGATGTCAAGTTTTCCGCAGACGGTAGCCAAATCGCGACCGCCAGCGCCGATCGCTCGATCAAGCTCTGGGACGCAGCCGGAAAAGAACTGGCGACGCTCGTGGGACATAAGGACTGGGTCAGCAACGTAGCTTTCTCACCTGACGGAAAGACCATTGCAAGTACCAGCCATGACCGGTCCACGAAGCTCTGGAATGTCGAACTGGCAATGAAATTGTCAGCCGAAGTCAAAGCTACGCTCACGAAACTTACCGACAATCAAGCGGCTTCACAGAAAGCCACCGATGAGCTAGGTCCCGCTCAAACTGCAGCCGACCAGGCACAGAAAAAAGCGGAAGCCATTACCGCGATCGTCGATTCGCGACGGCTGCCCGAAGAACTCAAACAAGTCGAAGCCGCACTATTACTGGCCAAGGACAACCAGATTCTCAAGGAGGCGCGTGACGCCGCTAAGAAAGCAGCGGAAGCAGCCACCAAGGCGGCTGCCGAAAAGACCAAGGCTTTCGAGGGAGACAAGGATTTCTCGGCCAAATTAAAGACAATCACCGAGGGGCCATTGGCAGACTCCCAAAAGGAAAAACAGACCGCGGACAAGGCGGCCACTGACGGGGTCGCTAAGGTCAAAGCGCTCACCGATCAGAAAACGGCTGCCGACAAGGCAATCACCGAGGCGAAAGCCAAACGTGATGAGCTGTCTGAGCAACAAGCCAAGACCGTAAGCGGCTACAAAGGCAGTGTGTGGACCGTAGCGTTCTCCAACGACGGAAAGTTGTTTGCCACCGGTAGCCACAAAGATACGTTACGGATCTTCGCGCTCGGAGACGAAGTCCAGGAACTGCATCCGTCACCAGCCGAAGAGGAGGCTGGCGAAGAGGAGGCTGAATAGACTCTTACCGTCTCAACGGCGATGTCTTAACCATCCAGCGCCTCACGGAGTCTTGTCAACCACGACTCCGTGAGGCGTTTTCTATTGATCCCGCAAACGGCCGCTGTCCTACCGACGTCTGCCGGTCTATTGAGACCGCTCTCTATCTTGACGCGCATCACGTCCCCAATGACGATTGGATCTCAGCGCGGACTGCAGGCTCTGACTCCTCGGCCAAACGCGCTCGTAATGCTTCGGTAGCTGCCACCTGCCGATGACGGCCGAGCGCCCACGCCACTGCGGCGCGGACGATCATCTCCTGGTCATGCAAACCTTTCAAGAGTGCATCCAGACCTCTCGCCGACGGTCGATTACCCAATACGATTGCGGCATTCCTCAACAAGCCTCGGCGTTTTGAACGCCATAAAGGCGTTTTCCGAAAGCGTTGGCGAAACCCCGCTTCATCCAAATCAAATAGTCGTACAACATCCAATGGATACTGCTGAGAATCCGCCGCGAATTGGCTTTCTTGCGCAGCTGGAGCAGCGCGATTCCAGGGGCAGACTTCCTGGCAGACATCACAACCAAATACCCAATTGTCGATCCCGTCGCGTAATTCCGCAGGGACCGAATCCCGTAATTCGATCGTCAGGTAACTGATGCAACGCGTAGCATCGAGGACGTACGGCTCCGGAAACGCGGCCGTTGGACACGCATCCAAACAGGCGCGACAGCTCCCACAATAGTCACTTTCGTAAGGAGTGTCGTATTCGAGTAGCTGGTCACTGAGTAGCGCAGCCAAAAAGAACCAGCTCCCTTGTTGCCGGTTCAGCAATAGCGTGTGTTTACCTACCCAGCCCAATCCGGCAAGCTGCGCAAACTCGCGTTCTAGAAGAGGCGCTGTATCAACCACACCCCGCAACCGGGCCCCGGGATCCTGCTGATGGTACCAGCGCACCAGCTCTTTCAATCGCTCATGGATCAAGTCGTGATAGTCGATTGTGCCCCACGCGTAACATGAGACCCGACCTTCAGACTGCTCCGCGGCAACCGATTCTCCAGAACGATAGTTCATACCCAGCATCAGAATACTGCGAACCCCATCGAGCACCGATCGAGGATGGGTATATGCTGCCTGCCGGTCAATCAGATAACGCATTTCTCCAGCGTAGCCGGCCGCGAGCCAATCGTGAAAGCGACTGAGACCCTGTGGTGAAACTGCCGGACACACGCCGGTCAATTGAAAACCCAGTTCTCCGGCGCGTCGTTTCAAAAGACGGGTAAATCCAGGCAGCTTCATGCCAGTTGCTCGTTACGGTTGTAATCGACGGGCGGGCAATTACCGTGAAAGAATACCAAGGTCTCTCGTGAACACCACCATTGCAAGGAACTCAATCATGAATGCCATCCTGCGCAAGGCAATCTATGGCATCATCGCCACCCTGGGCGTGGCATCAACACTACCAGCGGAGGCTCCCAGCGATCGATGGTTTTCGTCGGACTCGTGGCTGTATAGCCGTTCGCTCTACAGTCTGGGACGACTACCCTTGCCACCCTATTTCGCACTGCATCCTCCGGTCTACTATGGAATTCGTTATCAACGACCCTACGGAGTGAGCCCCTTTGCCTCCCCCTCACAATTGCAGGCACCGCAACCGGGCTATGCAGCCGTTCCCTGGCCAACCGAAATCTCCGGCAACCCATCGTCCGGTCGACCTCAGCCTCACACTCCGCCAGCAAAAACAGCGCGCACGACAGACCGATCTCGAATCATCATCAACCCGTATTATCAACCTGTAGAAAAGTCCGCCGCCGAGGACAGCAATCCGACAACGCACCCGTCCACAGATAAGTCACGCGCACTACTCGATTCGTGAACCACACAAAGCTGCTCCTGAACGCCGCGCCCCCATCTGCGCGGTCAGACCGTCTGGCAGGACTCCAGCTGGTGCCAGGGACTCAGGCCAACACACCTCGCAGGACGCGCCCGTGTACATCGGTCAGGCTTTCTTCACGGCCCTGGTGAAAATAAGTCAAGTGCTCGTGATTGAGCCCCATCAAGTGCAATGCCGTGGCATGAACATCATGAACGTGCGCTTTGTCCTCAACCGCCGCAAACCCAAATTCGTCGGTAGCACCATACTGCATCCCGCCGCGCACACCGCCACCGGCTAACCACATCGAAAAACCATACGGGTTGTGATTTCTTCCGGGTGCATTTTTGCCTTCACTGAACGGCATGCGGCCAAATTCGCCACCCCAGATCACCAGGGTTGTTTCCAATAACCCGCGCTGTTCAAGATCTGTCAGCAGCGCACTGATCGGCAAGTCAACTTCGGCACCGTGCTTGCCGTGGTTTGTTTCAATGCTTTCATGCGCATCCCAAGTATCTTCCAGGTGACCACCCCCCGAATACAGTTGAATAAACCGAACTCCCCGTTCCACAAGTCGACGGGCGATCAAGCAATTCCGACCGAACTCGTCAGTCGGCTGTTTACCGACGCCATAGGCTTCAAGAGTACGGGCAGATTCGCGCGCTAAATCAACCGCTTCGGGAGCTTCTGACTGCATTCGAAATGCCAATTCATAAGACTGCATGCGAGCCAGCAATTCCTGGCCCCCCGGTCGTGCACGCAAATGGCGCTGGTTCAGTTTCTCCAATAAATCCAACTGCCGGCGCTGGGAAGTGCGGTCGAGGTACTTGGGGCCTTGCAAATCCAGAATTGGGTTACCGACAGGACGGAACAGGGTGCCCTGAAAGGTCGAGGGCATGAAGCCACTCGACCAATTGGGTTGCCCTGAAATCGGGCCTCCGCGTTTATCCAACATTACGACATAACCTGGCAGGCTCTGATTCAACGTCCCCAAACCATAAACACACCAACTCCCCAGAGAGGGCCTGCCAATAAAGGTGCTGCCGGTGTTCATGGCAACCAATGCCGAACCGTGGGCGTGGCTATCCGCCTGGCACGAATTAATAACCGCCAGTTTGTCGGCGTGCTTGCGGACGTTGGGAAAGTAGTCGGAGATCATCAATCCACTTTCCCCGCCCGGCCGAAAGGGACGCCAATTGGCCGTTAGAAAACCAACTTTGCGCCCTCCAGAATTGATGTACTCCTTGTCCTTCGGCAACTCCATGCCAGAGTACCTTTTGAGCTCTGGCTTGTAATCAAACGTATCGACCTGACTTGGCGCTCCATTCATTGTCAAAAAGATACAACTCTTCACTTGTGTGGGATGCTGAGGCGGCTTTGGGGCCAGCGGGCCAGCGGGTGTGGGACGCTCCGCGGCCACGCCATGACGGGCGAAAAAACCATCGTTTGCCAGTTCTGCAGCCAGGGCCATCCCAGTAAAACCGGCACCCATTTCCCAAACAAATTCACGTCTTGTCTGGCCACACGGAAACATCTGCGCGTGGGGAGACTCTCGGTTGAACATGTTCATTTGTTTCACCGTCTTTTGTTTCAGCGTTGGCAAGCTGATTTCAGTCTACAAAAATGAACTCGTTGGTATTCAGTAGCACATGGCAAAGCGAAGCCAATGCCAAACGCTGAGGATCCGGTTGCGTCGGTGTGATCTGAATTCCGTATCGGGATGCCAGATAACCCCACACCTGCTCACGCTCTGACTGCGGCAGTGCTCGATCAAATACCAGTAACTCAGCGATGTCGCCGTGCCAGTATTCTCCATTAATGTTACCCTGCGTTCCGATGACGTACGGAGAATTCAATACGCGTGCTGACAATGATTGGTCCTGCCGCGCTAGCGGCTCAGAATTCTGAAACGTAACAGCTTCTCGACTTCCATTGATCGCTGTGATTACAAACACCTGTTGGGGATTCTTAATCACGCCCGCCGGATTGAAAGCATCGGTAAAACGAACACGCCCGTTTCCAGTAGTTCCCAGGAACAGTGAAGTGGTACTATTCCCGTTGCGACTGTTCCAGTTGGAAATCACCTCGCGATGTCCAGAAGCTCCCAAATCGGTCACCACGGCAAACAGACTGAACTGCGGGGATCGAACCACCTGTCCGGCAAGTTGCAAGAACGTGCCGCGACCACTGAACCGCACGGCCGGTTTGCCTCCCAGTGCGGCAACCACCAGCTGAGGCCGGCGTTCTGGATTCGCCTGTGAGGCGTGATGCGCATCGGCCGGAACCCGCTCAGAATTGGCAACATCGCGCCAAACAAGTACCCGACCCTGGTCATCGGACTCCACCCCCCGATCAGCACGCAACCATAGCTCCAGGGACGTCCGCACAGGTAGTTGTTTCGCCTCCACGATCGTTGGCACTCGTTCCTCCTGGCGGGTCCGCAACTGGACCAACTGCTGTTGCAAATGTGCTTCCGCAAACTCGACTTCCGGCCGTGTGGGTGACCGTCCAAGCACCAGCTGCCAAGCACGGCGAATCGTCGACCTTGTTGCCTGCTGCGAACCGGTTTCACGTAGTAACCTATCCGCCATCGCACGCGATTGCGCGTGTACAAAGTGGTTATTCAATAGGGCCAGAGCCTGGGGAGCGACAACTGTCACCTCACGCTGCGCGCAGGACGAAGTCGTGTCCGCAAAGTCAAAGGTCGTCATAAAGGGTAGCAAACGAGATCTCTTGGTCATCATGTAAACACTGCGGCGTGATCGCTGAGAAGCGGTCGAGACGGTCCACGCTCGCGCTTTTCTCGACAAACCTTCCAACGCATCCGCGCTCATCTTGGGGAAGAAGCTCGGACCTTGCATCTGTACATTAAGCTGCCCACTGACGGTTAACATCGCATCGCGCAACGCCTCTGCATCCAATCGGATACGGTTCTGACGCCACCAGAGACGATTCGTGAAGTCCTTTTCGGAAAACTCATCGTAACGTGGATGGACCGATGACTGACGGTAGACTCCCGACATCATGATCAACTTGTGCAAGCGCTTGATCTGCCAATCACCCGACACGAACTCAACCGCCAACCAGTCGAGCAATTCCGGATGGGTCGGCGGGTTACTCTTGAAGCCAAAATTATTGGGAGTCCTCACAATCGCCTGCCCGAAATGGTGCTGCCACAACCGATTTACCATGACCCGAGCTGTCAGCGGGTGCGCGCGATCAGTCAGCCAACGCGCAAATTGCAACCGTCGCTGCGTAGTCTTGCTCCCTTCTGGAGGTAGCGTCAAAGGGCGATCTAATTGCGGAATCGCAGACAAGAACCCAGGTTCCACAATTGACCCCGGGCGATGACGATCACCTTTGATCAGCAACCGAATCGGTTCCACTACAGCGCCTCGGTCGGTCCACCCAAAGGCATCCGATCCCAATTGATTCTTGTCAGGGCCACCCTGATTGGCCTGGCCCGTGTAACCCGCCCAGAAAAAACTGGCAAACCGGTAGTAGTCGGTTTGCCGGATCGGGTCGAACTTATGGTCGTGACAGCGCGCACATTTGACGGTCAATCCGAGGAACGCAGAACTCGTCGCATGGATCATGTCCTGCAACCGTTCATAAAGATAATCGGATGGGTCATTGGGTTCATCATTCCAGGTCCCCGCGCGGAGCATTCCCGTCGCGACCACCGATTGTTCATTGCGCCAGGGAACCTCGTCTCCAGCAAGTTGCTCGGTGATAAATCGATCATACGGCAAGTCAGAATTGAACGCGTCAATCACCCAATCCCGATACCGCCAAATGTTTGGTTTGAGTTGATCGCGTTCGTATCCACAGGTTTCGGCAAACCGCACCAGATCCAGCCAGTACCGCCCCCAGCGCTCACCGTAGTGCTCAGATTGGAGCAAGCGGTCGAGCAACTGTTCATACGCATCGCTAGAAGTGTCGCTTACAAATGCAGAAATTTCCTCGGGAGTTGGCGGCAAACCTCGCAAATCAAATGACGCGCGACGAATCAAGGTTCGACGGTCAGCCAGCGGGGCAGGCGCCAGACCTTCTTTCTCCATCCTGGCTAACACAAATTGGTCAACCGGATTGAGTACTCGATCCACGTGGTCCACCTGGGGTGTTTGCGGACGACGCGGGGGTTGTAGTGACCACCAATCTCGACCCGCGCGCACGGAACTTGTCCGCTCATCGCGATCCAGAACCCGGCCTTGTGGCCAATCACCACCGCGTTGGACCCAGGATTCAAGAATCGCGATTTCGGCCGCCGGCAGCTTTTGAGATTCACCTTTTTGTGGAGGTGGCATTTCTCCCGCTACCAGGCGCTGAATCAACAGGCTGTCGACCGGTTTGCCCGGAATCAACACCGCTCCGGATTCACCTCCTTTGAGGACCGCCGGTCCGTTCGTCAAATCCAGACCGCCCTGCCGGTCACGGGAGTTGTGACACTCCAAACAACGGGCCGCAATCAGTGGCGCAACTTGAGATTCAAAGGAGCCGCTTTCGGCAAACGCAACTGACGGCAGTCTGCATAAACCAGCCAGCGCGACACCGAGTACGACGACATTCCGTGCCCGCAATGCCAATGACAAATACCGCGACGGCATATTCTGATTCCTTTGCGTCCACAACACCTTCACGCCCACGGCAAACGGAGGACCAAGGCCCGCCAACTCCCGCCTGCCCGTGGCCAACCAGACCACGGTATTTCTCGCACTCTTGTATTGTGGCTGGCTCTCATCTGCGTAGCAATGGTAACAGGCAACCACGCGATATATTCCCCGGAATCGCAAAAACTCCGGCACGTGATCATATGAGCAAGCTCACCGCCAACTCTGCGACTCGTTCCCGACGCGACGGCCGCCACGAAACCGAAGCAGCCATGACTTGGATCAATGCGGTGAACGCGGTTTAATAGAAAATCATCGCTCACGAATCAAGAATCAGAGGCCACGGAATGATTACCGAAATCGAAGCCGTGTCAGCAAGTAACCAGAGGCTGGGCTCAGTCGAGAGGACGCCCCGCGGTAACCGACCTCGGCTTGTCAAGGCTACGGGCGACTGTGCTGGATTGGTTCTGTCGCTGGGTTGGTTTTGGTCCACATGATTGGTTGAAGCACAATGAACACCGCCTTCATAACAGGTCCGACTGGCTGTATTGGTTCCGCGACGTGCCGCTGGTTGCTTGACCATGGTATCGACCGCATCGTCGGGTTCAGTCGCAAGCGCGATTTAAGCCGCTTGGATACCGCCTACCACTCCCGTGTGGAATGGATCGCCGGAGATGTCACGGATTTGGATCGGCTACAGGAGGCAGTTGAGCAAGCGCAACCTCGTCAAATCATTCACCTGGCTGCATTACAAACACCCGATTGCCAAGCGCAACCACTGGTCGGAATGGACGTCAATGTGACGGGCACAGTGAATTTGTTTCGATCCGCTGCTCAAGCGTCGGCGCCGATTGACCGCGTCGTATTCGCCAGCTCAGCCGCAGTCTATGGACAACGAAGCCTCTATCCAAGCGATTCGGTTTCCGTGACTGCCGCCTACCTACCACCCAATCTCTACGGCTATTGGAAAGTCGCCGGCGAGGGAATTGCACAAGCGTTTCATCAACAAACAGGTATCCCAACTGTCAGTTTGCGACTGGCCACAACCTATGGACCCGGCCGCGATCAAGGGCTTACCTCCGCACCGACAACAGCTATCAAGTCGGCCGCTCTCAAAACCCCTTACCGGCTGCCCTATCAAGGCCGTGAACACTACCACTTCGTAGACGACGTCGCAGCCGGTTTTGGTCAGGCCGCTATCCGGCCATTCAATGGCTACGGTGTTTTCAATTTGCGAGGGAAAACGGAAGAGGTCGGCACGTTTCTCGAGCTACTACGTGAAGCGGCCAGTGAATTCTCGCTGGCTGCCGACGTCGCAGTGGCAACCGATGCCACATCCATGCCATTTGTATGTGATCTCGATGAAAATGAAACACTGGCGGCATTTCCCCAGATGCCCAGAACCGATCTGCGGGAAGGAATTCGGCAATCGCTGCGTCGATTTCGAGAACAGATTGCCAGCGGTGAATTGTGTCCTCCCTCACCCTGACTCGCATCCGAACGCGTGTCTACCACACTCTTTCATCACCCTTTACACGGCCGGTCATGTCACAAGTCAGAGACCGGGCGAAGTGCGTCCCGAGCCGGGAATGGTCTCAATCCGACAGGTACGACCCTCTTCACAAATCCCGCAACGCGCGCCGCGGCCCTGTACTTGTTCAAGGCAATCATCGATACGAGTGCGAATGATCTCTGCCATTAATGGATGTAATCCGAGTGGTGAAGTCACCAGATAGCAGATCCCTGGGTAATCCTGCGCAGCCGCGGCAGCCAGCGTTGGAATGTCCTCATCCCAATGACGACCAGGCATCAAGAAATACGGGTGGACAATCACCAATTCAGCCCCCTGTCGAACACAACGCGCAAAGGCAGTCGCCAACGAAGGCTCAGCTATCTCCATATGTGCGGGCTCAACGATGCGGTAGTTGTTTTGTGCGCGAAACATCGCGACTACCTCCAACAACAGCTGATTACTGGCGTCGCGGCGCGAGCCGTGATCGATGAGTATCACACCTTGTTCGAGCCCACCGATATCATGTGTCTCGAAGCTCATTCGCTCGATCACCCTGTCGAAGCAGACGCAGCGGGACACCTGGCTGCGGCGATTGGCCAAACCAGAACCATGAAACCGGTAGTCTTGGGAGTAACCTCAACCCACACCGGAAAACCAGCACTATCGAACCACCTTATCGTTTTTCCGCTCACACACAATCGTCGCAGTTGTAATTCGTTTCTCGCAGACGTAGCAGCAGTACTCGCGCAGCGTCCGCCACATAGCCGTCTCCGGAGGTCTCCAGAATTTCACGATTGACCGGGAAAAGATTGCTGCGGATACTGTGCCCGGGTGGTTCGTGCAGTAGAATGAGATACTGATAATTCGCCCCCAACATTCCCCGCTCGCCGAGATGACCTACCGTTCACTCACCGCGTTGCCCGTCTATAACGAGGCTCGCCATCTCAACTCGGTTCTCGATCAAGTCTGCCACTTCAGTTCGGAAGTACTGGTAGTTGACGACGGCTCGACCGATGGGACGGGTGAATTGCTGGCGCGCCGCGACGACGTGCGCGTGATTTCACACCCCGTCAACCGTGGCTACGGATCCGCCTTGCGCACCGCGTTCGCTGACGCAATCGAACGTGGGTTTGACGCAATCATCACGATTGACTGTGACGGCCAGCACGAGCCACAACGCATCCCGCGTTTTGTACAGGCCAGCCACGACTACGACATTGTCTCGGGCAGCCGATATCTGGATCTGTTCCCGGAAGACAATGCACCTCCCCCCGAGCGACGCATGGTCAATGAGCAGATCACAACAGAACTAAATCATCGACTCAACTTGTCGTTGACCGACGCGTTCTGCGGTTTCAAGGCATATCGCACCGCTGCGCTCGCCAAGTTAGATTTAAGTGAGGACGGCTATGGTATGCCGCTGGAACTATGGGTCGCTGCGGCGGCAGCGGGACTCTCCATCAAAGAGCTCGGAGTCCCCTTGATTTACCTTGATGAAACAAGGTCCTTTGGTGGACCACTGGACGATGTTCAGACCCGGGTCGACTACTACCACAACGTACTCAATCGTAGTCTGTCCAAATCCACATTAGACACCGCGGTTTGAATCGCATTTTGGCAAGAGGGCAGCGCATGAAAGCGCCGGCCGGCGAGCTGGTATACAAACGTTTGCGTGCGCCAGCGCTGTCAGGCGAAAAACTCTTGGACCCTGCGCTTCCCGCAGCGGTCCAGGGAATGTGGCGCAACGCACAGCAACTATCTGAAACGGCGTATGACGTTCAAGGCCGCTCGCTACACGAGCTGCGCGCGGCGGCGCGACTGGATGCCTGCCGACTCGCCGCGCAGTACACCTCGGAGTACCGAAATCTCCCTTCCCTGAAGCGGGCGTCCAACGCGGCAACCTGGACCGAACAGCCTCTACTGCTCTCGGGACACCAACCATGGCTCTTCCATCCGGGTGTCTGGTTCAAGAACTTCGTTCTCTCTGAAATCACCCGCGGTGTCCATGGCACGGCCCTCAACGTGATCATCGACAATGACCTCTGCCCCAGTCCGTCCATCACAGTTCCCAATGGATCGCGTACACAAGTCCAACTCGCTCACTTGGCTTGCGATCAAAACACGCTGCCGCTTCCCTTTGAAGAACGCGCAGTACTCGATGACAGCGCGTTTTCGACTTTTGGTGATAGAGTCGTCGACAACATTGGACCTCTAGTCAAGAATCCTCTCATCAAGCCCCTTTGGGTAGAGGCACTTCTGGCCGCCAAACGTACAGACAATCTGGGCCAACGCCTCGCGCAAGCGCGGCATCAACTCGAAGCGCGCTGGAACATGGATACGTTTGAAGTTCCGCTTAGTCACCTCTGCCAGACCGAATCTTTCCGTTGGTTCACCGTTCACCTCCTGGCGCATCTCCCTCGTTTTGTGCTACTTCATAACCGGGCTTTGGAAGAGTATCGAATCGTCAATCGGATCCGTAGTCAGGCGCACCCATTCCCCAATCTCAAGCAGCGTGAAGAGTGGCTGGAAGCACCATTCTGGGTCTGGACCCAGCTGGATCCACAGCGCCGAGCGCTGCATATCCGCCACGTGGACCGGGGTCTTGAGTTGTCCGATCACCATGCTTTTCGAACATTCCTGCCCTTGGACCAAGACCGCCTCGCTGATGATGCCGTCGAGCAGTTGAGTAAGCTGTCCGGCACAGGTGTAACCATCCGCCCGCGCGCTGTTACCACCACCATGTCCATCCGCTTATTGCTGGCGGACCTGTTCATTCATGGCATTGGCGGAGACAAGTATGACCAGCTAACTGACGTCTTGATCACGCGTTTTTTTGGCATTCACCCCCCGTCATTTCTGACCGCAACCGCGACCGCATGGCTACCTGTTATCAAATCCAAAACAGCCACAGTATCACTTCGTAATATCAATCGTCAGTTGCGTGAATTGCGTTTTCACGCGGAACGCCACATCAAATCGGACAAAAACACGCAGGCGTTGATCGCAGAAAAACACAAGTGGATTCATACAAACCTGCCACGCGGACAACGGTTGTCCCGACACCGCGGTATCGAAACAGCCAACGTCGAACTTCAACGATTCGTGTCAGACCAGCGCTCGGCGCTGCAGGAACAACGGCAAAGGGCACTACAGCAGGTTCGACGCGAACAAGTTCTCGGCTCTCGAGAATACGCATTTTGCCTGTTCCCCGAAGAAACGCTGCAACCGCTTTTGGCTAACGTTGCTGATCTGGCAGAGTCCGCAACGGAAAATGATCGGCGAACCGCCGAGCCATGACTGAATTATCTGATAGATTTTCGCCTTCCTACTGGAAGTCTGAGAAAAAGTCGGTAACCTGATTCGCATCGGAGTTGTAGATGGATCGACTTGCAATCAGGAAAGGAGTCTGTGATGAGCTCCGCAGTCCCGGTGGATTTACGTGCGCCGTGGTCGAGAGTCGCGAAGTCAGACGCCAATACGATGTGGCGCGACTTTCAGCCACGTGTCACTCCCGCGAGCGCCGCTGACCAGACCTTGATTCATTCGTTTTTGGTCAGCATCTTCCAACAACCTTCTCTTGCCGAATTCCATGCGCAAACGGAGGACTCGTTGTACGAGTGGACCGATCGGTTGCTGGTCAAACGTGGTTCACAAATCGTTTCACACCTACGCTTGACCAAGCACGAAATGCAATTTGAAGATCTGCACCTGCCGTTTGCCGGTGTGCATGATCTAGCAACACTCCCAGAATATCGTCAACGCGGCTGTGCAACTGAATTGTTGCAGGCCGCAGATGCACAGATGGCTGCAGAAGGAGCCGACTTCGGTTTGTTGCGTACGCAACGGCCAGAGTGGTTCGCAAAACGAGGTTGGGTCGTCTGCGGACGGCACAGCTATTCGGAAGCTGGTGCCAGAGACATTCTCTCCAAACTCAATGACCATCAGGTCCGTCGTAGCGATACCTGGGTCATGGAAGAAGTCACCCAGCCCAGCCTCAGCATTCGCTTGTGGCGGCACTTTGAAGAAGCGGCCCTGTATCGTCTGTATGAAGAAAACACTGTGGGAACTTATGGGCCATTGGTTCGCAACGAAGCGTATTGGCGATGGCTCATCAGTCGCCGCGGATATGACAGGATCTATGTGGCCATCGATGGCCCCGATAAGTTGGAACTCGACGAAGAACTTAAACCAATCGTCGGCTACGCGGTGGTCAAAGATGGTCGCATCCTCGAGCTAATGACATCGGCTGAGTATCCACAGGCCGCAGCTCAACTCATGGAACGGGCCTGTGGCGACGCCATCGAACGCGATCACCATCCTGTGCGACTGGATGCCCCTCGCGATCACCCGTTACATCAAATGCTGGTAGAAGCAGGTGGTCAATTTCACGGTGGCCTGGCCGCCCACAACATGGTCTGGATGGCCAAACTCCAGGAGCCAATCAAGCTGCTCCGCCGCCTGGCTCCTCTTTTCCATCGACGCGCCAAACAGGCCCAAATGTCGCTACCACTAGAGCTGGGAATTCAGTGTGACGATGAAAAGTTCCGGATCGTGTTGAGCCGACGTACTGCCCGGATCGAACGTGGCAAACTCGGTCGCAGTTATTTGTGTATGCAACGCAAGCAACTGGCTCAGCTGTTACTGGGACATCTCAACGTGGCCGAGGCAATGGATCCAGAACGACTGACGGCATCAACCCGAGTCGCCGCAGAAACAGCACAACGGCTATTTCCGGCCACGTCACAGTGGTTTCCACCGCTCGACGGAGTCCCCACCTAGGATCAAAATCCCTTGTGGCGGCATTTGCGCAGTGTCGTTAGAATCCAGCGCGACTGGTCCGTGCCGGCGTAGACCGATCTGGCGACCTTGGTTCACAGAGAGCCAATAAGTCCCGTATCAACTACCGTCGCGATCGTCGCTGCGGTGTCGAACAAAGTTCGGTACCGTGACAGAGCTCTTTCCAAGATCTCTGTGGTTTTCCAAGGGGTTTCCAGCACATCCACTGTGACGCATTAGCCACGTTGCCAACGCCATGCCACCGACCAGCGGCCATCTGATCCGCAACTTCTGTATCGTCGCCCATATCGATCACGGCAAAAGTACCCTGGCCGACCGCTTGCTCGAATACACAGGCACCGTTTCACAGCGAGAGATGAAGGAGCAATTGCTGGACGACATGGAACTCGAACGGGCTCGTGGCATTACGATCAAAGCACGCGCCGTCGTAATGTACTACCCGCGTAATGGCGACACGTATGAACTCAACTTGATCGATACGCCAGGGCATGTCGATTTCCATTACGAAGTTTCCAGATCGTTGACATGCTGCGAAGGCGCAATGTTGCTGGTCGATGCCTTTCAGGGCATCCAGGCCCAAACCGTTGCCAACGCGTACGCCTCGCTAGAACACGACCTGGCAATCATCCCGGTCATCAACAAAATTGACGCGGTTCATGCGCAACCGGACATCGTAAGCCAGGAAATGGAACAATCGCTCGGATTTGACTCCACCGAGATTCTTCGTGTCAGCGCCAAAACCGGCGCCGGTATCGAAGCGTTACTCGAGGCGGCGATCGACACCGTGCCACCTCCACAAGGTGACCCCGAAGCAGCTCTCCAAGCGATGGTGTTTGATTCCCACTACGACGAATTCCGCGGGGCGATTACGTACGTGCGAATCATGAATGGGAAAATCGAAAAGGGACAGAAAATCCGTTTTCTCCGTGGAGAGACCACGCACGAAGTACTGGAACTAGGTCAATTCGCACCCACCAAACAGCCGTGTGACCTGCTCCATGCCGGCCAGGTCGGATACCTGATCTGCAATATCAAATCAATGGACCAGGTACATATTGGGGACACCGTCGCCGATCCGAAACAGTTGGCAGCAGCACTGCCAGGTTACCAGGAGCCACAACGCATGGTCTACTGCGGGCTCTATCCATCAGACGGCCAGGATTTTTCGCAATTGCGCGACGCTCTGGAAAAGTTGTCGATCAACGATCCCAGCTTTGATTTCGAGCCAGAAACCAGCGACGCGTTGGGCTTCGGGTTTCGCTGTGGCTTCCTCGGATTGCTACACATGGAAATTGTTCAGCAACGCCTGGAACAGGAATCCAATATCGATCTGATCCAGACTGCCCCGAACGTCACCTATGAAATTCTCACGCAACGGGGTGACACACTACAAATCAACCGGCCGCAGGAGGTACCCGATAGCGGTGAAATCGCCGAGTTTCGGCAGCCGATCGTACGTGTGCGCGTGATCCTACCGGCAGATTACATTGGCCCAGTGATGAAACTCTGTCAGGAACGACAAGGTGTTCAGCGCGATACCGAATATCTCTCCCCCACCCGTGCGATTCTGACCTATGACCTGCCACTGGCGGAGGTGATCTACGACCTGCACGATAGATTGAAGAGTGTCACGCGTGGCTACGGTACGATGGACTACGATCTCGTTGGGTATGTGGCCGCGAACCTGGTGCGCGTCGACGTCCTGGTAAACGGTAACCGTGTTGACGCGTTAAGTATCATCTGTGACAAATCGGACGCCGAGCGCCGTGGGCGGGCAATTGTCAAGAAACTCAAAAGCGAGCTAGATCGTCACATGTTTGAAGTCGCAGTTCAGGCGGCGATTGGGTCACGTGTCATCGCCCGTGAGACCGTTCCTGCACTGCGCAAGAATGTGACGGCCAAATGCTACGGTGGTGACATCTCGCGCAAACGAAAGCTCTGGGCGAAGCAGCGCGAAGGAAAAAAGCGAATGAAGTCGATCGGGCAAGTCGACATTCCACAGAAAGCGTTTATGGCGGTACTTGAGACAGGAGGTGACAGTTAATCCCGGCTTTCACGGGGCCTCCCGACCAATTCCGACATTTCAGGGTAACGGCGACTGTAAGCCGTTCTCCAGCAAGCTAAAATGGCTGCCGTCAAATCACACACTCGCGGGGCCGCCCAGCAGCTGGCGGCAAATTGCTCACTTAGGAGACTTCATCGTGGAAAAATGGCCCATTGGTGTATTTACCAGCGTGGACGCGGGCTTAGGTGTCAAACTGGAAGTCGCGCACGAACTCAATGTGCCGACCATTCAACTACACGCCCCTGCCCAATCAACCCGGACCCAGGAAAACGCCGACCAATTCCTGAAACGTATCCAAGATTTGGGAATTTCACTCACCGCGGTATTCGGTGGGTTTGAGGGTGAAAGCTACGCCGATATTCCCACGGTCCTGAAAACAGTCGGGCTGGTACCGCCTGAAACGCGCGCCGCACGGGCACGCGAAATGAAAGAAATCTCCGACTTCGCCCGATTATTGGGCTGCGACGTCGTGGCCCTGCACTTGGGATTCATCCCCCACGACACCAGTGCGCCACTCTATCGAGAAGTCCTTGACGTCACCCAGGATTTATTGGATCACTGCAAACAAAACAACCAGGATCTCCACTTGGAAACCGGCCAAGAATCCGCCGAAGGTCTCCTCCAGTTCATCAGCGATGTCGAGCGCGACAATTTGTTTGTCAACTTCGACCCCGCCAATATGATCCTCTACGGAACCGGGGAACCCATCGAGGCATTGCAGAAAATTGGCAACCTCGTCCACAGTGTGCACTGTAAAGATGGCACCTGGTCCGACCAACCCGGTGAGACGTGGGGAAGCGAAGTACCGCTCGGTGACGGGGCAGTAGGAATGGAAAATTACCTGCGTACACTCGATGCAATCGGCTACACCGGACCATTGACCATCGAGCGAGAAATCGCAGAAGACCCTGAACGCCAAAAAGCGGATATCGGGCAAGCGGTCACGCTACTTCGCGAATTGAAGAACAAAATCGGTTGATTCCTGACGCCACGCCGGTCACTCTTCCGTCAGCCCTGACGAATTACGCCGCGCGCAAAAACAGCCGGCTCCTCAACGGAGCCGGCTGTCTTGACGTTACCAGACTTCTACGTTGCCCCGACTTCGCAGCGATCGCAACAAAGCCAGGCGACTATTCGGACGCTTCCTTCTTCTTCTTTTTCTTCTTCTTTTTCTTCTTCGGCTGCTTGATCCCGGCTTTCGCGATCTGGTCCGCGGTCAATATCCCCATGACGCCGCGGCGATACTCACCTTGTAACTTTCGAATCTCGGCTTGAGCTGCTTTCTGATCCTCCGTCAAGTCCGCTGCAGCTGCCACCGCAGCGCGCACTGCCTTTCCCTTCTTGCCCTCTGCCTTCGCCTTTTTTTGTGCCTGTGATCTCGCTTCACGCTGTGTTTTGGAAAGCTTTCCTTTTTTTCGAGCTGCTACCAGTTTGGGTGCCAACGAGGCTCGCAGCTCCTTTAATTTTGCCTTTTGCTCATCACTCAGCTCCAAGGCAGCCAATTGTCTATCCAGCCGCGGTACCACGCGCGTCGCGCGGGATCGATTTTTTTTCTTCTTCTTTTTCTTGTCAGCCTCAGCGGTGATGGCTGGAGCGGCAACCAATGCAATCATCACCAGCATTGCCAGAGTTGTCACAACACGTTTCATAAAACGAACTCCTGAAGAAGAGAACCTGTTGATGAAGTGAACGGGCCATTAACCACACAGCTAACAACCACACAGCGCAAGCCGAGTGGGGCCGTTCAAGAAAACAATTGTTCGATCACAGAACCGTTTCGCACAATCGAAATCGGACGCCCCGTGTTGGAATGGTATTCACGAGTATGATCAATGCCCAGATTGCGGTAAAAAGTCGCCGCAACATCATCCGGCGAGAAGCCTTCATCCTCGGGTCCAGTCGCTTTCTCGTCGCTTTTCCCAACAACCTGGCCACCGCGAATGCCTCCGCCCGCCAGCAACATGAACATACAACGCGGATAATGGTCACGGCCACCTTCAGCGCTTTTCTGGTTGATCTTTGGAGTGCGGCCAAATTCACCCGTGACAAAAACAGCTGTTGATTCCAACAGCCCTTTCTGGGAAAGACCTGTCAACAACGACGACAAGCCTTCATCCAGCGGGGGCAATAATTTGTCTTTCAAGCGACTGAAGTTATCCTGATGGGTATCCCAGCCACCGAGAGTAACTGTCACGAAACGCACGCCAGATTCCACCAATCGAGTCGCCAACAAACAACTGGTACCAAAAGGCGATTCGCCGAACGGTCGCGCAAAAGCCGGCGATTCTTTATTGATATTGAATGCGTCTCGCGCTCGTCGCGATGTGATGATCGCATGCGCCTGCTGGCTGAACTGGTCCAATCCATCCAGCAATTGACTACTGTCTTTCAAGCGGTCAAATGTTGTATCTAAATCATTCAGCAAATCACCACGCTTTTCAACTTCGGAAACCGTCAGACCATTACCTAGCGAAATCCCGCGAACACCAAATGGTTGACCAGCTTGCGGGGCCGTACCCGTGCTGAAAGGTGCATATTGCACACCCAGAAAACCGGGCCGTTGATTCGTATTGGGAATGGCGACGAAAGGGGGCAGATCGGCGGGGGCCGGCAACTCTTTGGTTACCACCGAACCGTATCCCGGGTATTCGAGCGCTGGGAGCGGACGTGAACCTGTGTTGACGTACTCCTGACCCAGGCGATGGGCTGCCAACGTGTGGGTCACACCACGAAGAATGGCGTGTTGATCAGCACATTGA
>PAQH01000057.1 GCA_002709225.1 Planctomycetaceae bacterium
CTTACGCAACGTTATCGGTGGACCACTGGCCGCTACCGCCTGAGGCCTGGACCGCTGTACCTCGCCGCCGGCGCCACGAAGTCCGCCCAACTCGCGCGTTGGCTCAAACTACACGTACCTGCACACAACCACATTCGGCCACACAACCACATTCGGCGACACCACCACACACGGCCAGCAACTTCCGTTCAGCAACGCAAGCGAGTCTCCCCCGCTCACTTCCCGGCTGTTGGATCACAAGCGGGCTAAGGAAGTTTCTTGACCATAATCTTACGAAACCGCACCACACTCTTGGGGTCGTGCGCTTGAAAAGCAAAAGTACCCTTGTCGAGTTTGCGAGTGAAATCAGCTCCCGCTTTGCGATCCACCGCCTCAGTGAAATCAACGACCTTTTTCCCATTGACCACAATCTGGATGTTACGACCGCGTACAATGACCTCTTCGGTGAACCACTCGTTGTCCTTGGCCGGTGCCTTCAACACGTTCTTGACGTCGTACAGACTACCTGTCTTTTTCGGATCGCCGTGCGTATTGTTGACCTGGGCCTCGTAGCCAAACTTCGGCCAACCGTTCTGCTGGTACTTGGTGTGGAAATAGATCCCACCGTTGGATACCGGCCCCGTCATCACCTCACATTTGAAATGAAAGTTCGTGAAGGGCGCCTCTTTCCCGACGTAAAACAAGTGGCTCCGTGGGCCGAAGGCCACAAACGCGCCATCCTTGATCGTCCAACTCTTGGTGTTCTCACTGGCCTTCCAATTCTTGAAGGTCTTCCCATCCCACAAACTGATCCAGCCGTCAACTTTTTCCTCTTCGGCGGTCACCATTCCGTTGACACTCATCGCAACCAACAGGGCAAAGCAGCCAATACGTTTCATCGGGTCGGACTCCAGTTGGAAATGGGGCGATAAACGGCGGGCGCGTCCCGCGCCGGTACTGCGAGCCAATTTTGACTTACCAGAGACGCGCTGTAAATGGAGCAGGCCTGATTTGCCGGGGGATCGAGGCGCATCCCCGGTTCGCACGGAACACACTTGCACCACACCTGGAACCGCATTCCCACTCGTCGTGGTATACTAGCAGACCACAGGTACGGGCCAGCCCTGCTAACGCCAGCCACAGATACATCCCCATGATTTTTTGGTGGTTTCCTGTTCCCACCGGGACCAAACTTTCCGAAGATAACGACAGCCATCCTGGGTTCTGAACAGCCGACCGGAAATACGATGCAACACAGACATTGCAGAGGACCGCTCCGCCGCCGCGAGTTTCTCCAGGCTGGTGCATTAGGCACCACCGGCCTCTATCTGAGCGATCTGCTGGCAGCGCGCGCCGCCTCGGGGAACCTGCGCCGCCGGACTTCGGTAATCCTGATGTACCTCCACGGCGGTCCCTCGCAGCTGGAAACCTACGACCTCAAGCCAGCTGCGCCCTCGGAGTACCGTAGTATCTACAGTCCCATTCCCACAACGGTTCCGGGGATCGAAATCTGCGATCTCTTTCCACGCCAGGCGCAAATTGCGGACAAGCTGGCCATTGTGCGCAGTTGCCACCATACGATGGCCAGCCACAGTGATGGCGGTATCCAGGTCCTCACTGGCAAAACACCCGCGATACCGGATCCCACCTCAACTAGTCGCAGCGAGCACCCCGACTTTGGGCACGTCACTAGTTATCTACGTGCCGGCGCCGCCAGTGCGATGCCGCAATACGTGGCCCTGCCTAATGCAGCGTATATGACCCTGCCCACGTACATTGGCGTCCAGCACAAAGCCCTTAACGCCGGTGACCCCTCGCTAAAAAGCTACCGCTCGCCCATCCAAATCAGCGCAGGTACCGCTGGCGAAAAACTCAACGATCGCAAGCATCTGCTGGCTTCCCTCGACTCCCTGCGTGCCGGCGCCGACCAACACCAAGCACTGTTTGCTACGGACAAAATGCGTGAACTCGCTTTCAACATGCTCACCAGTCCGCAGACGGCCGCCGCCTTTGATCTCTCACAAGAAAGCGATGAAACCAAGGACCGGTACGGTCGCAACCGTTGGGGCCAGGGCGCGCTGTTGGCGAGACGTCTGGCCGAAGCCGGCACCGGCGTGGTCACCATGTTCATGAATACCCCGTTCACTGGACCTGAGTGGACCAATTGGGACGACCATATTATGAACGCGGGCCGCCCGGGGCATTTTGGCGATTACATGACGCGGCGTTTGCCCTACCTCGATCAATGTATCGCGGCCCTGGTTGACGACATTTATGAACGTGGCACCGACGAGCAGGTCATGCTGGTCGTCATGGGAGAATTCGGACGCACACCGCGTCTCAGCAAAAACAGCAACGGAGTCGGCCGTGATCACTGGCCGCAAGCGTATTCGGTGCTTCTGGCCGGCGGCGGATTGCAAACGGGCCAGGTGGTGGGTGCCACGAACAGCAAGGCCGAATATCCTACCACGCGACCAACCTCTCCCGAAGACATCCTGGCGGTCATGTACCGACACCTGGGTATCAACCCACGTCACGAGATACGGAACCTTGCGGGACGCCCAATTCCCTTACTGGCGCACGGCAAGCCACTGAGTGAATTGACTTAGATCCCCGGCCTCTTGCGGCGGCTCCGTGGCCGCCGCACAAAACCAGCCCCGAACACCGCCGGTCGGTGGCCCGGCGTTACGCATGCTGCGAGTTTACGCTTGACGACCTCTCCGCCACCAACGGCCCCCTCAGCAGCGCGGCTAAAACGTCAACTCGGCTGGCCTGGGGCTACCGTCCTGGGTCTCGGATCGATACTCGGTACGGGTGTTTTCGTTTCACTGGGACTGGCCGCGGAAGTGGCCGGCCCCGCCGTGGTACTGGCCATTGCGTTGGCGGGCCTGCTGGCAACATGCAATGCGCTCAGCAGCGCCCAGCTGGCGGCAAACCATTCCCAGAGTGGTGGCACCTACGAATACGGCTACCGCTATCTTCGCCCCTGGCTGGGTATCGCCGCCGGCTGGCTGTTCCTGGCGGCCAAATCCGCGTCCGCGGCGACCGCGGCACTTGGTTTCGGCTCCTATCTGGCACACTTCCTCAAGCTGAATTCCACCGACTTCTGGGTCCCCCGGATCGCCCTGCTCACCATCGCAGCGGCCACACTGACCGTCATCAGTGGCATCCAGCGGTCGCGCCAGGTCACCGCTTGTATTGTCGCCTGGACCCTGCTGGGACTTCTTATCTTCATCGTCGGCGGGCTGCCTGCTGTGGACTTCGCACGACAGGCCCACTGGCAACCTTTCTTTCCTGCTGCCAACTCGCACTGGGCCGGTTCCTGGGGTCCCCTCCTTAAAGCAACCGCTTTGATGTTCGTGGCGTATGCAGGTTATGGGCGCATCGCTACGCTCGGCGAAGAGGTACGCGCCCCCCGTCAGACAATTCCCCGCGCCATCATCGTTACGCTCTGCGTAAGCGGGACACTTTACGTGCTGGTAGGAATCATCGCCGTGGGCGGTCTCGGCGCGGTTCGTCTGGTAGAGCTAACGCGTGGCCAGGGCGCGTTCCTGGAAATCCTGGCCCGCGAATTTCCCAACCCCGGAGTCCGGATCTTTGTCGCTACCGCCGCACTTACGGCGTTGCTGAGCGTGTTATTAAACCTGGTCCTGGGGTTGTCGCGCGTCGTGCTGGCGATGGGACGGCGGGGCGACCTGCCGTCCGTGACTGCGCGACTTAATGCCGCCCGTACCACTCCATTTATTGCGGTACTTCTGGTCGGCTTGACGACCGCTGGACTGGCCTCTCTAGGGAGTGTCAAAACGACCTGGTCTTTCAGTGCCATGACAGTGCTAACCTATTACGCTATCACGAACCTGGCGGCGCTGCAGCTGCCGCCTCAGGAACGGCTTTACCATCCGCTCTTTGCCTGGCTAGGGCTGGGCGGCTGCCTCCTCCTGGCGTGCTGGGTCGATGCCCTGTTGTGGGTAATCGGCATCTCGATCGCGGTGGGAGGTATCCTAATCGCGCGGCTTTGCCAAATCGGCACCCCTCGGTCCACATGAACCCGCCTTCAGGCTTTGCTCAGACTCGTCCTTATGAACGCCAGCTTGCCCACGCTCACCGAATTCCACCGCGCTGCGACTCTGCTACGTGACGTGGTACAACCGACCCCACTGATACCGCTCCACCGGTACCAGGGAGAGAGCGATATTCTGCTCAAGCCGGAAATTCATCAGCCTGTCCATTCGTTCAAGATCCGCGGTGTCTGGCACGCCGTCGCATCACTCGACGAACAGCGGCGCCAAGCGGGAGTCAGTACCGTCAGTGCGGGAAATACGGCACAAGCCCTGGCCTGGTCAGCCCATCGCTTTGGTGTTTCCGCCAGATCCCTGATGCCGGACAGCGCGCCGACGAGCAAGGTCAAGGCCGTGGAGGCGTACGGTGGCGAACCTGTTCTGGTGCCCGTTGACGAACTCTTTCGTTACCTCCGCGAACATCTTTGGGAGCGAGAACCTTATGCCTTCATTCACCCCTGGACCGACCGTGATGTACTGCTCGGACATGGCACAATCGGTCTGGAAATCCACCACGAACTTCCCGATGTCGAAAGCGTCTTGATCCCCGTCGGCGGCGGCGGGCTGCTGGGTGGGGTCGCCAGCGCGCTCAAATCGCTCCGGCCCGGCATCCGCATCATCGCGGTTGAGCCCGAGGGTTGTCCCGCCTTGGCTCGCAGCCTGGACGTGGGGGAACCGGTCAGCGTCCCCTGCGACACCATCTGTGATGGTGTCGCAGTCCCCTATATCACAGCGGAGATGTTTCCCCTGTTGCAGCGACTGGTCGACCGCATCGCGCTCGTTTCCGAAGACGACGTCCGAGCGGCAATGCGGATTCTAGCCATCGGCAACAAAATGGTCGCAGAACCTTCCGCTGCACTGGCCACCGCAGCCGCACTCGCCCTGCCGCAGAGCGAACGCGGCCTGTCGGTTTGCCTGGTTACCGGAGGCAACCTAAACCCGGCCGTTTTCGCCGAGATCGTGAGCGCGGGCGCAGCCAGCTAGGCGGAAGCACCGGAATTTTTGACCGTGCACCCCGTCCTGGTTGGTGGCCCGCGATCAGTCCCGTCTATTGATCACCAGCCGCAGTGGAAAACGGCCGCGTCGACGTCTTGCCCGGGGTGGGAAAGTCCGCCGGGATAGGCTGAGTCACCTTGCCCGTCGCTGCCCACTCCGCTCCACGCTGCAACGAAACGATAAAGCCCACGCATTCCTGCGAATAATCTGCGTGTCCCATCGGCGTGTGAAAGACGCGGCCTTTCTCGTATTGAATTGTCATCAGCATTGGCTCGTGTCGACCACTCCCGCCATGCTTGGGATCGGCGAACGCGGTGGCCAAGATTTCCATATTGGCACCAGGGCCGCGCAATTTGTCGTACAACTCATCACGCGCGTGCAACCACTGCATGGGCATGCCACGCGTGATCGGATGGTCAGCATCACGCACGACCAGTGAAAACGCATGCTGGCTGCCATGATGTCCACCATTCCCGGCGCTCCTATCGCGGACCACCTTGCCATCGGCCGACAGGTAGATGTAAGGCCCGTGCTTCTGATTGCGACCGCCCCAGCCACCCAATCCAATCATCTCGTTGTAGGCCGGCCAATCACCGAAGGAATTGTCCGCCGCGTGAACCACCACCAGGCCCCCCCCTTTGCGCATGTAGGCTTCAAAATCACGTTGCGTCGCCTGGGGCCAGGCCGCGGCGGCGTTGCCAAAATTCGAGATCACCACATCGTAATCAGAAAACTTAGGGCGGAACTCTGGATCCGGCTGCGGTCGTGGCCGAGCCACCGTGGCCGCGCCGGGTACGGCGTATTGCTTGAGCAGTTTGTCTCCCTGCCAAGTGAAACGGGTCCGAGCCACAAACACGGAGAAACGCCCCGTCTCCTGCAAGTATTTCGCCATCATCGCCGTCGTCTTGGGCCAGACTCCGTGGTTGTTTTGACCGTCGACAATCAGCGCTTTCAAATCCGCCCCGGAAACCACCAACGGAAATACCGCGATCCACAAAAGCATTACGCCAGATCTGAATGCCATCATCACAAGCACACTCCCAGGATGTCGCGAAGGCCCAACGCATTAGGCGATTTGGGAAAAACCCGTCGCTTACGTTGTAACAGCCGGTCGCCTCGTCGCCTACTCCGCCGCGTTCCCAGTGCTCAGCCAAGCGGCTCCCCACCTCGCCTCCACCGTTGCCGTGGCCGCCCCCTAAGATCTGTGTTATAAGGTCCCGTCATACGGTCCTGTTATAAGGTTGCGTTATGAGGTTCCGTGACAAGTATCGCGTTGGGCTTGTTGATATTTCCGCCAGCATGGCGACCGCCGTCCGTCCATGTCGGACACACACACCGGCAGGGGCGATGACCAGCGAACACGCCAACGGCGTTTTTTTCGCGACATGGCTGATACGGCAACTGGTAAATGCGTTGCAGACCGGACGGGGGCCCTGGACTCGACTCCTGCGCAGCCCCCTGCTCGCATGCCTACTACTGGGCGCCTGCCGCGAACAACCCGCAATCGAATCGGTGGCTCCCCCTTCGACAATTACAGACCAGCTTACCCATCCGTCAGGACGAGAGGCCGACAGTCCTTCCACCAGCGTCATGCTCCCCCCGCGGGAGACGCCGCGGGGAGTTTCCGGCCACCAACGGATGCTGCGCCTGCTCGCTCAACTGGCCCAAGAGACCGCCCAGCAAAATCCTTGGCTGGGGCGAAAAATGGTCGATGTCTGGCAGACGCGTCTCGATTCGCTGGCTGTCAACGACCCCAAGCACCACTTTCTCATTGGCCACATGGCACTCGCCAGGGAAGAGTCGCGTCTGGGAGCCGAAACGTCAGTGATTGAACACCTAACGGCGGCCCACGCACTACTTCCGACAGCGCAAAACCGGATGCCGCCGCATATTCCCAACCAGGTGCGTTACCGACTCGGTCTCGCGTACCTGCGGCTCGGTGAAACACAGAACTGCTGCGCGCAACACTCCGGAGAAAGCTGTATCCTTCCAATTGCAGGCCAGGGCATCCATAAACGTCCCCACGGCTCGCGTGAGGCCAGCAAAATGTTTCTTGAAGTCTTGGCCCACGCCGAACCCGGTTCGAGTGACTTCCTCAAAGCCCAGTGGCTGCTGAACCTGGCCGCCATGACAATCGGTGAGTATCCCCAAGGTGTGCCCGCGGAATTCCGTATTCCCACTGGTGTATTTGAATCGCAGGAGGTGTGGCCACGATTCCCCAACATCGCGGAGGAACGTGGCATCAGCACCTTCAATTTGTCAGGCGGTGCGATTGTCCATGATTTCGACGGGGATGGCTGGTTTGACGTGGTCACATCAACCTTGGATCCCGCCGGCCCCCTGCGTTTTTTTGTCAACTCGGGTGACGGCTCTTTTACCGAGCACACGGCGGCCGCCGGGCTGACCGGCCTGAGTGGCGGCCTCAACCTGGAGCAAGCGGACTACAACAACGATGGCTACATGGACTTCGTGGTGCTCCGTGGCGGCTGGTTCGGGGAACACGGCAGCCATCCAAATTCACTCGTGCGCAACAACGGTGATGGCACCTTTACCGACGTTACCTTCGCGGTGGGCCTTGGCAACCGCCATCTACCGACCCAAACGGGCGCCTGGTCGGACTATGACAACGACGGCGACCTCGATCTCTACATCGGCAACGAACATGATGGCCCGGTCGACGCACCAGCCCAACTCTTCCGCAACAATGGAGACGGCACCTTCCGGGACGTCGCCCGCGCGGCCGGTGTTGAAAACCTCCGCTACGCAAAAGGAGTCAGCTGGGGAGATTGCGACGGCGATCGATTCCCAGAGCTCTACGTTTCCAACCTGAATGCCCCCAATCGACTCTACCACAACCGTGGCAATGGAACTTTTGTCGACGTGGCCGCCGAACGTAATGTCCGCGACCCAACCTACAGTTTCCCCACCTGGTTCTGGGATTACGACAACGACGGCCACCTCGACCTCTATGTTGCGAGCTATCAAATAGACTCCGATGGCCTCAGCAGCGTTGTCAAAAGCTATCTCGGGAAGTCGTTCGACGAGGAACCCGCCCGACTGTATCGCGGTGATGGCCAGGGGGCCTTCACCGACGTCACAGCCGAAGTTCAACTCGCGGACGATTACACGCTTCCCATGGGAGCCAACTTCGGGGACCTGGACTACGACGGCTTTCTCGATTTCTATCTGGGAACCGGCACGCCCGAATACGAAGCACTCATGCCAAATGTGATGTACCGCAGTCACGCGGGCCAGAGGTTTACGGACATCACTTTCGCCGGTGGATTCGGCCATCTCCAAAAAGGGCACGCAGTGGCCTTTGCCGATCTCGACCGTGACGGCGACCTCGACGTGTTCGCACAGACCGGCGGCGCCTTCCCCGGAGACAAATTCCACGACACACTCTTCGACAACCCTGGATTTGGTCGCCACTGGCTGGCTGTTCAGGTGATCGGCCGCACCTCCAATCGCGATGGGATCGGCACCCGCATCGAAGCGGTGATCCGAGCCGCCGATGGCACTACTCGGTCAATTTTCCGTCACGTGAACAGCGGTGGCAGCTTCGGCGCCAACCCTCTCTGCCAGACGCTCGGGCTGGACGACGCAACGCGTGTCGAAAAACTCATCGTCCGTTGGCCCACCAGCGACACCGAGCAGGTCTTCCACCAGTTGCCCGCCGACCAGTTAATCATCGTGCTGGAAGGCGTGCCCAACTGCCACCAGGAACCCTGGCTGAAGACCACCAACACGCCCGCCGTGACGCCTTCTCCCTGACCCGGCTAGCCAGTCCTGCCCCGACTAGCCAGCCCCTCCTGCTCGGCTACCGATGTCACATGGGTTATGCTGGGCGGGTCGGATACTCACATTCAGAGGAGCTCTCATGGCGTTCCAACTTTCCGCCTGTGCAGATACCTTGTTTACCGCCCTCCCTTTTGTGGAACGGGCCCACAAGATTGCTGCGGCTGGATACGCGGTCGAGTTCTGGGGTTGGCATGACCGTGACATTGCGGCCTTGGCAGCTGCCCCGGAGGTTCGCATCAGTACAATGATCGGAAACGTCGTTTATCGTGACGGCGGCTGCATGGTACACCCCGACGGGGTCGACGCCTGGATTGCCGGTGTCCACGACTGCCTTCCCGTGGCACAACAACTTGATGTGCGCCAACTCATCTTGATTTCCGGCTCCCTCGATGACGCGGGGCACGGCAACCACTTGATCGCGTCACACCCCGCAACCCGTTGGGTCACCGCGTACAAGGCACTCTGCCAGGTCGCGGAAATTGCCGAGCGACACGACCTCGTTTACAACCTGGAACCACTCAACATCAAACGCGACCACCCGGGCTATTCCATCCCCTACTGCGAGGACGCCGCCCGTCTGCTGGAACAGGTCGGCAGCCCACGCATCCGAATTCTCCTGGACATTTACCACACTCAAATCCAAGAGGGCAATGTCATTGAGACCATTCGCAACCACGCGGACTTGATTGGTTACGTCCACGTCGCCGACGTGCCAGGACGCCACGAGCCAGGCACCGGGGAAATCGATTACCGGCGCGTCGCAGCCGCGTTGCATGAGATCGGCTACACAGGCGCTGTCGGTCTGGAGGCCTACCCCGCGGACACCGATGAAAAAGCAATGGCTGCGTTTGGGGACATCTTTGGTTAGGCTGCGTTGTGGCTGTGCGCCCTAAGCCAACACCTCTTTAACCACGCGACCGTGTACATCCGTCAGGCGGAAATCACGCCCCTGAAAGCGATAGGTCAAGCGGGTATGGTCGAGCCCGAGAAGATGCAGCAACGTGGCGTTGAGATCGTGTACATGGACGGGATCCCGCGCGATGTTGAATCCCAGTTCATCCGTCTCACCGTGTGAGTAACCTCCCCGTACCCCACCGCCGGCCAGCCATGTTGTAAAGCAACGATTGTGATGATCCCGACCATCGTTTCCACCCTGAACCATCGGTGTACGCCCAAATTCGCCCCCCCAAATGACTAACGTGTCGTCCAACAGGCCGCGTTGCTTGAGGTCCCACAGCAACGCCGCGGTTCCCTGGTCGGTGGCCTGGCAATTGTCCTGAACCCCTTTCGTCAGGTTTCCGTGTTGATCCCAGACTTCATGAAATAGTTGGACAAACCGCACTCCCCGTTCCAGCATCCGCCGCGCTAACAGACAATTCCACGCGTAGCTTGACTCTTTGCGATCCTTGATCCCGTACAAGTCGAGAATGTGCTGCGGCTCGGCCGTGAGGTCCATCAACTCCGGCGCGCTGTGCTGCAAACGAAATGCCGTTTCATAGCTCTGGATCCGGGCCGTAATCTCCGGGTCCCCAGCGTCCGCATAGGCGAGTTCGTTGAGTTGCCGCAAGCTATCGAGAGACGCTCGTTGCGTCTCCTTGTCGAAGCCGGGAGGGTTCGTGAGGTAGAGAATTGGATCTCCTGAACTGCGAAATGGAATTCCAGCCAGGGAGGTTGGCAGGAAGCCACACCCGTAATTACTGGCGCCGCCACTGGTCCCTCTGGCACTATTGAGAACCACGTAACCGGGCAAATCTGCGTTTTGCGTCCCCAACCCGTACAGTGTCCAGGTTCCAAAACTCGGCCGACCAAACTGGGGGGAACCGGTGTTCCGCATGATCTGCGCGGGCGCATGATTAACAGCGTCGGTATGCAGCGAGCGAATTACGCAGAGATCGTCAGCCAGCTTGCCAGTGTGAGGCCATAACTCGGACATCTCAATCCCGCTTTCCCCATAGCGCCGAAAACCATGCCGGGGACCTAACAGGGCCGAATTGGGGTTGATGAACGCGGACCGGTAGCCTGCCAGCAACTCCGCGGGCGGCAACTGACCGCTATGCTTCGTCAAGGCGGGTTTATTGTCGAACAGCTCCAAGTGGCTGGGCGCACCCGCGTGGAACAAATAGACAACGCGTTTGGCCTGCGGGGCAAAGTGAGGACCTCGTGCGTCGGCGTTTCCGGTAGCGCCATGTGAGGAATTCCCCATCAGCGCTGACAATGCGGCGCCCCCCAACCCCACACCGCATTCACTCAGAAACCAGCGTCGTTTGAGAATCCGCGACTGCAGCCGCCGAATTTCACTCAGCATACCCATCAGGTCCGTCCCTAGTTCTTGGTTAACGTCTCATCCAGATTAAGCAACACGCGAGCCACCACCATCCACGCAGCCCCTTCGACAATTCCAATCTTCGCCACCTGGTCAGGCAACTGGCCCCCCTCGTCCAGCAGCATGGCACGCGCCGACGCGGGCTGCTGCGCGAGCTCGCGTCGGCGACTCTCCAACAGCGTCAGGACCACTTCCTGCTCCTGGGAGCGGATCCCCCGTCCCGTACAAAGCCGGTACGCATAGTCCACCCGACTCGCGTCAGTCCCCCCTCCCTCTGCTAGAATCCGCAATGCTAGTCCACGCGCGGCGGCTACGAAAACCGGCTCATTCATCGAAGCGAGACTCGCCAGCGGTGTGTTGGAGCGCACCCGCCGTGCACAGGCAAAATCTGCATTCGGTGCGTCGAACGTACTTAACACCGGGTCGGGCATCGAACGCTTGCGAAATAAATACAAAGCCCGGCGATAACGTTCCGGGGGCGGAGGTGGCACCCAGTAATCCGGCCTCGTGAAATTGTCGTTGAGCACACTCTGTGGAACTGGTGGATAGATACTCGGCCCTCCGATCCGTGGATGCAACAGTCCCGCCACAGTCAGCGCGATGTCTCGCACCACCTCGGCCTCCGCTCGGAAACGCGGTCCCCTTGCCAACCAGCGGTTTTCGGGATCGTCCCGCCGAGCTTGAGGGGTCACCCGTGAATCCTGTTGGTAGGTACGGCTGGTAACGATCGTCCGGATCAAGTGCTTGACACTCCAACCGTTCTCCATGAAATCAATTGCCAGCCAGTCGAGCAATTCAAGGTGAACTGGTCGTTCGGCACGGGTTCCAAAATCCTCCGGTGTCGCCACCAAACCACGGCCAAACATCGCCTGCCACACTCGATTCACCTGTACGCGGGCCGTTAACGGTGAGCGCCGATCGGCCAGCCAACGCGCAAACGCCAGACGATCCGCATCACCCGTGGTCGAAAGGTCATGGAGCACCGCAGGCACATGCGGCATCACCTTCCGCAAAGGACGATCCCAGGCGCCCCGATCGAGCAGGAACGTCTCGCGCGTTTCATCCCCGCGACGCGCGGCCAAGTGCAGCACACTGGTGGGGGCCTCGGGAAATGCTCGCTGCCACTCTTCAATGGACCGGTTGATATCCGCCAACTCCGGCACGGTCTTGCGCCAAGCCGTGAACACCTGCGCTTGCTCCGCGGCAGTCCGCTGCGAAGCCGCTTTCTCAAGTGCCAACCCGGCCGCCCACCCATAGTCTGGCGCGCGCGGCTGTGGACTACGCGTAACCGCAAAACGCATCCGCCCCAGTTGCGTCGTCTGCCGGGCATCACCGGGTAATGAATGCTTTATTGCCAGCTTGATGTTCAGCTCAGTTCCAGTTGGGAAGGTGGCCGGCTCCGCCAATTGCACGACCGCTACCGATTCGGTGTTACGCCGCCCAGGGCCACGATCAGAACGCCAGGCTGTATCCTGGCTACCGTCGATCAGATAGGCCACGGGTCCGACCAATCGCTTATCGGGTTTCTTGGCGTTCGGTTCGGGCGGCACTTCAATCAGACGCTGCGTGGGCTCCTCGAAATCGCAACTTGCTTCCGCCAGCTTCAGGGGCTGCCAGTCCTCTGTACCAGGTAGACGAACACTGAGCGACAATTCACTCAGCGCAAACACACCACGCGGGCTGCGGCCAGGCCCACCAAAGGGGAGATCACCATACGTCAAGGCTTCAATACGCAGTCCGGTCACGCCATCGAATTTGGGGACGCCCCGCACATACATCTCACCGGTAGTGGTTGGATGCCCCAGAATCACCACACTCTGATCGGCCAGTTTCTGGGGGTGATTGACTCCGCCCACCCAAACCTGGTCCGACGGCTCCACAACCTGCCACTCAGGGGCGCTGCCGAGCTCCTGCTGTGCCCAACGCTCGACCATGGCCTGCCAAGTCGGCAGGCGACGTTGGATATCGGCTTCCAGGGTCGCAACCGATTTATCGATCAGCGCGATCCGTTCCAGCTGCGCGGGTTCGTAAACCCACGACTTGGCTTCGTAGGTATCGTTCAGGAATCCAAAGATTCCGTAATACTCTTCCTGCGATAGCGGATCAAATTTATGACTGTGACATTGCGCACATTGCAGCGACAACCCGAGTACCGCCTTACCAATACAGTCCATCCGGTCAAACAGCCCCTCCATACGAAACTGCTCAGCCACAATCGCACCTTCTTCGTTAATCATTCCATTACGAAGAAACCCACTGGCTACGATCTGGTCCTGGGTCGGATCTGGAAGTAAATCACCGGCCATCTGTTCGATCAGAAAACGGTCATAGGGAAGGTCTCGATTGATCGCATCAATCACCCAATTCCTCCAGACCCACTGTTCCCGCGGCAGGTCCTTCTCGTAACCGTTGCTGTCGGCGTAGCGTGCCACGTCCAACCAATGTCGGGCCCACTTTTCACCATAGTGAGCGCTCGTCAGCAACTCGTTCACCCGTTTCGCGATCGCGTCTGCCAGGTCGTTCTTGGCGTCCTGGATGAACGTTTCGACTTCCTGTGGCGAGGGAGGTAAACCAACCAAATCGAGGTGGATTCGGCGGCACAGTACCGCCTCGGACGAGGCAGGCGCCAACGACCACCCCGGTTCGCTCAGTCGACGTGTCACCAACCGATCCACCGGGTGGTCGCCTGCTGCCCCCCCAGCCGGAGGGAGCTCGACGCGCTCTGGAGCTCGAAATGCCCAGTGCCCCTCGAATGGGGCACCGGCCTGAATCCAGCGTCCCAGCAGCTCGATCTGTTGCTGCGATAGTGGCTTGTTGTGCGCCGGTGGTGGCATCATAAAATCGGGGTCCTGTGATCGGATACGGCGCATTAACGGACTCCCGGCTGCGTCACCTGGTCGGATCGCAGGCGGACCGGACTCGCGCGAACCAGTGGCCGACAACTTCAGGTCAAGCCGCAAGTCAGATTCCCGCGCTGCGCTGTCGGGCCCGTGGCACTGCAAGCAGTGCTCGGCCAAGATGGGCCGGATTTCACCTTGAAAATCAATCTCCTCGGCCTGAACCAGGCAGCCCAGTCCACTCCACGCCACGGCCAGCAGCGCGTAACACCCTGCCATACAATGCCTTCTGGCGTCTCCACTGCTATGACGGCGCTGCCGCGTTGGGTCCCGAAATTGCGGCGCTGGGACCAGTTTACGATGACGCGAATGTCTCATTTCAACGGTACTCCCATTGGACGTCGCCTGTCTCCCGATCCGGCTGCGGCGGGCGGCATCAGGTCGCCGTATCCGGGATGCCATTCTACACCAGTGGGACCAAGACGGCGATGAGCGGCCAACCACGACAGACCCACGCAACGTGCCTAGTGAAAGCCCCCACTTGACAAAAACTGGTAACACTTTGCCAAGCCATCGGGAAAACGCGTGGCTGACCCGAATCAACCACAATTTGCAACCGCTGGTGTTTACCTATTTTCCCTTGATCACTATGCTTGTCGAATCTCTGCGGTCAAAGTTCAGGATAGGGAAGGTTCACGGATGAGCATTCAAAATGCGGTTGCTGCGCCGTACGCGTCATCACCAACCCACGGACCCGCTCTCAGTCGGCCATGGGCACTCCTCTGGCCATGCGTCTTGTGGACGGTACTAGGCTGGTCAGTCGCCGACCGCTTGTCCGGTCAGGAAACATCCCCCGCACCGGCGGAAGCGGACAAACCCCAGGCGCCGGTTGCTTTCGACTACCTGCGGTTGGCGCACCCAACCGTCGCGAAACACCTCGAGTTAACCGACGCGCAACGAGCCCAAATCACCCAAATCCTCACGGCACGTGCCACCCAACTCAGCCAAGCACCGGCCGGTGAACGGCCGGCTATTACGACAGCGGCAAACCAAAAACTCGCGGCCCTCCTGACGGCAGCCCAACGCCAGCGGTTGTCCACCCTGCCGGCAGAGCGCACGCTCTATTTTCAGTTTGTCGAGCAAACCTGGCCCGAGGTCCTCACCTGGTTTGCAGAACAAAGCGACCTCTCGCTGGTCATGAACGCACCCCCGGCGGGTACCTTTACATACCGCGACATGAAGGGTTATTCACCACGCGACGCAATCGACCTTTTGAACAGTGTGCTACTTACCAAAGGCTTCAGCCTGGTGCGGCGCGATCGCACGCTGATCCTCATGGAACTCAATAGCGAGCTTACCTCCGAACTCATACCGACCGTCTCCTTGGATAAGATTGACCAGCGCGGGCGTTTCGAGTTCGTGACCGTCCTGTTTCCGTTGGGCAAGCGTCCACCTGCTGCCGTCGACGCCGCGGTCCAGCAACTTCTGAAGCCGTATGGCCGAGCCCTCACTCTGGCACAAACCAAACAGATTCGCATCACCGACATGGCAGCAAAAATGGCTGCCTACAGCCTGTTGATTAGTTCGGTGCCGGAACCCAAAACCCCCGCCCCGCCGGCAAAGCCGGCGCCCCCACCCAAGCCAGTCCTGCAAACATACCCATACGAGGGGTTCGATGCCCAAGTCGGAGTCCAAACCCTGAAAAATCTGATTCCAGGCGTGACCTATTACGCAGATCAGAAGGCCAAGCAGATTAGCGTCTTCGCTACGCCGAACCAGCAAACAGCGGTTAAAGCCATTCTCGCTCAACTGACCAAAATACCTCCCAGGGAAACGGCCTCGCTGCTCGAAGTCTACGTGCTGCAAACCGCACCAGCGGAGACCCTGCCTAGTCAGCTCAAACTGGTCGCGCCCGACGCTCAAGTATCGATAGATCCAGCGCAGCTGCAGCTGGTGGTGTACGGTAGCCCCAAGGAGCAAGCCGCGATACGTGCTACCTTGGATAAGCTGGGCATCCAGCAACAGCCGCAGGGAAACCAGCAACTGCAAGCCTACGACCTCAAAGGCCACGACCCTGACACGATCCGTGCCGCCATCCAGGCCTTGGTTCCCGGAATCAGCCTGCACAGCACCAGTGATGGACAGCGGCTGGTCGCCATGGCCTCCCCGAAACAACACACCGTGATCACCGCGGCCCTCTCTGAGTTAACTCCCGCGCCACGTCCCGACCAGCTCCGCACGCTACGCTTCTACCACCGCGACCAACCACTCCCCACTGGTATTCTCTCGGCGTTGGAAACCCTGGTCAGCGACGCCAACTTGGCCTGGGACGCCACCGCCTCGCGCCTCAGCGCGGTCGCCACCGCACCACAGCACGCCGTGATCCAGGAAACTTTGCAACAATTGGACGCTGACGGCAACCAACCCGCGCCCCCCGCGCTGCGCATCTACCCGGTCAACCAAGTACAACGCGAGCGGTTCAGCAGGCTGCAATCCAGCCTACTGGACGCCTACCCCGGCATGCGCGTGATCGACGCCGAGACCGCCGGAGAACTCGCGATCCTGGCAACACCCACACAGCACACGCAGTTTGCGGAGCTCCTCAAAACGCTCGTCACTGA
>PAQH01000058.1 GCA_002709225.1 Planctomycetaceae bacterium
GCTGGTTACGCGAACTGCGCGATCCCCAGGAGGTGCAGCAGCGCGACCGTCACTACCTGTTTTATTCGCTCTACAAAAAGCCGAGAAAATCCCCGACAGGATTCTCTAACGACGAGAACATTTACTTGGACCGTGCCGCTGAGATGGCTGTTGGAAGTCGGCGGTTTCGGATGGCAGAAGACTTTGGTAACCGTCAATTGCGCACAACACTGCAATTCAAGGCAGTCGGCCTAGCCGATGACGAGGGACTCAAGATTTGGATCAACGACCAGGCTGTCCCTATCGATTACATCAGTCGTGTGCACGACAAGAACGGGCAAAACGTCTATGAAGGCGACACGCTTCCTGCGTTCCATTTGTTTGTGATTGACATGAATTGGCAGACAACCGGTCGCAAACAGCCGCTGGTCTTTGGTGACAATGTGCTCAAGGTGAAGTTGGATCGGAAAAATGGAGGAAGGTCCAGTAAGTCGCTCCGGTTTAAAGAAATGGTGTTGGGAGTGCAAGCCGATGATCAGGGCGGGGTAAGCTCCGTCGATCTCAATGGCTATCTGGACGATTTTGCAGTTTGGTCACGGATTCTAACTGATCAGGAACTTCGATCGGTGTACCAAAACGGTTCCCGAGATATCGGAATTACTGCTCTCCGGGAAGTAGATTCTGCGTCGGGGCTGGACGAAGGATTACAGGTACTCTACGAATTTGAGCAGGTTGATGCTGTGACCGCGAATAGTAGCGGCAGCCGGCTGCCAGCTAGCCAGGTTGGGCCAGCGGGCTCGCTGGTAACACAAGACGCCAAAGCGCCTCGGATTGGTGACGGCGCGGGAGACTTTACCCAAGACAACGCCACCCTGAAGTTACATAGCAGGGACATGAGGGAATTGCTGGATGCAGCAACAGGTGACCTGACCATCGCGTACTGGTTTAAGGCGGCTGCACGAAGCGCGAATCATACGGTCTGGGCAATGTCGAACGAAATCATTCCCTCGTTGCCGTACCGTGTGAATCAGGCCAACGCGATGCTTGCCACACACACGATCCAGGTAGAAGATCCGGAAACCGTACTATTTGGACTCGTGAGACCCGGGATCAATAAGACCGCACGCACCAAGGCCACCTTGGCCGATGGCAAATGGCACCACCTGGCAGTGACGCTCGACCGAGACTCGGCACGCAGCAAATTGACGATACGGCTCTTCGTTGATGGCACTCCTAGCAAAACACCGCTCATTGATGACCAGCTCGTTCATCGTATACAAGGCATCGTCAGCATCGAAGAATTGGAATCCTACGTCTATGTGCGCAAATAGACAGTGTCCACAGGCAGGCGGCTGGTTCGCTGAACAGCCTGGGCATTGCCTTGGGCAGGCCTCGTCATTGCTACTTTTCCAACGCAATCGATCCCGCCAACTTGAACTAATGTGGCGATAACACGGAGAAGTCCCGCGACCAGACACCAGCCGGCACCCGTCCCAAGAATGCCGTTGCATCCACGCCCGCTTATGTTACAAACACAAGTCCTGCCAAGGAACATGCCATATTCCTCACGTGCCGAGTTGCCCCGCACGTGCCGAGTTGCAATGACCACACCCCGGCCCAATTTCAACTTCTGGCTAGTCAACGTCACGCAAAACGGTTAACCCCGAGCGCCAGAGGTGTTCCTTTCATTAGCTGCCGGCGGATATACGCTGCCTCGCTGCGTTTCGGAGAGACTGAGATACGCCGCGCCACAGCGCAAGTCATCGACACCGTTGTCGAAAGCGACGCGGACTAACCGTGCTCATCAAGTGCACTTTTCGTGGTATCAGGCCCGTAGGGTTGATCTCGTAACGCCGCGTCAAGCGCCGCCTCAGCAGCGATCGCAAAACGCTCGAGATTTTGGCAACCCAGGCGCATGGAGGGCGAATTGAAAAGCCACAGGACGTCAATATCAGCCTCTACCATACTATTACGGAGGGCCAATAAACGGGCGCGAACGCGTTCGAGACGTTGTTCAATGGCACGCAGATCCTGCTCTTCGAATTTCTCAGTCTTCTGTGTTTGCTTTCCCACCAGTGCACACGCTTTTCGCAGATACAACGGTCGATGTACCGCACCAAGCACACTCATACTCTACCGGGACAACTGGTGGCGACAAGCCGAAAAAACGCGCCTGCATGCCACACTATTTGATTACAAAAATATAATACTTTTTTAAACATGCGAGTCGCCCACGGGCGGATCAAGAGACAAAGCGATTGCAGGACCAAGCGGAAAAGACCGGCACCTTACGCATCCAGGCCAGCAACATCGTTGTGCTACCCCGCGCTATAGGGCGCGGCCAGGACAAATCTAATGAGCAAGAAACAAGCAAATCTAATGAGCAAGAAACAAGCAAAAGCCAAACCCGGCTCGGGCTCGCGCGGCGTGGGCAGACCTGCAACCCACCCAGAGGGCATTACCCGTATCGTCTCGGCAACCTTACCAAGCGAACAAGTCACAAGTCAAAGACCTTGATTTGATCGCTAATCAGAAAGGACGTAGTCGTTCTGAGATCATCTCCGGGCCTGCCGACAGTATCTGGTATCGAGCAAGAATCGGAAACTTCATCGTTAACAAATCAAACATCACCAGGACTAGGCATCTGTTTCCAGTAACGACGAAAGGGGGCCTGCGAACAACAAGCCCGTGTAACTCACACGACCCTCTAGACTGACGGAAGTGCTACCCACTCGCTGCATCGGACCAAGCTTCCATCTCCTGTTGCCACACGGATTCGACCAGAAGGCTTGCGACTATGCAGCAGCTGTACCGTTTTGTGGCACGGCAAGATCGCCAGTAGCTTGCTTTAGTTACGTGCCAGCCAAATAGAGGGCCCTCACGAACGGTGTGACTGTTCAGTAATGAGGTGGTTTCTCATCCAACGGATCTTGGCCCTGGCTGCTATTTTCCACAAGCCATTGAATCTGCACCTCCGCATTCCTGGAATGCTTCAGCAGTTCATCATAATCCAAGCGTAGTTGGGTGAGCACTCCGTTAAGCTGGTCCAACAATTGTTCCTGATGGGCGACCGATTCTTCGAGTCGAACCAACCGCTCCTGATCCACATCACGCGACATCTTCATCGGCCCATTCCTAGCAGTTCATCGAAATCGCAATGAAAACAGATCCGCATCCTGAACCACAAAACGTAAACGTATGGGCTTTCCTGCCCACCGTGACAACTGAGTATCCCGCTCCCAGATAACTTGCTGTTCGATCTGGTCTCCCACAAGAGGACAACAGTCAGCAAGCGCAAGGCCTTGCAAAGGACGGCCGCTGGCGTCTTGAACTTCCACTC
This sequence comes from Planctomycetaceae bacterium, assembly GCA_002709225.1. Lineage (GTDB taxonomy): Bacteria > Planctomycetota > Planctomycetia > Pirellulales > Pirellulaceae > UBA9264. Next base: position 3,320 of record PAQH01000058.1, read on the forward strand.
GGATCGAACCGCCTCGTTTGCGCGTGCGATAGTTGAGTACGAGTTCCTTGCCGACAAATCTAATCGCGTGCGTCGTCGCACTCCCCTGGTTCGCAGAGAGTGACACCAAGCCATCCTTGCGAAACACAAAACGGCGTACACGACAGTCCGGACCTTCATAGTAGGCTTCGGTAGCATAAACCGAAAATTCATCTGACTTGCCGGGCAATGACACCATCCCCCACGTCATGTAGTTACTGCGATTACCTCCGCGGTCCTTAGGGGCGGTCTCCGGAACCACAGGATCGGGCCAGCGGTTGAAACGCAAGCCGTCTCGGCTAGTCATCATAATCGGCTCGACACGACTGTTCTGCTTCGGTAGATAACGCGTTGGGAACCCAACCAGAATGTGCTCGGCACCGGGATAATTGAAGACCGCATTCGTGTAGAGATGTTCGCGGGGCGTATTCGCGGGGTATTGCAAGACAACTGGTTTCGTCCAATCACGGTAATTCGTGGATGTTTGTGTCATGATCGCGCGGACACCATCAATAAACGTCCGGTGGTAAGCCCTATAAGTACGTGCGTACGGGTCCCAGAACGCAAGATTCTGGGAATCAAAATAGCCATCAGTGATGACAGGCTCCTCAGCCATCAACTTCCAATTCACACCATCCGGCGACTGAAAAATGTAGAGCCCCTTCTTGCCGCGGGGGCGGCCGCGCGAGATTGCCTTGTAACGCGCTGTCGGCGGACATGCCGGGTTCGCATCCTTGAAGACTGCGAAACAATGCGTCCCGATCCCGTCCCAGACAATGTTGTTGTGCTTCGAACCCTGAAATTCAACCAGCCCGAGGTCAGGTTTGGTCCAGTGAACACCATCCCGACTCTCGGCATAACAGGTCACCTCACGATGCGCCGATTGTTTTTGCGCATCCGCGTGCGAGCCACGATAATACATGCGAAATAGATCACCATCCCGAAAAATAGTGTAGTAAGCCGATGTATTCCCTTCCCACGGTTTCCCGGTCACGAAGACCACTTCGGCCGGTTTCGGGGAATGCATAACTTGACGTAAATCACCCGTTTTTTCAGCGACCAGAAAGTCGTCGATCAGTGGTTCCAAACGATCGCCAATCACAATTGGATCCGTCCCCCACAGGATCGATTCAAGACAAACAAACAGCAACAGACCATTCGCAAATCGGTACATGTTCACACCTTTTGGATTCAGCAACCTCTCGTCATTGTGCCAACCTGACTGGTACCACGCCACCAGCCTCGCCCAAATGCAATAGGGCTTCTTTTGGCATCGACTTCTTCACAGCGCACCACCGCCCTTTGCCCTTACTCACCTTGCCGTTCCGCAGTAACGCAACCGCCAACCCGACCGCAGCTGTCGATTGCTCTAGGACTATTTAGGAGATAGGATCGGAAAATCTAAAACGGAGATCTGACCACGAGAAAACCAGGCTGTAACGCCGTCAGGAATTTGGCGGAGAATGTGCATTCGTTTTGCGACCGCGAGTCACTACGCCGCTAACGTGACTGCAATCACGCGGGACCAACGTAATTTCTGCAATTGTTTACTTTCACTATCGCAACCACCAATGATCCGGCATTCTGACCGCGCCAGAAACACCTTGGCAACCGCTACCAGATGCTGACCATAATTCGAGGGCCCTGATGATGTTCGACGAAAGGCAAATTCCACGGCGAGAAATCCTGCAAACGGTTGGCGGAACGAGTGCGAGCCTGCTACTGGGCTCTTCTCTGGGTCACCTCTGTTCCGCTGCCCCTGGCCAGAAACGACCCAAAATCGCCGCCGCGATCACCGAATTCACGTTTCGCAGTCACGCGCACGTAATTCTCGAAAATTTCCTCGAACCCTATTATTTCAACGGGCAACTTACGGACCCTGGCGTCGACGTTGTTAGTTTCTATATTGACCAATTCCCTGGTGACCGCGACATGTCGCGAGCCGTCGCGGCTCAATATGGAATCAAGATTTATCCAACGATTGAAGGCGCACTCTGCCAGGGCGGTTCGACACTAGCAGTCGACGGTGTCCTCTCAATTGCGGAACACGGCAATTACCCTGTAAATGCAAAGGGACAACGCCAATATCCACGCAAGCGTTTCTTCGACGAGATCATCGCCGTCATGAAACGCAGTGGTCGCTCGGTGCCTCTCTTTAACGATAAGCATTTGTCTTATCGTACCGACTGGTCGCAAGAGATGTACGACACCACACAAAAGTTGAAAGTTCCCTTCATGGCCGGAAGTTCTGTCCCACTCGCACAACGGCGTCCGCCACTGGAACTACCCGCTGGAATTGAAATCGAAGAAGCGATCTCAGTGCATGGGGGGCCACTGGAAGCTTATGACTTTCACAGTATGGAACTGTTACAGTCCTTTATCGAATCGCGCCAAGGTGGTGAAACTGGGGTCTCAGAAGTCCAGTTTCTGGCAGGCGAAGAAGTCTGGAATGCGGCAGACCAGGGACTTTGGTCTGCAGACCTGGCAGAAGCCTGTCTGGATGCTGAACTAGGGCCACAAAGGCCACCCTTGCGGAAATTCATCGAGCCGGGCCGTAAAGATGTCATTGCATCCCACGCGATCCTGCTTACCTACCGCGATGGACTCCGCGCCGTCATTCTGCGTGTCGGGAGCAATGACTTTCGCTGGGACTTCGGCTGTCGCCTGAAAGGCGAGCAAAAACCTCACGCGACAAGTCTTTACGTCGGCCCCTGGCGCAACCGCAATTTATTCAAAGCACTTTCCCATGCGATACAAGCCCACATGGTCACTGGTCGCGCACCCTATCCCGTCGAACGAACGTTGCTTGTCACGGGCATGCTCGATGCTGCCATGCAGTCACGATTTCAACAGGGCAAGGCGCTCAAGACTCCGCAGTTACACACTTCCTACGCTGCCACAGATTTCCGAGCGATGCGGGAAATGGGCGATTCCTGGAAAATCATCACCGAAGAGATGCCTGAACCAAAAGGCATCAACCCCGGTGGACCACGTAAATGACCCCTGGATTGCAAGGCATGCTACTAAATCTGCGACGTTTGCCTCCGACGTAGATAAAGTGCATATCCTCCGATCGTAATCCAAATCACGTTCACAAACGCCGAGGGGTAAGCTCCTAAATAAACGGTGTTCGCAACGAGCAGGGCAGCTCCGGATAGATTCAACATCTGGTAAAATACGGAATCACCCTCGACTTTTCGTAACGACACCAAGGCATAAGCCAGTAGAACAAGCACTGCGCCACACCAGCCAATTGCGTCAATCGACCAATCCATGTTGGTTCTCATCTGAATGAACAAACATCCCACACCGCGTTGGCAACCTAACCAGATGGTCCGTACACGGCAACCTGGTGAAATGAGTTGACACGGCTCGACGCCACTTCGTCCAGACCTCGACGCCACTTCGTCCAGACAAAGTGAACTGCGCTGCAACACACGCTGCGCGAGAAACTCAGAGTGCGGCTTTTGGCTGGGCGTTCACCACAAGACACCTGGGGCAGGTATAATGACCCACCGCAGCCACACTGCAGACGTTGCAATAAACGTAAGCCCGTTCGCCACGAGACAACCTATGATGCAACTGATACGTCCGCTGTTCGTGATTGGGATCCTGCTTTCCGCCGACGCCAGCTACGCTGCGGAAACGACCGCAGTTACAGCGCCGGTTGACTTTGCGCGAACCATTCTGCCGCTGCTCTCGGAAAAGTGCTTTGTTTGCCACGGCCCTGACGCCAAAGACAAAGATGCGTTACGTCTCGACGCCTTTGCCACCGCCACCAGCGACCGGGGTGGTTATCGCGCCATCAATCCCGACGCGCCTGCCGAAAGTGAAATCCTCGTACGCATTCAATCCGCCGACAACCCCATGCCGCCACAAGATGCAGAAAAACAATTAACCGCTGAGGAGCGGGAACTGATCAAGCGATGGGTACTACAAGGTGGAGCCTATTCAAAACACTGGGCCTTCGTACCACCTCGACGACTAGCCCCGGACGCCAACAAACCCGCCAAACAAACCACAACAATCGACGATTACGTAAGAGCAACATTACGAGCGCGCAAGGCCGACTTGGCCCCTGTTGCCGACCCTGCCACGTTAGCCAGACGTGTTTCGCTGGTACTAACTGGGCTGCCGCCCGAACCGGCACAACTGGCTGCGTTCCTGAACTCGAAAGACTCAGACGCCTATGAGCAGCTGGTCGATGAATTACTCGACAGCCCGCGTTACGGTGAACATCAGGCACGTTATTGGTTAGACGCAGTACGTTATGGCGACACACATGGCCTGCACCTTGATAATCGTAGAGGAATTTATCCCTATCGTGATTGGGTTGTGACGGCGTTAAATGGCAACTTGCCTCTCAACGAGTTTATTGTCTGGCAACTTGCCGGTGACCTGCTACCGAACCCAACCCTGGAACAACGTGTGGCAACGGGATTTGTTCGTATGAATCCCAGTACGGCAGAAGGCGGGGCGATCCCAGCAGAGTTCCAAGCGAAAAATAACTTTGATCGCACCGAAACACTAGGCACCGTGTTCCTGGGAATGTCACTAACGTGCGCACGGTGCCACACACACAAATACGACCCCATTCCCCAAAACGAGTACTACCGACTGCTGGCTTTCTTTAACAGCACCGCCGAACACTCGATGGACGGGAACAAATATGAGTACGGCCCCGTCGTCAAAGCGCCAGCCAACGTCGCGGCCTGGCAGGCGTGGAACCAACTAGAAGGCGAGCGGAAACTTCTTATTGGGGACGCCGGGAAGAAGATAGACGATCTGGACGGCGCCAACGAGACATTTCTCGCACAGTGGAAACAAGCGTCGTCAGCCGATCGTCTGGCTATCGTCGCAGATCCGAAAGGCATTTTCGCACAGCTAGACGAACACCAACGAGCGATCGCCCTCGTCGAGAAAATCGAAACCGCCGAAAAGTCCTTCACCATCACACTTGTTGCGGAAGACCTTGCCAAGCCCCGAACGACACAAGTCTTGACCCGAGGTGAATACAACCTCCCAACCGGCGATCCTCTCGCCCCAGGCATCCTGACTGTGATGGGCGCGTTTCCGCAAGATGCGCCACGAAACCGCCTTGGGCTGGCCCGCTGGCTTACAGCACGCAACCACCCGCTAGTTACCCGCGTCCTCATCAACCAAATCTGGCAGCGCACTTTTGGTGACGGACTTGTCCGTACACCAGAAGATTTCGGGCTCCAGGGACAACAACCCACTCATCCCAGGCTACTAGACTGGCTGGCCGTGGAACTGCATGAGAGCGGCTGGAATCTCAAACACATTCTGCGGCTGATGGTAACCAGCGAAACCTTCCGACAAAGCTCCGCCTGGCGCGACGACATCGACGATCCAGAAAATCGTCTGATCGCCCGAGGGCCTAGCTACCGCCTCGATGCCGAGGTAATACGGGACATCGGCCTCTGGGCCAGTGGATTACTCGCGCCAGAAATGGGCGGGGAGGGTGTCAAGCCGTATCAACCGAAAGGCCTGTGGTCAGCCTTGATGCATCCGGCCAGCAATACAAAACTCTACGTACCGGACAAGGACCGGAAGGCATTCCGACGGAGCCTCTACATCTATTGGAAACGAACAAGTCCTCATCCCATGATGACATTGTTCGACGCACCAAGCCGAGAAGCTAGTTGCGTAAAACGCTCTCGCACCAACACGTCCCTGCAATCACTCGGCCTGTTCAATGAGACCCAGCGCGTTGAAATGGCGCGGGCTCTGGCGGCGCGCTTACTGGAACAGAGAACCAACGATACGGAGCGGATCGATCTGCTATTTACCCTGTTGGCTTCGCGAAAACCAAGCGACCACGAGAGAGCCGCATGTAGTGATTTATTGAGCTCGCTGAAAACACGTTACGCTGCCAACGAGCAGGATGCACGTGCATTGCTCTCGATTGGCAACGTTAGTCCCGACGTCAAAGTGAAAATTACAGACCTCGCGGCATGGTCGCAATTGACCATTACCGTCCTGGCGAGTGATGTTGCAATCCTCCTTTATTGACCACCCAGAAATAAGACGCAACCAGGCATGAATGACCAAGTGAGCGCGTTCCGCGAACACGAATTGAATCTCACTCGTCGCCAACTCTTCGGGCGAGGTGCACTCGGCTTGGGTACCGCCGCAATGGCGAATCTGCTCAGCCGTGATGTCCGCGCCACAGGAAGTAATCCGGCATCCGGACTGCATCATCAGGCGAAAGCCAAACGTATCATTTACCTATTTATGAGCGGCGGCCCCAGCCATCATGATCTCTGGGACTACAAGCCCAAAATGCAGGAAATGTTTGGCCAACCCCTGCCAGATCACATCCGTGACGGACAGCGCATCACCGGCATGACAGCGCGGCAAAAGACACTTCCCATTTGCCCAAGTAAATACAAATTCACCAAACACGAAAACAATGATCGTGGCGTCTGGGTCAGCGAACTTCTCCCACACACGGCGACGGTGGCCAAAGAATTATGCGTCGTCCACAGCACTTTCACCGAAGCCATCAACCATGATCCGGCGATCACCTACATTCAAACTGGTAGTCAAATTCCTGGGCGTCCCAGCCTAGGTGCTTGGCTGAGCTATGGCCTGGGTAGCATGAACGAAAACCTCCCTGGTTACGTGGTCATGCACGCCAAAACCAGTTTCGCTGAGCAGAGCCTCTTCGGCCGACTGTGGGGCACCGGATTCCTCTCATCCAACCATCAAGGTATTCTACTGCGCAGCCAGGGCGACCCCGTGCTCTATCTCAGCAACCCTGTGGGTGTCACTCGAGACGATCGCCGCGCGCAATTGAAAGCACTAGCGATCCTGAACCAACAACAACACAAGCGTTTTGCCGACCCTGAGGTACTGGCTCGTATCAAGCAACACGAAATGGCATATCGGATGCAAGCCTCGGTCCCTGAACTCATGGACCTTTCACAGGAGACGGATAAGACCTTTGAACTCTATGGAGAAGCGGCCCGCGAACCCGGTACTTTCGCTGCCTGTTGCTTGAATGCGCGGCGGCTCGCAGAACGTGGCGTCCGCAACATCCAGATCTTTCATCGAGGCTGGGATGCGCATGGCAATCTGCCCAAGGAACACGAATCCCAATGCAAGGACGTGGACCAGGCATGTGCCGGACTGATCAAGGACCTCAAACAACGAGGAATGCTCGACGAAACCCTGGTGGTTTGGGGTGGTGAGTTCGGGCGGACCAGTTACTGCCAGGGAGGGTTGCAGAAACAAAACTATGGTCGTGATCACCACCCTCGCTGTTTTACAGTATGGCTGGCTGGTGGTGGCATCAAAGCCGGCATCACTTACGGGCAGACGGACGATTATGCCTACAACATTGCCGACGCGGAAGGAAACCCGCTCAAGCCGCAACCCAACAAAGAGCACTGGACGCCAGGTACCATGCACATCCATGATTTGAACGCGACCATCCTGCACCTGGCGGGAATCGACCACAAGCGTTTGACTTACCGTTACCAAGGGCGCGATTTCCGCCTCACCGACGTTCACGGGCACTTGATTCGCGACCTGCTTGCCTAAGGGGCCAAACAGCAACAACGATCGCGATTACGCAACTGTGACGTACCGCCTGTTCTTAGGCCACCGCGAAGGCCAGTGCCCGTTGTGGGTTTTCGAGTAACAAAGTACGCAGGTCCGCTGCGGAAACTCCCATCTTTCGAAGTTCTGCGGCCAATTCCGTCGTGGCCGTCGTGTAGTCCGGTGATGCCGCTTTCCAATCCGCCGGACGTTTCTCTGCCGCCGCATAGTTGGGACAGTAGTACGGAGCATGGTCGTGACTGACCAGCACCTGCTTCAAGAATCCTCCTTCGATCAACTTAACGATTTGTCGCGCCTGCTTGGGGACGGCATACTCCGCGTGACCGACACGGTCGAATTGCACATAGCAACCGAGCCTCGCAATCAAACGGTGATAGTCATCGGCCTCTTCATTCTCACGATCGTCCATATGCCCCTGGTGACCGATGATAACCTTGCCAGGGGACGCCCCTCGCTTGAGCAGTAACTCCGCTTCCTCCAGACCTCCCCCAGTAGTCGTGTGTGTGGTAATCGGACAGCCCGTCTCTTGGCTGGCAATGGCAGCAGCGATGTGACAAGCTCGTTCACTCGGACGCAAATAGGTACTGGTACCAATCTTGATAATGCCGGCTCGGATATCAGTGTATCGTTCGCCCCAGCTGCCACTCGGATCTTCCATGCCCTTGGTAATTTCTCGCACAAAAAGCTCTGCCATCCGGTCAACACCACCTTTTTGAACGCTCATCCGCACCGCCCACGGGTGCTGTGGCGCCAGCGCTTCACACCAGAAACCGCTCGAAGCGATTAGATGCACCTTCGTACGTTTTGCCAGGTCGACAAGTAATTTTGGATAACGACCTACTCGAATCGGCGTCGTTTCCACTACCGCTCCGGGGCCCTCTGACTTGTTTAACGAGTGGTGAAACGCATCAAGCAATCCAGCAGTCTTGGCAAGCATCTCGGATCTGACAGGAGCGATCGGCGCCGGACTTGTTTCAAAGAGTTCAGACCAATCAACTAGAGGCGCATGTTCGTGCATCAACGTCACACCCAGACGCTCCGCCGGAACTGATCCGAGAACCGTCTGAACACGTAACGCTGCAGCCTCTTCAGAGACGGCCGACGAAAGAGGATGTGAAACTGCGAACAACCCGGCCGCCGTCGCGGAAGTGTTCAACATAGTTCTACGAGACAGCAACGTTTCCGAGGTTCCGCTATCTGTGGTTACATGCACGTCCGAAACTCCGCGTTACGAGTGTGGCCTGATCAGAGAAGGCTTTAAGGGCCATCTACTGTAACAAATCGCAAAGCGGTTTGCCGGTATCAACGCGGCCAGAAACCCGTATTCTGATCCAATAACACGGAGACCATTCAATAGCCCCGCACAAGGCAAGAAGATCTCAGACTCTGGAACCAACGTGCGCGAACCAGACCACGAGCAGAAAGCAGATCGGCGCGAACCCCGTGGCGTCAGCCCTTCTCGAGCCGGCCCTGTCGGATCAGGCGATGATCCCTGTGGCAACTTCGCCAAAAACATCCGTCAACCGGTAATCACGTCCCGCAAACCGATAGGTCAAGGCGGTGTGGTCGAGCCCCATGAGATGCAATATCGTTGCGTGGAGATCATGTACATGCATCCGATCCTCAACGGCATCCCAACCCAGCTCGTCCGTCTTCCCATAACGCATGCCGCCACGTACCCCGCCACCAGCGAGCCACATGGTAAATCCATAGGGATGATGGTCGCGCCCATCACCCTGAGCCGCAGGCGTCCGTCCGAACTCCCCACCCCAGATCACTAATGTCTCATCCAACATGCCGCGCTGTTTCAGGTCCTGCAACAGTCCCGCAATCGGCCGATCGGTTCTAAGGGCATTGGCTTCATGCCCCGACTTGAGTCCCCCATGCTGGTCCCAGGGCTGAAATCCACCTGTCGTGTCGTACAACTGAACAAAACGCACGCCGCGTTCAACCAGCCTGCGTGCCATTAAGCACTGCCGTCCAAATACGGCCGTCTTCTCGCCATCCAACCCATACAGTCGCTGTGTGCGTTGGCCTTCACGGGCCAAATCAAATGCCTCGGGGGCTTCCATCTGCATGCGAAACGCCAGCTCAAAGGACTCGATTCTGGCATTCAATCGACTGTCTTCCAGCCTGCTTGATCGGTGCAGTTCGTTCAAGGCACGCAATGCGTCCAAGTCCTGACGCTGCTCCATTGCGCTGCTGTAGTGGTTCTTCAAATTGCGGATCGGCGATTGCAAGTCTCGAATAAAGGTGCCCTGATAGGTTGCCGGCAAGAACCCACTGCCATATTGTCTCGCTCCTTCAATAATCGGACCGGGGCCAATGGCAATGAAACCAGGCAAATTATCGTTCTCAGTTCCCAAGCCATACAAGATCCACGACCCCATGCTCGGTCGCGAGAACACCCGTTCTCCCGTGTTCATTTGCAGGCAGCCGCCAGGATGATTGACATCATCGGCGACCATTGAACGAACAATACACATGTCGTCAACACAGCGCGCCGTGTGCGGAAACAAGTCGCTGACGTCGGTGCCTGACTCACCGTATCGGGAAAACTTCCAGGGAGAGCCCCGCAAATCACGCTGTTTTCCCAGATAGAGCCGTGGCGACGGCTTTCCATTATCACGCGAGAGGCGTGGTTTCGGATCATAAGTGTCCACCTGAGAGGGACCACCCGGCATGAACAAGAAAATGATATGTTTCGCCTTGGCCGGAAAATGTGGCTCTCTGCGCGATGATGCCGCTGAGGCGTTCGCAACATTCGCACCCAAGATGCCTGCCAATGCGGTCGCGCCGAAACCACCGCCAACCGCCCTCAACATGGCGCGCCGGTTGACCGGCACGACCTCTGAAACACTTCGCGTGATCCGCTCGTATTGATCTGTTGGCACAATCACTACCCCAGATAGATAAATTCATTCGTACACAACAACACCAAGCATAAACGCACCCAACCGCGTTTTGTGTCCCTCTCTATCACGTCACGCCCAATTTCCAGTTCGCGCTCAGTCGCAAACCGTCCCAAGACGATCTGGTACAAACGATGTATGCGTTCTTGCGGCCGGTCGGCAGCTATTTCTTCCTTTAGGCGTGCAGAGAGAAACACCGCCTGAGCCATGACAAACGGGTCATTCATCATGAACAGTGCCTGTGGGGCAACAACCGACGGTGTTCGCTTCCCAACAATGCTATTGTTGTCGGCTCGGTCGAACAGCGCACCGTAATTGGAGGTTTCCGCGCCGGTACGCGTTGTCATCAGGTACAGCGTTCTACGAGGTGTCGTCAAATTCTTGAATGCGGGACCACCCATCCGCCCGTCAAGCGTCCCACTTACCGCGAGCAGTGCGTCACGAATTGCCTCCGCTTCAAGCCTGCGCCGATTCATCCTCCAAAGCAAACGATTTTCAGGGTCCTCTGCAAGGCCGCGTGGATTCGCGGCCGATTGCTGCTGATAGGCAGATGAATTCATAATGCGCCGGTGAACTGCCTTAAGCGACCAGTCCGCACGCATCAAATCGAAAGCCAGGTGATCTAACAAAAGCGGGTGCGTGGGACGTTCACCAAGGCCACCAAAATTATTCGTCGTACGTACAATCCCGTCACCGAAATGGTGTTGCCACAAACGGTTTACAATCACTCGCGCTGTCAGCGGATGGTCACCCCTGGTCAACCACTTCGACAATTCAAGTCTACCGCTCCCGCTGGTGATCTGCGGAGGATTGCTCACTCGTACAGCTTCCGGGAATCTCCGGCGCACACGTGGCCCCAGATCCTTATGATCGCCGCGGAGGAATACAGGGGAATCTTGAAATCCTGCATAACGGGTGCCAAATGGTCCGCCATCCCTGACCGAAATCGCTTGAGGAATTTCAAGTTTGGGTAGCTTGTCAAATGCGTCACTTGCTTCTTTACGACGTTTTTCTAACTGATCGAGGCGTGCCGTCAGTTCTTTGCGTTTGGCTGAGATCGCAGCGTCACCTATTTGTTCTGAAAAGGGAAATGCTTGATTACCCAACACATCACCGGATTTCCCACGGTTCCTCAAGATCGCCCGCATCGCGTTTTGGCCCTCTGGCTGTAACCCAAGACCATGGGAACCAACTCGGGAATCTTCCCAGCCGAGGATTCGCTCCCCCCCTTGCGCGATGCCAGATCTCCCGTACACCAGAAACAGACTACCCACCAGCGGCGAAGTTTGCGGAGCAAACAGTGATTCCTGTCCACGGAATTCCAGAACTTTCTTGGGTTGGCGATTGATCGCAACATTGACTTGACGTGGCCCGGAAACTCCCGGCATCGTGCGAGCAGTCTTTTCACGACCAGCACGGTCGGGCCACGCGGTGATGCTTCCGTCAGAAGCACTGGTAATCTCTGGATCATCGGCGCGAAAGTGCAACCAGAGGTCATCAATGCCAGTGGCCGCCTTTGCGTCCCCAGATGCCGAATGAGAAAACCACTCTGCCATCAGCGTCGCTTCCACTGCCAAGCGTTCGTGTTCGCTCAATTGGCGACCGTACACTCGCAACTCAGCAAGCAAACCACGAAATTTCACGCTCTTTCCAGACCCCGCTTCACCGATCATCAAGTTGTTGATATTCGGGTCGCGGGAAATTGACTTGATCTCAGGATTCGCACCCGCGAAACGACCATTTCGATGCAATGTAACACCCGCTTCCCCCCAAGTAATCGTCAGCACCTCAAAAACAGAAGACTGAACGCGAATGTCAGCGATCTGTTGTTCAATTTCTCGTAACGGTTGACGCCGTCGAGCAATCCGCTCATCGATTCGCTGACGCTCGCGACGTGTCAACAACTCCGTTCGCACCAGTGGTGTATTCCCGGGGTTACCGGGAATATCGTCGACCAGGGAGGTGCTGAAGAAGATTCCCGCCAACGCGTAGTAATCCTCTGTCGAAATCGGATCGAATTTGTGTTCATGACATCGTGCACAAGCCAACGTCAAACCAATGATCCCCTGTCCGACAACGTTAATCATGTCATCGACGTAGTCAGCAACCATTAAGTCTTTATCCACGTCACCAGGAACAAAATCAGCCAACGCCAACATACCCGTTGCGATCAGCCCATCGTTGCCCACCGAATCTGAATCAGACGCCCGCAGCAAGTCCCCGGCAATTTGATACTGGATGAAGTCCCGATAAGACATGTCCGCGTTGAAAGCGCGCACAACCCAATCGCGGTAACGCCAGATTTCACGAAAATCACTACCTGCTGGCAACTGAATCAAGTCACGTGCATCTGCATAACGCACAACATCCAACCAATGCCGGCCCCAGCGTTCGCCATACGTCGGTGACGCCAGATAGCGATCCACAATTCTGGCAAACGCATCTGGAGAGTCATCCTGGAGAAATCGAGTGACGACGTCAGGTGGGGGCGGCAACCCATTCAAATCAAAACTCGCGCGGCGGATCAGAGTCCGTTTGTCAGCCCGGGCGGCCGCCGCAAGCCCCACCGTATCGAGCCGATCGAGAATGAACCGGTCCACTGGTTGTTGACACCACTGCGCGAATCCCACGTCCGGCAGTGCCGGGAAGCGGATCGGCGCAAAAGACCAGAATTCCGAGGCACCGTCGCGCGACGTCCGCTGGGGTAGGGAACTCTTTCCCTGTTGCGGCCACGGTGCTCCGGTCTCAATCCAATCGGTTAACGCGTTAACCTGCCTGTTCAGAATCTCTGTCTCGAAAGAGCGACAGACGTTACCCCGCCGACGAAAGACATCGAGTATCAGGCTATCCTGGGGCCGGCCTGGCACCAGCGCCGCGCCCCGCGATCCGCCAACCAGTAAAGCACGTCGTGAATCAACCCGCAGGTTTCCATCAGCCCGTTTTGCACTGTGGCACGCCACACAGTATTTCTCCAGCAGAGGGCGTATCCGTTCCTCAAAGAATTGTGTTTGACGACTTTCTGGTTGGGCGCCAATGGCCAACTGAACACAGAGTAATGTCGTGGCAACCGTCACAACTCGGATGGAAAATTGTCTGTGTGGCCGCCTCCACATGACGCAACACTCCAAGCACATGACAAACCACCGCAGCCTCAACACAAAGTCGCATCGGCGATTCTATCTTAGCCACCGCGAGACGAGCAGGCCAGACTTACACGGTAATGCGAAACCGTCACGAAGCAGAAACACAATGAACGTCGTGGCTTGGTCGACGCAACAATCGCGTTGTTCGACAAAATGCTCACTTGGCAGACGCGCCTAACGCAACCCAGGTGTCGCGGCATGTCGGCGGATCTTCTCACACACGTTCTGGGAACGCACGATCAAATCGGATCGATATCCCAAATCGGATCGATACCCAAGTAGTACTGGTGTGCATCAAGTGAGTAGTGCTGTGGCAAGTCGCTAGGTGATGAAATCACTAGAAAATACAATTCCCCCACGACCAGGCTGGTTTCGAGACGCATCGCGCCCGGTCTTGAAGGCCGATCGATCAAGTTCGTCAGCTCGTTCCCCTGGGCATCGTATGCCCGGATCTTGACACCGCGACCATGGACCGCGACAGATAGATTCAGTTCGGTGGCGGTAAACTGGTACACGTCCTGATCAGATCCCCGGCCAAGAACACTGCGAATACATGCGTGGCCTCGATCATCAAATTCCAATGGAATTGCATCAGGACCAATCTCATCCACCTCCGCATCATTTCCATGGAGTGCCGGATCCAGTGCAACGGGTTGGGGTGAACAGGCCACCGTCGGACGTCCGGGCGATCGCTCCGGCGGAGTCAGTTCGATTTCCTCAAAGTGCGGAAGGGCCTTCGCACGCATCACGTATTGCAGCGCTGTGGGCTGGACACTTTCCACTAACAGGTAATAGGCCGCTCCTTCTTGCAGCGAATAAACGCGGCTTCCTGGACCACTACGTAATCCAGGTCGTGTCAAGGGAGCGAGCACCACTCCCAACTCATCCACAACACGCACCTTGACGTCGTACGGCGAACCAACTGAACCGGCGCCGACACGCATCCGATTCGTTGCCGCGGTAAAACGAAAGACGTCCACGTCTTCCGCATCATCCAGGAAACTGCTGAGGCAGAGAACTCCGCGATCGTCAAACTCCACTTCTGTCGCAGCATCACCACTTTCGTCCGCGTGAAGATCGTCTCCCAATTCAGAATCCAACTGCGGACCACAACGGGGACGGTGGTGACGCACGTCGAGCCGATAGTGCCAGGCTCGGCCAGCTGCTTCACCCTCGGCGGTCGGTACGCCCACCGCGCCTTCCCGTGAAACTGAAACAAAGTAAGTCCCCGGTGGCAACGACTGCGTCAACACTTCCGCCTGTTGAGACAATGCTGTGGTGAGCAAACTGCCGTCGTGCGCATAAAGCTTTACGGTCATTGCACGTGAAGCTGCCTCCGCAATCCCCAGTTTTTCTGCCGATACCTCCAAGACGCCCTCGGGTACGTCAATCCGGAACACATCAGCATCGTCTGCCTGGTCTAGAAAGCTACTCACCGAGGCAATCCCTGATTTCAACGGCAAGTTTGTCGCATCGCTACCGGGTGTGTCCCCATGGAGATCCTGCTCCGCCTCAGAATCTGGCATGGGAACCCACCAACCGGCATCGAAGTTGACAACGCTCACGGCGTAGTTTCCGAGGGAAACAAGGTCCTCTGCCTGGACACGCAGGTAGTACGGTGCCCCTGCCTGCACCGGCAAGGTAATTTCCGCGATGTCAGCGGACCAACCTGATGCCAGTACACCTTCTCGAGGCACCAGGTCCGCACTGCTTTTGATTACTTCCAAATCACCATCCAGGATCTGGATCGAAAGCCCCCCAGCGACCTTGTCCACAAATCCAGTGATCGCAAGTCGATCGTATTTCGGTATCAACTGTACAAAGTCAACATCTCCCTCGACCTCAAACGCGGTCCGCACGCGGTCATAACCGTCCCGCAAATCGAGCGAGCGAATCGCCGCATCGACGAAATCGGGAAAGTCATCTCTCGTATCTAACGTCGTCAAATTGTGTGCCGGGTCCGATTTGTTGAGACGATTGACGATTTGCAACGCATCCACCGCAGACAGAAAACCGTCACCATTGGAGTCCGCGAACACAGTGGCCACGTCGTGTGCATAACGATGCAGCGTCGGTGGTGCCGACCAGTCGGCGAGCTTTCCCGCACCCCTGTGATTCGTCAAACTCAAGACTTCGATCACATCGTTGGGAGCGAGCACCCCGTCATTGTTCGTATCGAGGGGGTCTAGCGGGTTCTGCCAAGGACTGCCAGATACCGCCCCCAGGCTGCTCGCACCGTCCAAGACGATTCGAGGCTCCAAGCGTTCCACCCCGATCTCGCGGATTGGATCAAACTGCTGTCGACTCGGGTCACGTGACGTGAAGAAACGCATCTGCTGCTCTCCGTTCCGGCCCCTGTTGAACACCATAGAACTCAAGTTGACCCACAAATCAAAATCCACGGTCGGTTGGCACTACCATCCCTATCAAAAGCAAGAGTGTTAACTCGCTATTCGAACAGTTGTTCCGCTAGCATGGCAAGAATAATCCGGGAATATTCCCACTCGCTGCTACTCAACGACTCGTCGCACCAGACCGCCCGCCTCACTCACACAACGAACAGGCAAAACGCACCAAACGCCTTTGACGTCAATGACTTCGAACATACTAGACGCGTTCTGCCCGGCCCCAAACATCCACCTAGCGATTTTAGCATAGCTATCTTCCGCAAAAATCAAAAGAGATTTGCCCCGCTTATTTTGCTGTTAATCACAGTTACGAAGATCTTGAACCAAATGCCACCCACTTCTGACCGCATCCCTGCACACTGCCGTCCAGGAACCGCGCTCCACGTTATCTCTGTGTTCCGTTCTTTACGAGCACAAACAGAAGGTTGGTCAGGCACTAGTAGCATGTCCACCCAATCGGTTCATCCTCCGCGCCGGGTCTAGGGCAATTGTTGAGATCGCGATTTATCCCATAGGCAATTGGAGTTCGCTGTAGAAGGGCTCTCTTGTTGCAAACCAAAGCTAGGTAAACTGAACCCTGCGGAACTCATCAGAACCAACGTCATCCAGGCGAGGGGCCTTATGCCGTGTACCAATTCGATGCGGACGCACTGGCAAACTTTGGCACTAAGCTGCCTCATCGCCATAACAGGTGATCCGGCTGCCGCCCAGAAAACACTAACACCGCGTCCCTTTGTATTGGTGCTGGGAATCGCCCAGGATGGCGGCTTCCCCCAGGCAGGCTGTCGGCGGCGGTGTTGTCAGGCGGCCATTCGCACAACCAGTAAGAGACGCATGGTAACGTCACTGGCAATCGTTGACCCGCTATCACACCAGCGTTGGTTGATTGACTGCACGCCCCACTTTCCAGATCAACTGCGACTCCTCGATACCGCAGCTCCCCCTTCTGCCAACCAACCCTTACTCGATGGCATCTTTCTGACTCACGCCCACGTCGGACATTACACCGGTCTCGTGAACCTCGGTCGTGAAGTCATGGGAACCCAAAATATCGCGGTCCACGCAATGCCACGAATGGCGGGATTCCTTTCGACTCAAGGACCCTGGAGCTTACTTGTCAAACTCAACAACATCCAAATTAAGCCCCTGCAAGCCGGCCAAGTAATCCGCTTGGGGAAACGCATTCAATTGACTCCGATTTTGGTTCCCCACCGAGACGAGTTTTCAGAAACCGTCGGATTCTTGATTAATGGGCCCGAACGTTCCGTCGTATTCATCCCCGACATAGACAAGTGGGAGCATTGGAACCGCCGCATAGAACAACTGATTGTCACTGCAGACCGCGCATACCTGGACGGAACGTTCTTTGATGGCCAGGAACTGCCCAACCGCGATATCACGAAAGTTCCTCATCCATTCATCATCGAGAGCATCCAGCGATTTGCTGCTTTGGCGGATACACAACGATCCAAGGTGCACTTCATTCATTTGAACCACACCAATCCCGCACTAGCACCAGAATCACCGGCAGCGAAAGCTATTCGCCACGCCGGAATGTACGTCGCAGAGCAGGGGACGCGTTATTCGTTATAGGTCCTGGATACCCGTTTCCGATTCCACCTATGCCTCGCTGTCCGAGCGGTGCCTACATAACGCCCGACTACCTTGAAGCGCTCCTGCACAATTGCCCGGTCGCTAATTCAGACCGACCCCGCAGCTTGCCTGCGCCCGGGTCGCAACCGACTCCGTCTTCGAGTACGTTCGTCGCTTGTTCAGATTCTGTTTCAAGATGACTCGGTCCGCGAGAACGCACATGCGCAATCAGCAAGTTCTGCTAGCCTCCCGTCCAGAGGGAATGCCGCAACCATCCAATTTCAAGATCGTTGAATCGGACATAGCGCGCCCGCAACCGGGACAATTTCTAGTGCAAACACACTATCTCTCCGTTGATCCTTACATGCGTGGCAGGATGCGTGATGTGAAATCCTATGCTGATCCCGTCGCAATCGGGGAAGTAATGGTTGGCGGCACGGTTGGTAAAGTCATCGAATCGCAACACGCTCGGTACCGCCCTGATGACCTTGTGGTTGGCAGTTGGGGTTGGCAGTCATACGCGGTGACTGACGGAAAAGAGTGCTACCGCTTACCACCGTCGGAGGCACCTCTATCTACCGCGCTTGGTGTTCGCGGAATGCCGGGGTTAACTGCCTATTTCGGGCTGCTGGAAATAGGCAAGCCGCAACCAGGAGAAACGGTCTTTGTAACCGCAGCGGCCGGTGCCGTCGGTTCACTAGTCGGACAAATTGCAAAGATCCACGGATGTCGCGTCGTAGGTTCTGCCGGCTCCGACGCCAAGGTTGCCCATCTGATCGATGATCTCGGATTCGATGTTGCCTTCAACTATCGACAAAGTTCAGATGTGGCGGCAGAACTATACGAATGCTGCCCGACTGGAATCGATCTGTTTTTCGACAACGTGGGCGGAGCTCTTTCTGACGCGGCCTTTGCACAAATCAATCAATCAGCGCGCGTCGTCATCTGCGGCCAGATCGACCAATACAACGCCGACTCTCCTCCGCAAGGTCCCCGGTTGTTGTGGCACTTAATTGTCAAACGGGCCCGCGTGCAGGGATTTCTCGTCTTCGATTTTGTTGACAGGTACCGGCATGCACTGGAACAGATCGACCAATGGATGCGCGAGGGCAAAGTTCAATATCGCGAAACCGTCGTCGATGGTCTGGAAAATGCGCCGAACGCCTTCATCGGCCTATTTCGGGGCGAGAACCTAGGCAAGCAACTGGTGCGGCTCATTTAATCCCAACGTCACAATCCGGCCAACTGGTCGCACCTGCACCGCTGAGCCTTCTCGACGGCATGCCTCGGTTCAACGAAATCCAATAATCCTGCAGGTTACGATCGCATGACCGCCCCCTGGCTCTCTCCAAGCGGGCACGACTTCCCATGTCATATCATTCGTTGAGTGGTTCGCTAAACCAACTGCAAGTCGATTACAATCACGGCTGTCAGCAACCTGTTTCTAATCGTCCAACCCACTCGGCAGCCGGCTCAGAGCGCCGCTGCAGTGTCGTCCCGACTCGAAACCCTGGACATCTGAAGCACGGTCGCACACCGCATTACAGCTTGACGTCGCGCCCGTACGATCCCGGTTCCGCCATGCAAGATTCACCCGAACTTAGAGTTCCGCGCCGCTATTTTTTTCGTGAGTGCCAATTCGGACTCGCCCGATTTGCACTGGCTTCGCTGCTTAGTGCCGACAGACTACGGCCAGCCGCCACGGCGCACCAAACCAGAAGCTTGTCTTCGCTACACTTCGTTCCACGAGCTAAACGTGTCATTTTCCTGTTCATGGCCGGTGGGCCTAGTCAGCTTGAATTGTTCGACGAAAAACCGACACTTCGCAGGCATGACGGAAAGCCGGTTCCAGCCACAACCTTGCAAGGTCAAGACCTTCCTTTCATTGAATCCGACGCCGCATTGATGGCGTCACCACTGAAATTCCATAGCCATGGCGAATGCGGCACTCGACTTTCAGAATTACTACCGCACCTGGGAACGATTGTCGACGACATCGCCGTGGTGCGCTCGATGCGAACTGATGCATTCAATCACGCCCCTGCCCAGATTTTTCTGAGCACTGGCCATCTCCAACTCGGCCGCCCCAGTATGGGATCGTGGGTGACATACGGCCTTGGCAGTGAAGCGACTTCCTTGCCGGCGTTTGTCGTTATGAACTCTGCTGGAAGCCTCAGCGGCGGAGCGGCCTGCTTTGGCCATGGTTTCCTGCCGCCGTCTTACCAGGGTGTCCCGTTCCATTCGCGCGGAACCCCTGTCCTCTATACGCAAAACCCACCTGGCTATGACCGTGAACTGCAACGCGATTCGCTTCAACTGATAAATCGATTAAACCACGACCGATTCACGACCGTAAGGGACCCGGAAATCAAAACGCGGATCGCAGCATACGAAATGGCATTTCGCCTGCAAGCCAGTGCACCCGAACTCGTTGACATCGCTAGTGAATCACAAGACACACTGGACATGTATGGTATCGATCCCCAAAAACCCTCTTTCGGTAGAAATTGCCTGTTGGCTCGGCGATTGGTTGAGCGCGGAGTTCGCTTTGTTTGCCTTTTCCACCAAGGCTGGGACCACCACTCAAATGTGGTTGGTGGCCACCGTAGCGCGTGCGCTGTGACAGATCAGCCAGCAACCGCACTGGTCAAGGATCTCAAGCAGCGCGGCCTGCTGGCAGATACGATCGTGTTGTGGAGTGGCGAGTTCGGCAGAACCCCAATGGCGGAACGAAACCCGGCCTTGGGACGAGATCGGGGCCGCGACCATCATCCTAACGCATTCACCAGCTGGTTGGCCGGTGGCGGCGTTCGCGGCGGCCAAACAATCGGTCAGACCGATGACCTGGGATACCACGTATCCGAGGATCCTGTGCACGTACACGATCTGCAAGCGACACTCCTTCGTCTCCTCGGTATTGACCACACTCGCCTGACGTTTCGGCATCAAGGTCGGCCATTCCGGTTGACCGATGTCGGCGGTACAGTGATCACCAAACTACTCGCATGAAATTAGCCAATCCATCTCGTTCAAGCTACTGGCTCATCCAGCTGATGGGGGCCTGGTCCTTGTTGGCCCTACTTTTCATCGCACCATGTGGTGCTAACGAGCACTGGGCATTCCGCCTTCCCGCTGTCCCGACACTTCCGACTGTTAGAAACCCGACGTGGGCGCAGCATCATGCGGACCGGTTTGTACTCGAACAACTGGATAGACAAGGGCATGAACCCTCTACCACAGCCTCGCGGTCAACCCTGATTCGTCGTCTCAGCCTCGATATCACAGGACTGCCCCCGACTCTCGACGAGTTCAAACTGCGACTACAAGACACGTCGCCGGATGCACATGAACGTCATGCCGACCACTTGCTGGCGTCTCCACACTTCGGTGAACGTTGGGCTTTGTGGTGGCTCGATGCAGTCCGCTACGCGGACTCAAACGGCTATGAAGTGGATCGCCCACGGTCAGTATGGCCCTATCGAGACTGGTTAATCAGTGCCTTCAACAATGGCCTGCCATTCGACCAGTTCGCGATCGAACAGATCGCGGGCGATATGCTGCCTGAGGCGACTCTCGAACAAAGGATTGCGACAGGCTTCCATCGCCACACCTATCTCAACGAAGAAGGTGGTCACGATTGGGAACAATTCCGCTGGGAGGCAATTGTCGATCGGGTCCATACCACTGCTACGATATTTCTAGGACTGAGTTTTTCTTGCGCCCAATGCCATGACCATAAATACGATCCACTCACGCAGGAAGAGTACTGGCGCTTTTTCGCCTTCTTTAATAACGTCGACGAACCCTTCTTGGAGGTGCCGACGGGTCCCATTACAGACCGGCGCAAAACACTTCTGTCGCAAATCGCCACCCTGGAGAAAACGAGACAAGATATTTTCCCCCACAAATCACCACGCCCCGCAGGTCGCCAGGAAAACGATTGGAGGCAACATTCAATCGACTTGGCTTTTCACACATGGTGCCGCCACCAAGCCGCAGCAGCCGTAAAGTGGCGGGTATTAGAACCGCTCCACTACACCTCCAAAATGAATGCGACGTTGTCGCCGCTCGAGGACCATTCGCTGCTGGCAACAGGCGACCGCCCGGAAATAGACACCTACCATGTCACTTATCGACTTCCCACTGGCCCTCTCCATGGACTCCTTCTCGAAGCGTTACCGCATCCGGCACTCCCCAAACGTGGGCCGGGACGCGGTAGCGTGCTAGGCGACGGTGCTTTCGCACTTAGTGAATTCAAAGCGACTCTGCCTTCCCAGACGAACCAACAGTCGCCGCAGCCGATGCAGCTCACCTTTCTGCGCCCATCCGCGACTTATCAACAAAAAAATCGCACGATCGAACTAAGCATCGATGGTGATAAATTGACGAACTGGCACATCCAAGGAGGTGAGGGCAGGGCACAGTGGGCGCTGTTTCCGACAGCCACAGCCATTCCGATCAACAGACCGACAACGCTGTCGATTACCTACCTCATGAATTTCGTCCACCAGCAGACGCTGGGCCGCTTCCGACTATCGATCACTCAAGACCCAAAGCCACTTCGGCTGCCAAGTCACCCTCCTCAGATTGACTCTTTACTAGCGACAGGCTGGCAAAACCTTTCGTTGCCTCAACGGACCAGGTTACGTGATTACTTTCTTTCGGTTACGCCTGAATTGGCTGAATTGAATAAGCAAATTCAGGAACTGCGTGCCGCGTTGCCCGAACCGCCCACCACACTCGTCGTGACGGAGCGCCCCACCTCGCGGATAACGTTCTTGCATACGCGAGGAGAATTCCATCGCCGGGAGTCTCGAGTTACGGCCGACGTACCAGAGATGTTACACGCACTTCCTCGCAACTCTCCCCGCAACCGACTAGCAATGGCAAAGTGGATCGCCAGCCGCGACAATCCACTGACCGGACGCGTTATCTTGAATCAAATCTGGCAAGAAGTATTCGGACGTGGTCTAGTTGTCACACCAGAGGATTTTGGGACACAGGGAACTCCCCCAACCCATCCCAAACTCCTCGACTGGCTGGCCACTGAGTTCCTGCACCGCGACTGGGATCTGAAAGCGATGATTCAACAGATTGTCCATTCGTCAACCTATCGCCAATCATCACGCATCTCCGCCGCCGCAGCCAGCTGGGATCCGCTGAATCAGTGGCTCGCTCGCGGACCACGGTTTCGCGTTCATGCGGAGGTCATACGCGACCTTGCGTTGACTTCCAGTGGCCTGTTAACGCGTCGTATTGGAGGTCCAAGTTTTTTTCCGCCACGCCCTGACCTCGGAAAGATGATCGCCTACGCAAATGCATCCTGGAGCGTCAGCAAGGGAGCTGAACGCTACCGCCGTGGACTTTATATTCACCGCAAACGTACGGCACCCCACCCGGGACTCGCCAGCCTTGACGCCCCACCTCGAAACACTTGCAAAGTCAGACGCCGACGCTCCAACACTCCATTGCAGGCACTAGCTCTGCTGAACGATCAAACGATGCTCGAATCGGCACAAGCAATCGCCCATTTGATTACTGCCAATAACGCTGACACAGAAGTAGAGCGGGCGCAGTACGCATTTCGACTTTGCCTGAGCCGTGAACCTGACGCGCGTGAAGTTGAAGGGATCGTGCAATACTACCACCGCCAATTTCAACGGCTCAGCGCGGGAACTCTGGACGCAGCTGCCATCGCGGGCAGCGAAGAATCGAAGTCTGACGCGTCCCTCAGTTCGCTAGCCGCTTGGACAGCGACTGCCAGAGTCCTGTTGAACCTTGATGAAACCTTGACCAAAGAATAGACCGGACATCGTCAAAAGAAGTACCGGGGCATAGTCGCGGCCTTGCCAGGCCCCGCGGTAGCGGTTTTACGGTATTCTATGGACTACGCCGGATGCGTTGTGACTTCCTCACCAACCGCAACCTCCGCTGGCCATGACGGTGTGACTGTGCACGATGGCGACCGACCTGGTGGTAACGCCATGTACGCATTTCACAATAAGTGCGTCAGCCCACGTCGCGACACCATTGCGGCGGCGTTGTTCGATGAAAGCCACTCCTTCTTTAACCGCCCCTGGATGCCCCCTCACCATAAAAGGGCCCTCCGATGTCAATGAAGCGACGTGATTTTCTGCAAAATGTGAGTACGACCATACCGGTGGGCGCAATTACCGGCGCTACTGCCGGAGCCACAGGGCAGCCTGCCGAACCAGTCAAAGAACCCCATGTCTTCATGTTCGACGATGGCCGCCACGCAGCATGTCTCTATCAGTTTGAAGCGCCCCTGACACCTCGAGACCTGGAATTCAATGTCGACCAACTTGTCGATAGTGGAGTTGATACGTTGGTCTATTTTGCCGGGGTGGAAGGTGGCGTCGTCCTGTATGACAGCGACGTTGCCCAGACCTGGGGCGACAATGTCAAAACCTGGACTCATCCCGTCTGGTACCGGGCCGGCCGTAACATCCAGCAACTCATACAAGACGGGCATGATCCGCTTGATATTCTCGTCAAACGCTGCAACGAAAAGGGAATCTTCTTTCTGGCTAGCAACTGGGTGAACCTGGTAGGTGGTGATCGCAAGACACACGGCGGGCTTGGAAGAAAATGTGATTTTGTCTACGAGCATCCTGAATTTCAGGTCGGCGATGAAGACGACCCGCGTGCTGAGTACGTGGCACCGGAACGCTTCAGTTTCTTGCATGCACCGGTACGCGATTACCGTTTCCACATGTTCGCCGAGCTATTGACTCGTTATTCCACAGATGGCATTGAACTGAATCTGCTGAACGACATTCCCTTCTGCAGGTTCCGTGATGCCAAAGCGTTGACCCCACTTATGACCGAGTGGATTCGCAAGCTTCGCGCCGTTGCCAACAGCGCCGCAGAAGCACAACAAAGACGCAAACGGATCTATGTGAGAATCCCATCGCAACCCAACGGCTGGCAAATGCTCGGATACGACGTCAAGACATGGGTTGAAGAGCGACTCGTCGATGGACTAATCGTCTTTCCTGCCGCGATGGAAGGAACTCTGGATCAGCACGCCGACTGCAGCGCGGCAATCGAATTAGCACATCGACATGACTGCCGGGTCTTGACCGCATTGAGTGGCCTGGTCGGACGACAATTTGAACAATACGCCACCCAATCCATGATTTGGTCCGCGGCGGCGAACGCCTACGCGCAGGGCTCCGACGGTTTTGGGTTTGCCCAACACCATTGGACGCCTAACGGCTGGCCGTGGACTGCCGAAGACTATGAGACCCTACGGTTGACGGGGCATCCCGAACTCCTGGAAACTGCGGACAAGTTATACCGTGCGCCCTCAAACTCATCTCAGAATCCACCAGACCGGTGGCTTCCGCGAGCGGACCCTGAACTGCCGCAAAAACTGGTGGAAGGGAAGCGCGTCGAGGTCCCATTGCGTGTCGCCGATCGACTCGGCGACTGGCACGCCGAAGGCAAGGTCGCTGGTGTCCATCTGCGAATTCGCGTCACGAACATTGAGCCGGCGCTCAACGACCTGCAAATCGCCTTGAATGGCCAACACCTGCCCGCTGACGCCCTCCAACTATCCGACCTGATTTACCGCCTTCACTCCGGTGGCGCCATCGGCCCCTATGGGTATGTCTACGATTACGCACTAGAACCCCGGCATTACCCCAAAAGAGGCCACAATGTCGTCTCCGTCACGCTCGCTAGGAAAGACCCGGCGGTCGCTCTCGAATTCTCGCTGCACGACGTCGATCTGGAAATCGCTTACCGGCCGCACCGTCACTTCAATGCACGACCTGTGGCCTATTAGTAGTATCGCAATGTGGTCCTACAACAAAACGGTGTAAACGACTCCAGCATTACAACGCCCGGGAGGGAAGCTGACATTTCCGCAATAGCCCGACGACATTGGTCAAAAAGCCAGCCACCAAACCGCTCTGTTTTTAGTACGATCTTTCTGTCCAGTGAATAGAAACCGGAAAGATCTTTGCGTGAGCAACCCGATCCTGGATAATGACAATCAAGCGTGAAGTAACCTCTTGAGGAATTCGTGAAATGTTTACGATCAGTGACCGACAGGCACCGACCGCGAGACAGGGTTGGTCGAGACGAGATTTTCTGCGTATCGGAAGTCTGGCACCTGGTGGTATGACACTTGCATCTCTGCTGGAGGGCAAGGCTTCTGCTGCCACGAGGGGGTTCTTGCGGGATAAATCTGTCGTCCTCCTATTCGTCCAAGGCGGCCCTCCTCAAGTCGAGACTTTCGACCCGAAAATGAACGCTCCGCTCAACATTCGCAGCGGTACCGGTGAAGTCTCTACGGCACTGCCTGGTGTCACCTTTGGCGGCACGTTCCCCCAGTTGGGACGTCGAGCAGAGCAATTGGCAATTGTCCGCTCTTTCCATTCTGGTGATGGCAGTCATAACCAGCTTCCTATTTTGTCTGGGAATTGTCCGACTGCCGCCTCCATGGGATCTCAGTTTGCGAGATTGGCGGGAACGAACCATCCCGTAACGGCAGTCCCTACCCACTCCGTAATTATGCCCGAGCAGATTCAACCCGACTTAAAACTGGGAGAGCCGACTGGCCCATTCACATACAACTACATACGCAAACATTACCCTACCGCGGGAAAACTGGGTGGCGCATACGAGGGTCTATTCCTGACGGGCGGAAAGGGCCTAGCAGAAAGCCTGACGTTGTCACTCTCACGCGAGCGATTCGACGATCGCCGTAGCCTCCTAGATCAGCTTGATCAATTCAAACGTCGCGTGGACCGTACTGGTGCGTTAGATGGCGCTACAGGTGCAGAGCAACAAGCCATCGATGTATTGCTTCAGGGGATCGCAGACGCATTCAATCTCTCCAAAGAGCACCCTGAAACCATCGCCAAATACGATACCAGTCCACTCTTCCGTATGCAGGATTGGCATCAAGGGGGTGTCCACTATCACGGCAAACGCAATCAATCACGCATCACAAACCTGCTCGGAAAACAGATGCTCTTGGCGCGGCGACTGTGTGAAGCCGGTTGCGGCTTTGTGACGGTGTCCGATGCCTGCTGGGATTTCCACAACGATGGAAATAATCCGCCGTCGAAAGAAGCCATGATGGTACTAGGGCATCAACTGGATCATGCCGTTTCGGCATTTCTCGACGATCTTGAAACTCGCGGTTTGAGTGACAAGATTCTGCTGATCGTCACTGGAGAAATGGGACGAACTCCCAAGAAGAAAGAAAACGGCGGAACCGACCACTGGGCTCGGCTGACACCACTGTTGATCGCGGGGGGTGGCCTCCGCATGGGTCAAGTGATCGGCAAGACCGATCGCTTAGGAGGAGAAGCTACAACGCCGCTCTACGGACCTTCGCATTTGCGAGGCACGGTCATGCAAACGCTCTTCGACCCGGCTGAAACGCGTCTGGTCGACGGCCTACCACGCGATCTGTTTAACTCGATAACTGCAACTCCACCAATCGCCGAGTTATCTTGACCGCTGCTGTCGGCGGCACAACACGGGCCAGATTGTTCACTAATCGACGCCTTTCCATTGCAACCAAGCTGACGGCCAAATACTTCGTCAAGCGGAGCAACGCAGCATTCAGTCTGCCACCGGATCGGAATAACGATGTGTGGGCACAGGCCGCCCGGGCCGGAAGCTCTGCGTCTGCCGAAAATCAACTTTGATCTGTCGCTTGCCACAGACTCGTGATACCACGTCCTGGACCTTGGTCTGTAGTATGTCAGGATCAATCGCCACCCGCGCATTAACAATCAAGTCCGCGTCTAACGGGTGACAACCCGATTGTAGAGAAAGTTCGGGCGCAAGCTCATTGCTGATCGCGTTGGCTACGCCATGGCTCCCTGCAGACATGCCAATGACTTTCAAATGGGCAACCTCTGCTGAATCCTGCCGCAACTCGTCAACGAGTTCAACAACAACTTGCAGCAGGATCTCGTCAAGTGCGAACGAGGCTTCAGAAGTTAAACGCATGCTGCTATTGAGCCACCCCAATTCCGCTTCCCCAGCTGCATAGATGTCATAATCAAGCTGAAGGATTCGCCGCCCAAACTCTCCTTGTTGCCCGAGCTGCTCCAACAACGTCTCGAATCCCTGTCCCGTGCGCGCCGACATTTGCACAACGGGAACTTCTGGACAGGCGGTTGCCAGCAGAGCAACAAGCTCACCGATTTCCTGCCCGGTCAACTCGTCAATACGGTTGAGGATCACAAAATCCGCTTCTTCGAGTTGTTTGCGGAAAATATACGCCGCCTTTGGCGAAAACCCGCTCCCTTCTTCATTCCGCAAAATCCGCCGTCCATGACTCGGTTTGAGGATCACGCCGTAAGGAGCGACATCTATTTCGTCACTATGTAACCCCCGCAAGGGCTGAACTACTGTCGCCACCAGATCAGTACAACTGCCAACCGGTTCAGCAATGACAACGTCAGGACGCTGTTCCTGGCCAAGCTCAGCCACGGTCGCGGTCAATTCGTCGAAATGGCAGCAAAAACACGCACCTGCGACTTCCCCTACATGAAGACCTTGAGAGCGTAAAGTGTGCGTGTCAACCAGGTCGCTAGCCTGATCATTCGTAACGATTCCGACCCGCAGTCCACGGTCCTGATAAGCACGTGCCAAACGAGCAATCGTCGTCGTCTTACCAGCCCCCAAGAACCCGCCGATCATGATGAAACGCATTGCAGCCATCGTGTTCTTCCGCACTTTGGGTAAAACATCTGCGGGCACGGCCCTACCGTCGAGACCTCCACACACCTAGAATCTAACCACTGGCGATCGTTGCCCGCTAGTACTTGTGCTTGATTTCTGGCACTTCCAGACGAGCTGCCAGCTTCACAGATCGTCAGTCCGATCAATGCCTCCCGATCTCCTTTTCTGGCCGAGAGCCATGTCCGAATTTACGACCGTGGCAAAGACTGTAGATATCCCGCAGGGTACAGGATCCGCATTTCCAGTGAATGGGCGTATGGTCGCCGTATTCAATGAAGAGGGGCAGTTTTTCGCGATCGATGATATCTGTCCTCACATGGGTGCATCGCTAGCCGGCGGCCATGTTGAAAATGGAACTGTCAGCTGTCCCTGGCACGCATGGCGTTTCTGCATTCACGATGGAACCTGGTGTGACAATCCAAAGATTGGCATCGATCGGTTCGATTTACGGGTCGTCGAAGACGAAATTCAAGTTCTAGTACCCGACGCGGAAAGCCCTCCACCAAAAGCAGACCAGACCGACGAAAGCTGATCAAAGGACGGTAATCTGCAACGTCGTCGAGCTTTGATCCACCGTCTCAATACGCTGTCCTCGATACAACTTCTCCGTTGTACGCTTTTGCCGTACCTGTGACGATTTCAGGTACCCCGCCTCGACATCGAAGTAGATCTCGCCAGCTTGAATGTGTTGCGTGAGGCGCCCAGCTTTGTCGCTAGACTCCGCGGATGCCTTTGCTTGCTCTAGCGTCGTTTTCAGAACAATCAGCGCCGTTTCACGTCCGCCGCGTTGTTGAGTTCCTTTGTATGTATAGACAGTCGTCAATTTCACCTTTCCAAGTGGCGAGACTTGGACCGAATCCGTCTCCCAACTGTCCCCCATGGCGACAGGCATTTCTGGCAGCAGCAAATTGGATTGTCGCAAAACATTTGCCAATTGTTCAGCGGAAATAAATCGTTTCAAGCGCGGCGAGTCAACCGTTTGAGTCGTAACGGGTCCAGACAGCACCTCCCTGATCTGCCCTCGGTCACCAACATTTACACGAAATGGTGAATCGAGCAGCGGCTGTATACGGTTCGCAATACGCAACAGCTGGCCAGTGGGATTCTTATCTCGCTGCGAGTCGTACTCAACGGGTTCTGCCTCAGGAGCCTGGAATTTGATCGCCAGACGCGAAAATTGCTGAGTCACTTCCGCGCCGCCGCGTGGAGTCAGTTTTCCGACAGTCCAATCGACATCCATCTCCAAAGCGCTGGTAATCGCCAAGGGGCGGTTATTAACCGATGTAGTGGTCGTCGCTTGCTGGCTGATCCTAAGCTGTAGCTGCTGCCCTGCACGAAATTTCCACCGCAATCGAACCTGGGCTGACAATTCGCCAACCTCTTGATTCAGCAGCAAAGGCACAATCAGGAGACAGCATGTGCATACACGTTGGGTGCTGGAACGCAACAAAAGCACTCTCCTTAGTGAATAGGCGGAAGTTACTACCGAACTAAATCACAAATCCAAATCCACCGTAATTGTACCACCAGGCTCTATAACAACCGGATCAGATGATGTATCCGCTTTTACCCGCGCAGCCCATGCTTCTGCATCCTGCACAATCGGTGGAAATGTATTGTAATGGGCTGGAGCAACCCGGCGTGGCTGAATCAACTTGATTGCTGCGATGGAATCTTCCGGTCCCATAGTGAAATGATCACCAATGGGTAACACCGCGAGGTCCACTCCCACATCTCCAATCAACTTCATATCCGAAAAGAGGGCCGTATCACAAGCAAAATAAATACGCTGTTCCCCCAACGTCAACAAAAAACCAGCTGCCACACCACCGTCACTACCATCCGGCAATTGGGAGCTGTGCAATGCCGGTGTCATCTTCACGTGGCCCCAGGGAAACTGCAACGTGCCACCCAAGTTCATGCCAATCGTTTCTTGCACGCCGTGGTTCTTCTGAAACCACTCCGCGATCTCAAACATCGCAATCACCGTGGCACCGGTGCGATTCGCAATCGATGCCACATCCGCCACGTGGTCAAAATGCCCATGTGATACCAAGATGACATTCGCTTCGACATCGTCCGCCTTCATCGGTGCCACTGGTGAATCATCCAGGAACGGGTCTAAAAGGATGCGATGTTCGTCAACCTGAATCAACCAGGAGCCATGGCCCAACCAGGTAAGTTGCGTCGTCATTGCTGTCCTTCTAGATGAAACGATTACTCAGACGCGATCGCTGTTCCAAAGTGCATACAGGCCGTTGTTGCAAGAGCATCTTCGCCGACAAAACACGGGCACTCTCACTTCGGCAATGAACACGATGAACGTGACAGCAACTGTGTCATGTTTCGTTTGTAGGCTTCGACTCCCGGCTGACCATAGGGATTAATTTTCAATAAACGCCCCTCAACCACCGTTGCCAACATCAGCATTTGAAACAACTGTCCCATCACGTGAGCATCCAGTGCGGGCAACTTCACGTCAATCGTGGAACGACGGTCTTCCCGATACGCCTGTTTCGTTCCCTCAATCGCCGCTGCCATAATATCGGGAACCCCCAACCCGACAAGATCGCCTAAACCGTCATCGACAAGTTCGCTGGGATCGATTTGTAACGCCGGAGTTCTGGTTGCCTGAACCACGAGATTAACATGGATCTTGTCGCGTTGCCCCTCTTGATGCTGCTGTGCACGTGAATGCAAATCTCTCGTGTTTACAACCGTCAAGGGCGTGGCTCCCTTTTCCTGCTTACCGAGGCTTTCAGCAAGTAACTGGTCGTGCCACAAACCAACCGATTCCAATGCGTCTGACCAAACGTTAAGGACGCGAATACCGCACGCTCGCATGCCATTCAAACTGTACAGGCTGCGTACATATTCAAGCACGACATTTTCACTTGCCTCGCTATCACGAAAATGGGCATTCATAGCAGCGGCGCCCTCCAGTAGTCGAACGACATCGATTCCGAGAATAGCGGCAGGAAGCAAACCTACTGGTGTGAAGATTGAAAAACGTCCTCCAACTCCATCGGGGATAGTAAAAACATCGTTACACCCTAGCGCCTGTGACATCGCCCGTAACCGACCACGAGGGCCGGTCACAACCCGCAGCCGTTCAACCATTCGCTGAGACTCGCAACCAGAACGTCTGTACAGGGTCTCCAGAAACACGCGCAATGCGCAGGTGGTCTCAATCGTACCGCCACTCTTGCTGACTGCTACGATTCCCCAATCGCATCCAGAGGAAGCTGTTTCAGACCCATCCTCAAGCAACCCTAGCAGGCCCTGAATCGCATCGTTGTCGAGATTATTCCCCGCAAAGTACATGCGTGGCGTCCCACCACGTGCCGCCCGCGAACGTTCATTGTGATAGGGATGGCAAAGAACATCCATCAGAGCTCGAGGGCCCATATAGGAGCCACCTATTCCTAACAAGACAACCGCATCCAATCGTTCGCGCATGGTCGCCGCCGATGCCAAGATACACCCCACTTCGCTAGCCGACCCTTGGTTTCGACAATCGTCTAACAGGCGTTCTGGTAGGTCAACAAAGGCTGCGTCGAGTGGTTGTTTTTCGGTCGGAGTTTCTGTCGTGCCCGCCAACATTTGCTGATCTTCCACCAGCACTTCAGTGCGCACAGACTCCAACGCTGCTTGCAAATCACGCCCGTCCTGAGAGGTGCCTCCGACCAACACTCCTCTACAATCAAGTTCAATCAGGGAGTTCGACTGATTGGTATGCATGACGGGTCGTGCCCTCACGGTTATGGATCGGCAAACGACTTCTACCGAACCAGGCCTCAGCTGCTTAGAATAACGCACATCAAGGGGAAAATTAGAGCACAGAGTGCCCGGCGTGCACAGACGGTTAACCCTCGTACGGACAATTTGTCAGGATCGTCAGCGGAGGTCACTCTCAGCGGCTAATTTCTTCCACTCTCGGGTTTCCACATCAACAACTTATCAATAAGCATCATGGACTTACACGAATTGACGCGCAGCCTGCACACTAAGAATGACTCCAAGATCGTTATGCTTGTCGCTGACGGTTTGGGAGGATTACCGCTTGTCGCCGGGGAGGGAACCGAACTGGAAACAGCAAACACGCCGCACCTGGACGCTCTCGCGGCGCGCGGGGTACAAGGGGGTAGCATTCCCGTCGCACCTGGGATCAGCCCAGGTAGTGGGCCTGGGCATCTCGGTTTGTTTGGCTACGATCCCCTCAAATATCTGATCGGTCGAGGCGCTCTGGAAGCGACTGGAATTGGCTTTGAACTTCAGCCTGGCGACGTCGCCATCCGCTGCAATTTTTGTACGCTTGATGACGATGGCAATATCGCCGACCGGAGGGCGGGGCGAATCGCGACCGACCAAAGTGTACCTCTCGTTCACCGACTACGCGAAATTTCGATCGCAGGCCTGGAAACTTTTGTGGAGCCGGTCAAGGAACATCGATTCGTGGTCGTTTTCCGGGGGCCAGATTTAGGTGGAGACGTCCGTGACACTGATCCCCAAGAAACCGGCGTACCGCCCCTCGATCCTCAAGCCGTCGACCCCAACGACGCCGCCAGCTGCAGGACCGCGGAGTTAGCCGGTGAGTTTCTACGGCAGGCGCGGCAGCTCTTGTCCGCGGAACCTCAAGCGAACTTTCATACGATGCGTGGTTTCGCCGTCAAACCCAACCTCCCCTCCTATGACGAAGTATATGGCCTGAGAGCCGCCGCGATTGCCGTGTATCCCATGTACAAAGGACTGGCCCGGCTGGTCGGAATGGAAATCGTGGGACAATCTCAATCGCTGGACGAGCAAATCACCACGCTGGAAAACTCCTGGAACGACTTCGATTTCTTTTTCGTGCACTTCAAGTACACCGACAGCACCGGTGAAGATGGAGATTACAGTGGTAAGGTGGCTCGAATCGAGGAGCTTGATAAGAGCATTCCAAGAATCATGGCACTCAACCCAACTGTCATGATTGTAACCGGCGACCACAGCACTCCCTGCTTCTTGCGTGCCCATAGTTGGCATCCAGTACCAACCCTGCTCGTATCTGACTGCTGTCGACCGGACCCCGCCCAGACGTTTAGCGAAACCGCTAGTATCAGCGGAGGCCTTGGCCAGTTCGAAGCTCGCCACTTAATGACACTCGCGCTCGCCAATGCGGACCGGCTGGGAAAATACGGCGCTTGACATCGCAATGAGGCCGGCAGTTCGGTGCGCTGGCGCAATAAAATGGCCTGCACGGCACACATGTCCGCGCAGGCCTGATAAACGCCTGTCTCGGCAACCGCGAAGCCACCAAGCTGGAAGAGTTAGTTCCCTTTCTTTTTGCCTCGACCACGACCGCCGCCACCGAATCCGCGACGGGGCAACTCAAACTTCTTGCCTTGCATGGACGTAAATTGCTTTTTCTGAGGTGCGGTCAGCACTGCCATCGTCTGCTTTTCAGCATCCGCCCGCATCTTTTCCATCTTGGGACGCAGCTTGGCAAAATCGGCACGTCCACCAGAAAACATCTTCCGCATTTCCTGGGTCATCGTGTCAGCAATTCCCTTGATCTTCTTGCTTTGAGCCGCAGTCAGCTTGAGCTCCTTGGCTACGTCAGCATCCCGCAGAGCGGCTGACCCAGCTTGCTGGATGTGAATCTGCCTGAGCCGAGTGTATTGGTCGGGGGCCAACATCTCAGCCAATTTGGCTTTCACGGCTTTGCCACGCTTGACTTGGATCTCCGCCATCTTCTTCATAAACGTGTCACGCTCCGCGTCCGTCGCCTCTTGAAAATTAATCCTCGGGTTCGGAAACTGCTTTTGCATCTCTGCTGCAATGACCTCGCCTTCGTCGATTTGGACGTCGAGCAAATCCAGTTCGATTTGCACTTTTTCAATTTGCAGTAAACCCAACAAGGGATCACCACCAAATCCACCGCGCCGTTGTGCCTGTGCGGCCGGGACGACTACCAATGCCACCACTGCGATTGCCAGGGCGGCAAACTGCATTCTGCGTACCATCATTCTTACTCCTTGGAATAACAACATCGAAAAATCACTGCCCACAGGGGCGATGGCCAAAAGGGTCGCTTTCACCGCAACAATTGACTAACGATTACCTCTGCCAAGATTCTTGAACTGCTCAAGCATCGCGTCCGCTTCCGTCTCATCAACCGCATCGTCACCATTACTATCCACATTGCTCCACCAGAAATCGATCCCCCTTTTTAACTCAGCGGGCAATTCCTCCTTGGATACCTTTTCATTTTTGTCTTTATCAAACAGGGCAACAAAGGCCTTGCCGGATTCTGGCAAAGCAAAACCGCCAGCGCCTTTCTTATCACCCGCTTTAGCGTCATCAGCTGGCGTGGAACGATTACCGCCCCCGCCCGTCGAAGACAACTCATCCTCTTCAATAAAGCCATCGCCATTCTTGTCGAGTCGATCAAAAAATCGCTTAATGTTTTCCGGCGCTTCATCCTTACTAATTTTGCCGTCGCCGTCGGCATCATTTTCCTGCAAGCGACTCCAACCCCGGCCACCTGCACGCTGTTCTGCTGCGGCGGGTGCCGGTGCGGGCTCTCCCCGCAAACGAGCCAACAAAGTGTCGAGCGCCTGGCCACTGGTTTCACTCGCGAACGGGTTCGCATCGTCGTCACCACCGCCACCACCACGGCCACCGCCACCAAATCCGCCAAAACCCCCACCGCCACGACCGCCCCCGCCACGACCGCCTCCACCCGACCGACTGCGACGACGAAAGGGCAGGCCGACATTTTCTTGTTTGGCGACCTGTTCCTCGGTGAGAATCGAAGAGAGGGCCTCGTATTTTTCTTTGGCTTCGTCGTCGGTCATCGTATCCTTATCCGCCACATCAGCCAGCGCATCGAGCAAAGACCGCGTCTGCTCGTCGGAAAGGCGAATGCCCACATCGCCGGTCAACAACGCCAACTTCCGAACCAACGTGGTCAACTGGCGTTTGCTGTTTTGCCCGCGGCCACCACCTCCTCCAAACATGGCTCCCATGCCACCCATACCGCCTCCCATGCCGGCAAAGCCGCCACCGCCGCCTGGGCTACTTCCGCGCGAGCCGGGTGCCTGGCCATTCTTGAACCCTGGACCACCGTCGGCTGGTCGGCCACCACGGCCACCAACTCCACTATCGGCCGGGCCTCCACCTGGGCCACCCATACTTCCGTTCGGTGCCGATTCCGCGCCCTCGACAACCGCGTTGGGGTCGGGCGCATTGCCACTGTTGGAGGCCAGCTTGAGTTCATAGCCCGAGGCGAAAAGTCCAACCACTGCCAGCCCGATCCCAAGCACAATTCCAGTAGCGACTGCGACCAATTGGTTCATAATTCACCTCAGCAAATCTGGTGACAGGATGTGTTCTATTCGTGCCTCAAGGCTTCAATCGGATCCATTTGCGCTGCCCGAAAAGCAGGCAACAAACCAAAGATCACGCCGACAACAACAGCGATAACGAACGACACCCAGACCGACCACGGTGCGATAATCGGTACCATGTTGAGGACATTTTCAGGTATCGCGGCGAGAGATTGGTAGGTCGTACGGTTATTTTTCGCATAAGTCAGTGCTGAGGTCACAACGGGCCCAACCAGGAACCCGGTAGTGACTCCCATGATTCCACCAATCCCGGTCAGCACGACCGCTTCCGTCATAAACTGCCAAATGATATTCACTTTCTTGGCGCCGATCGCCCGCCGAATACCAATTTCCCGGGTCCGCTCCGTGACGGTCGCCAGCATGATGTTCATGATCCCGATCCCACCCACAATGAGCGAAATGCTGGCGATCAGAATCCCGAGTACCTGAAACATCTTCTGCAGCAACTCCGCCTGCTTGAGAAGTTCCTTCGGCACCACGAGCGCTACGTCTTCCTTGCTCTTATGATCCGGATCCTGCTTGACCAGTACATCGACAATGTCCGCCGTATCATCGATCTGTGCAATGTCAGCCACACTCAATGTGATCTGGTTCAACTCGACAATCTCGCCCTCTCGACTGCCAGACCGACTAGTCATGGTCTGATCGCCGATACGATGATAGAGCGTTCTGAGCGGAATGTAGACGTCGAAGTTGTAGTCCTGTGAATCAAGATTACCACCGATCGCAGCCGTGGGATCACGTTGACTGGTCTGACCTACAATGCGGTAGAAATCGGTGTCGATCTGGATCACCCGCCCCACTGGATTCTCAAAACCGAACAAGGCCACCGCCGAGCGGCCACCCAAAACGCAAACGTTCTTCGGTGGAAACGTACTGTCCTGGTCCGTGATGAAACGACCGCGTTCAACGGTGAGCTGATTCAATTCCAAATACTCCGGGGTGCAACCAACCACGCGTACTTCTTGTTCGGTCTGATCATTGCGTACCGTTTTGCGCATCTCTCGGATTGGCACCGCCTGTTCGACCCAAGGCACACCAGCGGCAATTTTCTTGAAATCAGCTCGCTTCAAGCCGTAACTCAAGAACATACCGCCGCCCGCCGCTGACGAATTCTGCGAAGGCTTGACCGTACGTACGATCACGTTCTTTGCGCCCAAATCGCGAATCTGGTCCTGCGCTTGCTGACTGACACCGTTGCCCATTGCTACCAGCCAGATCACCGCGGTAATACCGATCCAAATACCGATAATTGCCAGGCCTGAACGCAACGGCTGCAACAGCAGACTTCGCATGCTCAATGTAAACGTCTTCATGGACACCACCTTCAACAAAAAACAACCGTAACACACACCTCCCGGCGGACGAATCGTCGCGCCGGGAGTGCTGGGAATCAAGTAGCCGCAAGAAAACATACGTAGCGAACAACCAAACGGGGCCCTCTGCTACTCAGTCGCGACTACACACGTCCGGTTATTGACCACCGCCGGGACGGCCACCACCGGGTCGGGCGCCGCCACCACCGCCGGGGCGCCGCTTCAACATGGCGTCCGCTTCTCCTTCGTCGATCACGCCATCGTCGCCTGCCATAAACGACCAGAAACTGTCGATTCTCGACTTCATTTGCTCGGACGTCTCGGGGTGTGCTTTAAATTCTTCTTTGGAAACTTTGCCGTCGGAATCGGTATCATACTTCGCGATGTAGGCCTTGCCATTGGCGGGCATATCGGGGCGCCCACCGCCGCCAGCACTACCGCCGCCAGCACTCCCGCCGCTACCGCGGCTACCACCGCGTCTGCCACCAACTTCGGATTCTTCGATAAATCCGTCCTTGTTCTTGTCCATGCGATCAAAAAATCGCTTAATGTTTTCCGGCGCTTCATCCTTGCTAATTTTGCCGTCACCATCAGCGTCATTTTCCTTCAAGCGACTCCAACCTCGGCCACCACGACGGCTACTGCCGCCGCCATCGCCACCACTGGAACCGCCCCGGCCACTTGCGCCCCCACGTCCGCCCGCTTTCCCGCTCGCTTTCTTCTTATCCGAAACGCGCGGCGAACCCGACGTGTCACCAAATTTCTCTTCCTCGCTCTCTTCCTCAACCTGGATGTCTGTATCCGCTTCCACCAGCCCGATCGCACGTGGGTTGCGGATCACTGTATCACCCTCCTCAACACCGTTTTTCACTTCGACAAAGGTCTCGTCACTCAACCCGACTTCCACAATACGTTTTTCGCTCGTGCCATCAGCACCCTGGATGAAACAGTGATACTTTCCCTTCTCCTCAACAACGGAAGAAAGCGGAACCTTGATCACATCCTCCAAACTATCGACACGGATTTCGACTTCAGCCGTCATCCCGGGCTTGAGATCTCCTGGAGCCCCATCAATTTTTACGATGGTCGCATACTCCTTGATATTCCCCTGGAACCAGGAAGTCGACTCTGGCTGGTTACTGATCCGCTCTACCTGACCCTGCAGCTGATTACCTTGAATCAGGATCGCAGCGCGCATTCCTACTTTCAGATCTTCCACCTTGGTTTCATGCACTTTGACCTTCACCTGCATGTTGTCCAGATCAGGAAGCCACAGGATGTCCTGCAACTGCCGCACGTTTGACCCCTCTTCAATCTGCACACCTTGCGAACCAAATCGTCCTTGCTTGTTCGCATAAACGACCATCCCATCGCTCGGCGCCACAATGAGGCAATTTTCGAGCTGGTCCTCAAGCCGTTTCAACTTGCTCAGTTCAAGTTCGTAGGCCGCCAACTCAGACTTCAATCCGGTCTCAGCGATCGCGACCTGGCTCTCCAAGTCAGTTAACGTTTTCTGCTTGGTATACATCTCCATAACTTCTTTCGCGGTCTTGGCAGATGTTAACTCCAAATCAGACCGTCTAACTGCGAACTGTGAACTCTCCAACTCCAACTGGCTGATGTACCCACGCTGGAACATCCGCTCAGAATACTCCAACGAATTTTGGGAACTGCGCAGATTCTCTTCTGCAATGACAATATTCGATTCTTGATCCTTGAGATCCTTCTCAAATATCTTCAGATACTCTTCGACATTGATCTGCGCCACTTTGACCTTCGCCTCAGCGCTGATCTTGGCGGACTCCGCCTTCCCCATGGCAATTTTCTGGGCATTGATGTTGTCGGTGATCGAGGAATCATCCAGCTTCACCAGCTGGTCTCCCTCTGAGACTATCGCTCCGTCTTCAACGATTTCGAGGATGGATGCGCCACCCTCCACACGACACTTAATCGTGACATTGTTGCCGCTTTCCACGTTACCATCTTCGGTCACGGTGACCGTCAACGGGCCTTTAACAGCCTTGAATACTTGATAGCCTTCGCTTACAGCATCACCACCTGTGGCACTACCGCCCGGGGACTGGCCACAACCGGAAATTCCGACCAGCAAACATCCTGTGGCACACCAAAGAGCCACGATGTGCAGTCGCTTCGCGACACTTACGCGGCGGTTGCTTCGACAGATACGACTTGGCTGTTTACCTTTGCTCATCGCCGTCACCTCTTCTCCCTAGCGGTCTATTTACAAAAAAGCCGATTTATTCGTGACCACAACCGCGGACACCGCATCCGCGATTAGCGTGTGTTATTCTAACAATATGTTACTCCTAAGCGAATTGGAAAAACCGGATATTACACAGTAAATATCCCTTCCCGCAGCCATATAAAAGGTGTGACCGGCCGAGCTAAGACAGCGTCAAGTGGATACGCAAACTCGCTATCTAGCAGCGGCCGGCCACAAGGAGATCTCTCAACCGTTAGAAAAATCAAGGCTAATCCGGCTTCCGCTTATCACCTAAACCCCCACGCCACTGTCGCATTCCACATCGCCTATGCGTGTGAGAGCCAGAAACAACTGAAAAATGCCCTTCTTGCCCACGGAATTCTGTGGACTTGTCAACGCAAACCGGCGAACCGGTACACAGGCCGTGAACACTATTTTTGCGACGGAGACATAAATCCTTGGCTCCCGCCCAGTGTCCGACCACCAGGAGCTGTGGACACTCAGCACTTTTTCACGATTTAAGGAATCGGTGAACTGGTATGTCCGACAATGCAAGTGATTCGACGGTGCTGATCAAACGTGCCACGGCGGGGGATGAACAGGCCTTGGCAGCCCTGTTTACAAAACATCGTGATCGATTAAGGCGAATGCTCGATTTCCGTATGGATCAGCGTCTCAGGGGCCGGATCGACCCCTCTGATGTGCTCCAGGAGGCGATGCTCGTGGCCGCTCAAAACGTACAGCAATATGTGGAGGCACCAGCATTTTCGTTTTTTGTCTGGCTTCGACAAATCACCATGCAACGCTTGATCGACGTGCACCGCCGGCATCTGGGAGCACAGAAACGCTCTGCGCGACAGGAAGTACGCAGCGTCCGCCAGGCCTGGGGCCAAGGCACCTCCGTTTCGCTGGCGCGGTACCTAGTAGGACAACTTTCAACTCCCAGTCAGGCAGTCATACGTGCCGAATTACTCGACCATGTGCAAAAGGCTCTTGATCGCATGGACAAAATCGATCGTGAAGTCCTGGCATTGCGCCACTTTGAAGAGCTTACGAACAACGAAGTCGCGGAAGTACTCGATTTGCAGAAGTCCGCGGCCAGCAATCGATATGTACGTGCATTGACTCGCCTAAGGACAATTCTGTCTGAAGTTCCCGGTTTTTTTGATGATGAATGAGTCGGTCACACGTAGAGCGCGGATCCCTTAGTACCCGTTGCAAACACGACACAACTTCAACGCAAGACCATCGACTCGATCGCCAAGGAAGTATGGCAATGGCAAACATGGACCTGGATCGCAACCCGATTGACATGGCGGCTGAAGAATTCTGTCAGAGACAACGACGCGGCGAACATCCTTCAATCGATGAGTACTGCCAGCGTTACCCGGAACACGCGGATCAAATCCGCGTGCTGTTCCCGGCCATCGTGGCCATGGAACAACTGAAGTCGCGATCGTCTTCCGGTACCGCCAGTCAGCCGGCCGCACTGGTAGAAATGCCCAAGCAATTGGGAGACTATCGCATTGTGCAAGAAATTGGTCGGGGTGGCATGGGTGTGGTCTACGAGGCAATTCAGGAATCATTGCGACGCCGTGTGGCGGTAAAAGTTTTCTCAAACCTCACACTCAGTGAACCAAGACATCTGCGCCGCTTCGAACGTGAAGCGCGAACCGCGGCCAATTTGCATCACACCAACATCGTTCCCGTATTTGGTGTCGGGCAGCAGGAAGATCTGCACTACTTCGCGATGCAGTTGATTGACGGCCGTGGACTGGACGAAGTGCTACGTGAGTTACGACGACTATGCCTTGACTCGGAAACTCGCGATTACCATGCTCTCGCCCCTCCAACCTCGCAAGTAGATTCAACTTTTTCAGTGACTGCAGCTGCCTTGCATTTAATGAACGGACGTCTCACGTCCGTAGCTGCTACAGAACAGGAAACTGACGCAACGCGAACTGCGATCCAAACATGCGATCAGGATTTAACCAGCCCAGGCATCACTTCCACCGCAATCCTTGATCCTGGTGATACCAGCAACGTCGCCAGACTCGCGGCGAGCAAGCATAGTGGATCCGCCAACACCGACAGTACCCACGCATTCGACGGCAGCCCGGTCTATTGGCAAAGCATCGCGAAAATCGGCTTGCAGATTGCCGACGCTCTGGAGTACGCCCACGAACAGGGCGTATTGCATCGCGACATCAAGCCAGCCAACCTGCTGCTCGATGCTCAAGGCACTGTCTGGATCACCGATTTCGGACTGGCCAAAGCGATTGATCAGGATGATCTCAGTCTGAGTGGTGACGTAGTAGGTACGTTACGTTACATGTCGCCAGAGCAATTTAACGGCAACCACAACAAAAAAAGCGATGTCTATAGTCTTGGACTTACGCTCTACGAGTTATTGCTATTGCGGCCGGCATTCGATGATCCGGATCGCCATCGATTGATTCAACAGATCGCCCAGGGCAACCCACCTAAACTCCGACGCCTGAATCCACAGATTCCACGCGACCTGGAAACGATCGTGCTCACGGCGACGGCAGTGGACCCTCAGCATCGCTACGCTTCTGCCGGCGCGATG
Organism: Planctomycetaceae bacterium; assembly: GCA_002709225.1. Lineage (GTDB taxonomy): Bacteria > Planctomycetota > Planctomycetia > Pirellulales > Pirellulaceae > UBA9264. The sequence continues at coordinate 45,233 of PAQH01000058.1, forward strand.
GCGCGCGATCTCAACCGCTTTCTCGAAGACCGCCCTATCCTGGCGAGACGGTCAGGGCCCGTAGAGCGACTCTGGCGATGGGGACGTCGCAACCCAGCGGTTGCTTCGCTGAGCACCTCCTTATTAGTGGTATTGCTCAGCTCATTGGCGTGGATCAACGTCGAGTGGCGGCAAGCCGAAATGGAAAAGGAACGCGCGACTGCGGCCAATCGCCGCGCAGAAAGCAACCTGCGCCTGGCTTTGGAGTCGATGGACCGCATGCTTCAGAAGTTCACACCACAATGGCTCGAACAGCCATCTGCGCCTCAAGTGGAAGGGGAAGAACCTGAAGTCCCGTTTCAAATGACGGTCTCCGAGAACAACGCGGAGTTCCTACAGCAAATCCTCAAATTTTACGATCAATTCGCTGAAGAAAACGCGGAAAACCCCGACCTGCGTTTTGCCACCGCGAAGGCCAGTAGCCGAATTGGACAAATCCGTCGCCGCCTCGGACAACCTGAACAAGCCGAAGACGCATATCACCGGGCTTTAGAGTTGTTTGCAGAAATGCCTAACGACTTTGAAGACCATGAGACACTCGCCATTGAAACGGCGATCGCACAGCGTGAACTAGGACTTACTCTTCAACTCGACTTACAGCGGCGCAGCCGGACCGAAGACATGCTTACCCTGGCCCTCCGCACACTCGACGCATCTAATCCCAAAAAACTCAGTGACAAAGCAAGCCTTGAAGTCGCGCGCACGCTTCACGAATTAGGCACACTTTTCCTCAGCAGTGGAAAACGTGCGGAAGCACATAGCAACCATGAACGCGAATTAGAGATTCTCACTCGGCTGCGGAAACAGGACCCTGGGAATCCAGAGGCTCGCTTTCTTCAGGCTCGCTGCAACAGAAACCTCTCGCTGCTTGCTTTCCCGAGTCGCCGCACAGAGTCTGGAGCCACTTCCTCTTCTTCGCAGGACGTCAAACGCGCGCGACAGAACATCTCCGAAGCGATTGAACTGCTAGAGCAACTCCGCCGCGACTTCCCGGACTTCCCGGATTATCAATGTGAGCTAAGCGAGACGCTGGTCGCCTCGGCTCGAATCACAATGGCAATAACGTCACGTGATCCGACGGCCACGGACGCCGGTCGACAGGCGGCAATCCAGTTACATACTGCCATATATCTGGCCGAACAGTTGGTCCGAGTCCACCCGACAATTCCACGCTATCGGCTGGCGTTGCTTGCGGGCCACTATCGGATGGCGGCACGGCTCCGCGATCTCAAGCAATCCAGCGGGGCGTTGCGCCACCACCGGAAAACGGTTGAACTGTGCGTCGAGCTAGTCGAGCAGTTTCCGGAAATTGCCATCTACCAGCGTTACCTGAACCACCTTTATCGTCAGCTAATCCGAGCCGTGGAAACGCGTCACGGAAAGGACGAAACCTGGCGTCAAGTTGTTACGGACGCAGCCCAGCAAATGTCTAAGTACCTGCAAGCTACCGCCGCGGAGAGCTCCGGGCTGGAACTCGCTCGCAGATACCATCGGCTGGGCGAGCTCTACTACGATCTGGAAAATTTCGCAAATGCGCGGCCAGCCTTCGAGACGGCAGTACGTTATTGGCAGGGGTTGGATCCCGAACTGCCCATTATCTTTGCGCTAGCACGCACCAAGCATGCCTTGGGGAATAGCCTGCGAGAGCTCAATGAGCTTGAACTCTCACAGCGCGAGCTGGAAGAAGCAATTCTCTTACAAAGAACTCTGGGATTCCCGCGCGCGCCGTCAACAAGCACTCCGAGAACCTTCTGGAAACAAGAGTTACGCCAGCAGTACCGCAGTCTCGCCAACACACTGGACCTGATGGGAAACCGGCAGGAGGCCAACCACATGCGCGCCGAGGCAAGTAAATTGCTGACACCTGCGCCAAGCACTGAAGCCCCACCAGAGCCAGCTGCGTAACCCTGGATCGTGATCTAAGGCGATCCTCCAGAGTCCGCCACTGTAAATCTCTCTGCCGCACGTTACGCGCTCTCGGAACTCAAGCAAGTACCTCCTGCAAAAGTCGTGGGAAGCTGCTAACATCTTCGTTCCCGCCCGCGAACCCAACTCTTGCCGGAACGCTGCGTCCCGGAATTCGCGTTACTTTCTGAAACCCTCTCTCTGTTCACTCGTCCTTCTCCCCGCGCACCGGCTTCGATGCTACGTTCCACTGCTGCTCCAGCTCGCACCACCGCGCGTGGACCATCCGTCTCGCGTTTCGCCAATCTGCCATTCTTCTATGGCTGGGTCATCCTGGCGATTGCGGTTGTGGCTACCGTTGCCACCACACCAGGGCAAACACACGGGGTCACCATTTTCAACCCATTCTTCACCGAACACCTCAAGCTAACCAAGACGCAGCTGTCCGGCGCCTATATGGTGGCAACACTTTTGGCCGGGTTCACAATGCCCTGGCTGGGAAGCTGGATGGACAAGCGAGGCATCCGAGTGATGATGACCCTGGTGGTGTGCGGATTAAGCGGCACCTGCCTGCTGGCATCATACGTCTCCGACTTCACATCACTTCTCGTAGTCTTTTTTCTGTTCCGAATGTTGGGGCAGGGGGCGTTGTCACTATTAGCCAGTAATGCCGTCGGCATGTGGTTTGACACCCGACTGGGTACCGCAAATGGCATTCTCAGTGTTCTCTCCACGCTGATCACCAGCCAGGTGCTGTTGGCGATGAACCAGCTTGTGCTAGATGCCGGATGGCGGATGACCTATCGAATCATCGCCATCTGCATCGCAGCATCACTACTACCGCTGTTGGCTTTCCTGTTTCGCAACCGGCCTGAAGACATTGGCCGCTATCCCGATGGACGTGCCGGTCCGCTCAACTCGACAGCCAACAGTCAACAGCAGCACCATCAAGTACAGCAATCGTATGATTTTGGCAGAGTGTTGCGTACCCGATGCTACTGGATCCTGATCGCAACGCATGTCGCCTGGTCATTGATTGGCACGGCGCTCATTTTTCACATTCACGGACTTTTTGCGGCCCGAGACCTAGCCGCTACCACGGCCAACCAAACACTGACTCAGCTATTCATCGCTGCAGCTGCGATACAGTTGATCAGCGGTATTCTGGCGGACCGAGTTCCGCTGCATCTCCTCTTGGCAACGAGTAGCGGTGGCATGCTTGTCGCTACGGGTTTGCTGCTCAGTGCAGACCCGTCCCTGCTTAGTACCGGGTATCTTGTCTTTGGTATGTCACAGGCCATTACCGGTGTGGTCAGCGGCACTATTTTCATCCGCTACTTTGGCCGTAATCACATCGGCAAGATTCGCGGCAGCGTGTTTAGCGCAATGGTCGCGGGTAGCGCACTGGGCCCGTTTGTCATGGGCTTTCTCTACGAACAACTCGGCAGTTTCACCCCATCTCTGTGGTTGTTCGCGGTTAGTTTCCTGGTCGTCACAATATTGACGATGCTGGCCACACCACCGAAGCCCGACCAAGCGATCGCGTCCTGAGGCCCACCAGAACTTTTCGCAGTACCGCGACAGCCTGTTGTCCCTGGCACCGGCGAACAGGATCACGCGATAATCTCTCTCTTGTTGGAAACATAATCCCAAATCACGAATCGGTCCAAATCACTGCCACCCGTGAAAATCACCCGTCCTTGGGTCGTTTCGGCAAGTCGGTAGGCAAAGTGAATATCCTCCTGAGATTGTGACCAACTCGGGACCAGGAAGAGATTGATTGTGATACCTTCGCGTTGGCAGAGTTTGCCTTCGCGCAACGTCGCTGCCTCCGTGAGTGGGTCGGGAGGATACAACAGATACAGCCAGGAACCCTCAAAGTGTGCGGTTGGCAAACCATCCGTAATCAAGATCACCTGCCGGTTCGGCGTATCTTGAGCAGCCAACATCAAGCGTGCCGTCTGTAGTCCATGTTGAATATTGGTGAAGTGGGGTGGCACTTGTACTTCGCTGATGTCATCACGGCTCATATCCGCCTTGAGGCGTACAATCGGATCGTGAATCGTGGGAACCTTGGGGAGCATTTCAATCACCTCTCCCCGCTGTCGCGGCCTGGCGAACGTGTACATCTCCACGAATTGCAGAACGTCGCCAGGGTATTCGTGGCGAATCAACCCCTCCAACGCCAATGCCATCCGTTTCACGTTGATGTACTGGCCTTCGTAGCGCATCGAACCACTCATATCCATCAACACCACCGTCGCACATTTGGGTGAATTGCGTGTCCGGTGGATCTCGATATCTTCGGGCCGCCAACGTACGGGCTGTGCTCCTCCGCTGCGCAACAACGCATTGATCATGGATTGGGGAATGTCCATCTGGCTCACCGAATCGCCAAACTCGTAAGATTTCGTCTGCTGGAGCTCGACTGCCCCTTCACCAACGACGCGTTCCGCGTGCCGCCCCGTGCGAGACTCTTGCAGATTACTGAAAATCCTCTCGAGCAACTTGCCTTGAAACAAACGGTATGCTTGAGGTGTCAGTTCATAACCGCCACCCGCGTTCATCAATCCCTGGCGTTCAGCCATTTCACGAGCGTAATCCTCCACGTACTGCCGCAACCCTTCGAGCTGAGCGATGTCTCCCGGCTCGGTAAATTCACGCAATGCCTCGAGATCAACCACAGCAATCTGTGCTGTCTCACGGGCCTCCTCAAGCTGCTTCAGCAACTCATCGATTTTCTCGAGTTCCTCCTTAACATCTAACGCCTCCTCCACCGTCAAAGCGACACGCCCGGTAAAGTCGTAGCGCGCCGCGAGCTCCTCGACCTGATAACGGTTCCCCAACACATTCATCAGCTGCAGCAGTGAGCGTGCAAAATCGGACCGCTGATCCTCCAAGGCGTACCACAGCCTCTCCAGGTCATATAACTGTTCGTCCAGAAATGCCTGGTCGAACCGGCGGCGTGCCTTGCCTGGCGGAGTGATCGCAAAACCCATCTGCTGGTAATCGCGAGCACTCTTTTCGACAACCGTGTCGGTTTCATAACGCATGAGGATCTTCCTCTTACGTTCCAATAAGATGGCGCGTAGCGCATCAATGCTCGGCCCCAATCCTGCAATCTGGCTGGGATCCAGTTTCACCGCCCGTGCCAATTCCTCGTCTGTCAATCGGCGCAAGTCACCGAACATCAGGGCGTGCTCGAATGCAGATGAAGCGAGATCGACAGGAGCGGCCGTCGGGCTCGGAAAATTCCGGGGATCGTATTTCTGGTAGGTGTGAATGATTCCGCCAAAGCGGCTTTGGTTTGTCATGCCAACCATTATGGGCAATACTCTTGTCTCCGTGAAGTTCCAAGTACGCGTCGTCCGCTCACGGTTCCCCACCACAATGAATTGTCTATTTCAATGGAAACATCTGCGATGCGGCTCGCAATTTGCAACGAAACGTTCCAGGATTGGCCGTTTGATCGGGCCTTCGCCTTCGCCCGGGAATGCGGCTATACAGGCATCGAATTTGCCCCCTTTACGATCAATAAAGACGCTCGTGAAATTTCCCCCAAACAACGGGATGAGATTCGGAGCCAGGTAGAAACCGCCGACTTGCAAACTATCGGGCTGCACTGGTTGTTGGCATTCACGGAAGGCTATTATCTGACTTCGCCTGATACTGAAACGCGTAAACGCACCGCTGACTATCTGTCTGAGTTAGGGAGACTCTGCCGCGACCTTGGTGGCCACATACTAGTTTTGGGATCGCCCCAACAGCGCAATCTGCTCCCGGGAATCTCTCACGAAGAAGCAATGCGTCTGGCAGCCGATGTCCTGCAGCAAGCGATGCCAGCTTTTGCAGACTGTGAAGTCACACTGGCGGTGGAACCACTGGGGCCTGCGGAAGGCGATTTCCTGCTCACTGCCGCCGACGGACGCAAACTCGTCGATCTAGTTGCCGCGCCGCAATGTCAGCTGCACTTGGACGTTAAAGCGATGTCGACAGAGTCCCAACCAATCGATCAGGTAATTCGCGACCATGCTGACATCATGTACCACTTTCACGCCAATGACGCCAACTGCCGTGGCCCCGGAATGGGGGATACCGACTTTATACCAATCTTGCAGGCCCTCTCCGACGTAGATTACCAAGGCTGGGTTTCCGTGGAAGTGTTTGACTACGACCCAGGTGTCGAAGCGCTGGCCAGCGACAGCATTCGCTATCTTGAGGATTGCCTGCAGCAACTCTCCTGAAAACCGGCAAGTAGGTGACAGCGAATTCGGAGGCCAGCCTACAACGCGGGAGTACCGACAGGAGGATCCACGGTCGGACTTTTCAACAACCGAGGGGCTGTTTCGCGTCAGGCTCCGTGGCAAACTGTCGCGGGCCGAAAGCCAGACTAGCTGGCGGCCGCCTTCAACTCAGCCAAATGCTGCGCGGTTCCGACGAGTCGATCCCAATTTTCATGAATGTATTCCGGCGGTCCGCCAACTTGGGCAACTACTTGTGCAACCTGCTCGGTCGGCACCATTTCGATCGCGTCCCAAGGACAGACAAGCAACTCGTAGGGATTCGACTTCTTCTGGGGAATATGGACGCAAACCTCACATCCCACGCAACGCTCCAGGTCGATTTCACACCAGGACTGGTTGCCTTTTACCCCGTGACCAAACGAATTCATAAAAATACAATCGACCGGGCACACTTCCAGACAGGACTCACAGCCCGTGCAATTATCGGCGTTAATGACCGCCAATTCCTTAGGGAGTTTCTTGCGGGGCCCCTTCTTAGCCATCAGCAAAACCTCTTGACCTGTCAATAAAACACAGCACTTGCCGGAAAACTATCCCTGGCGACTCCACTAGTATAGAAGGTGCCCGCAAGTGAGCCAAGCCGACCCTACTGGAACTAGCTGCTGCGAAACACCGGCAAACGCTTACGACGCAGCGAATCAGCGTTCCTACTGGGCACCTGCTCACCTCATCCGGTCGCACCTTTTCTAGCGACTCCGACAACTACAACAGATGCACCATCCGGTGATTCCAAGCTGAAGATCTCCTCCAGGCCGCGCCGATTTTATGCGATGAAGGATACTCTCTCTGCGGAGTTAAGCCATGTTTCCCCGTCGTCTCTTCATTCCCTCACTGCTCGCTGCGGTCGGTGTACCGTATGCAATGATGCGTGAAGACCAGAGACAAGTGCAGACGGCAACGAAATCGGGAATCAGCAAACACTCCTCGTATTACAACGGCATTACGTCGCCCGGGGTTGCCACGGGTATCCCCCTGGCTGGCAAGCCGGGCATGGAATTGCACCAGCTGTTTCGTTTCAACATTTCCCCCCACTGGGTGACGGCGAATTGGCCGCGAGTTTCAACGATCCAGACCTCGACAAACCTGCAAGGGCTACGCATTCCGGTCGTCACCGGAACTCAGAAAGACGCGTTGGTCGGTGTATTGACCTACTACTTCGATAGCCAGGACCGATTGGTGCGAATTTCCTTTCAGGGTCACACTGGGGACGAAAGGCCGCTTGTCCAATATTGTCTGAAACAATTTGAGTTGCGCGTCACACCAAAACTAGGCTCCGGCATGTACGCATACAAACGGCGAGGTCGTCCGTTGAGCCTGCTCCGCGTACGGCGTGCCCCTGTCATCCGGGCATCGACGCCCAATGCCAGTCTCGAGGTTTCATTGGAGCTCAATCATCCCCGGCTCTCCCGTGAGCTGAGTTCCAAGTTCAGAAACCAGCTCTGACCGTTCGCGCGGGACAAACTGTCCACCGCTGCTCCTCGGCAAACGTTGAAGTGTATCGCGAGTTATGTGCACTCCGTCAGTGAATGCACCGACACCTTTTCGACATTTTGACATTACGGCCTCATATCGGAGTGCGCGGTCCAAGGTTGCTTTTTGCCCTACGGCAGCAGATCGGACTCCGTACCCTCACCACCAATCGCGGCCGCTCGTTATAATCACGCTTCACCTCAAGGATCTCTCGAAGTGGCCGATACTGCCGTCTCCCCGTTACTAGAACTACACCAGATCCGGCGCACATTCCCGGGTGTTGTGGCCCTCGAGCGGGTCTCATTCCAATTGCTACCAGGCGAAGTACACGCACTCGTCGGCGAAAATGGCGCCGGCAAGAGCACCTTAATCAACATTCTCTCAGGTGTGCTCCAGCCCGATGAGGGCCAGATCGAACTGCTGGGCTCGCCCATTGTCCTGGCTAATCCGGTTGAGGCCCGTCAGCGGGGAATCGTTGCTGTACATCAAGAGGCAGAACTGTTTCCCACCCTCTCTGTCGCCGAGAACATGGCATTGGAATCCGGCCTGCCAGTCAACAAATTCGGCTTAGTTCAATGGCGTCAGGTAGCCGCCGTCGCCGCGAATGCCATGTCCCAGTTGGGACCCTCCTGGCGTCCCGACACACCTGCTGCGGAGTTGAGTGTAGCGCACCGGCAAATGGCCCAGGTTGCCGCCGCTATTGAACAACAAGTGCGTGTTTTGATCCTGGACGAACCGACCAGTTCGCTCAGCCGTCGGGAAGCGGAGTGGCTTTTTTCATGCGTAGAAGCACTGAAAAAAAACGGAACGGGGATCATCTATATTTCACACCGCCAAGACGAAATCTTCGATCTGGCCGATCGCATCACCGTCCTGCGCGATGGACAGCACATCTGGACACGCCCGGTCGACCAAGTCGATTCCAACGGTCTCGTGGTAGCGATGGTGGGGCGTTCGGTTGAAACCGAGAGGGCACGCCCTGATCCGGCTCATCCCCACGTCGCCCCCCCGGAGCTACCTCCCCGCCTGAGAGTCAAAGGACTGCGTAGTGGACAAGCAAACTCGCAGCCAGTGGACCTACAGGTTGCTCCCGGTGAAATCGTGGGGCTGTATGGACTCATCGGGTCCGGCCGAACGGAATTCGCCCAGACCTTATTTGGTCTGACACCAGCTGTCGACGGTACGATCGCCGTCGATGGTATCACGCATACGATTAGAAACCCCCGTGACGCGTTGGCAGCAAAGATTGCATATGTTCCCGAAGATCGGTTGCGGGAGGGCATTTGCCGCCATTTAACGGTACGCGCCAATCTTGTCCTCTCCAGTTTGAGCCGCTGGACTCGCCATGGCTTGGCATCACTGGCACGAGAACGCCAGACATCGTCTGACATGGTGCGGCAGCTGGCGGTCCGCCATCGTACAATCGAACAGCCCATCAGGCAATTGTCGGGCGGTAATCAGCAGAAGATCGTTGTCGGACGCTCACTGTTAACCAGACCGCAAATACTGGTTCTGGATGAGCCAACCCGTGGCGTCGACGTCGGTGCCAAGAGCGAAATTCACCAGATGTTGCGTAACCTGGCCGATCAGGGGCAGGCTATCTTGATGATCAGCTCGGAATTGCCTGAAGTAATGGCGCACACCGACCGCATCGTGGTTTTCCAGGAAGGCGGGGTTTCCGGAGAATTCGACCCCTCCAGCGCATCCGCATCCGACGTCGCTGAAGCCGCATTTCCATCTGGTTCGGGGCAACTTCTAACGCAAACGACAAAGACGCCAGCTCGCAACAAACTGCGTTTGCACATGCCAGTCGCACAATGGGGACTGGCGTGCGTGGTGCTCCTGCTGGCCAGCTGGCTATGGATCTCTACGCCGAATTTTGACCCTTGGATGCAACTCACACACGCAACCGTCTGGATCATCCTTGGCTTGGCGGCAAGCAGTGTCATCATCGCAGGTGGCATCGATATTTCGATCGGTTCTTTGTTGGCCTTGTCCGCCGCATCCGCAGCGTTTGTCCTCCGCCTCGACTACCCAGCTGTAGTCACCATACCTGCTGCGATTCTAATGGCAGCCAGTGTGGGAATTGCCGGCGGCCTGGCCAATGGCGCCCTGTCGCTGGTCGGGCGCGTACATCCCATTGTCGTCACGCTAGGAACGATGACCATCTACCGAGGCCTGGTCATCATGCTACTAGGGGGCCGCCCCGCTACTGACTTGCCTTCGCTGTTTATCTGGTTGGCTGAGCCACAATCCGGATTTCACGGGGCCGTCCTCGGCACCGCATTTCTCGCCTGCGCCGTATATATTTGGCTGCAACATACGCGCAGTGGGCGTCATATCTTCGCCCTGGGTAGTAGTCCTACCGCAGCGCGTCTGGTCGGCATCTCAGGAACAAGGACTTGGCTGCTGGCATTTGCTGTCGGGGGTGGGCTGGCGGGGCTCGCAGGCGCGTTACAGCTGGCAATCAGCGGACAAATGCAATCGCGGCTAGGAAGTGGATGGGAATTGGGCGCGATCGCCGTGGCAGTCATTGGCGGCGTCTCAATTCAAGGAGGCCGAGGATCCGTACTGGGAGTGATCCTGGGCGCATTATTGTTACGACTGGTTACCAGCGCCATCGTACGCTGGGGAATTGCCGGCGAGCACGTGGACTTACTGATTGGCGGCATGATTCTGGCCGCCGTCTTATGCGAACTGGGATGGCAGTACATTCAAACTCGTGTTCGTTTTGGTTGGAGTCAACGGAGTTCAAAATGAACCGCATTGATTCCAGTCCCGGTCAACTACGCCGCATCGCGACACTAGGCATCCGGGGGTGCCTGCTGGCCATTGGGTTGACACTGGTCTTCTCCCAAGTGCAGCGCCCCGCGGCTTTGGTGGACGTCTGGCTACCATGGGCCGAAATCGGCATTCTTGCACTCGCCATGACAGCTGTCATTCTGTGCGGCGGCATCGATCTTTCGGTCGGTTCGACGGTCGCTCTCTGCGGAGTCGTGCTGGGGATTACCTTACAATGGCAATGGCCACTGACATTCGCCTTGGCAGCCACCGCTGGCTGCGGGTTGTGTGCGGGTGCATTCAACGGTGGACTGGTCGCCATCGGTTTGTCTCCCTTAGTCGCCACGTTGGCGACCATGGCATTTTATCGCGGCCTGGCGATGACGCTTTCCGGCCGTGAACGCTTCGCGGGATTTCCAGACAGCTTGCGCAGCTGGCAGACCGTCGCTGGGATTCCGCTTCACTTTTTCTGTTTTGTTTCCGTCGGGCTGGCAACCTGGATCCTCATTCACCATACGAGGCTGGGCCGCTGGTGTTACGTGATTGGCGACAATCGCACCGCCGCCCGTTTCGCAGCCGTGCCCGACCGTCGCGTGGATCTCTCTCTCTATACGCTCAACGGCATCGCAGCCGCCTTGGTAGCGGTCCTGCACGCGATCGATGAAAATGTCGCAATCCCCGACGCTTTTCGCGGCGCGGAACTGCAGGTCATCGCCTGTGTCGTCGTCGGAGGAACGCTCATCACCGGCGGTGAAGGGGGGGTTCTCCGAACTCTGATCGGTATTGGAATCGTCACCCATCTTGAAATCGGCTTGCGTTTCCTGAGCTACCGTTTTCCGTTGTTGACCCCAAACTCACGCCTTATAGTCATCGGCCTGCTTGTGATCCTGGTGGCGATCTGGAATCAGCGTCTGCAACGTGGTAGTGATAACGCCTGAAATAAAACACCGGCATGCTACGGCACCAGACACTTGCGACAGAGACCACGTGTCGCTTCAATGGCGTCTGACAAAACGTATCGGACCAAAAAACCACGGACAGCAACATGCGACAAAACACCAAATTCACAGCCTCCGCACAGCTGATTGCCGTGGCCTGCTGTATCTTGATCGGCTGCAGCGGATCACAAGACGGCACCTTATCTGGGCCGCGTATCGGAATGATGCCTAAGCTCATCGGAATTGGCTATTTTGAAGCCACACGTGAGGGCGCCGAAGAAGCTGCCGCAGAACTTGGACTCGAGTTAACCTATGACGGTCCACATCTGGATCGATCCGAAGATCAAGCCCAACAAATCGGTGAATGGACAACACTTGGACTTGACGTAATCGCGGTCGCCCCCGTTGATCCGGAAGGAATTTCAGAAGCGTTACGAGACGCACAACGAGCAGGCGTTACTACCTTGACCTGGGATACCGATGCAAACCCAGAAACATCCGGCAGGTCAGTGTTTGTGAATCAAGCTCCCAACGAAGCAATCGGCTACAAACTGGTCGATGTGATGGCGGAAGGAATCCAAGCCAAAGGTGAGTCTCTAGCGGGCAACTACCTTATCGTCAGCGGTTCTGCGACAGCTTCAAATCAGAATACCTGGATGGAGTACATGAAGCAGCGCATTGCCGACAAGTACCCAACTATGAAACTGCTGCCACACCTAACACCCAACGAAGACCGCCAGCGGGCCCAGGAACAAACCGCGGAGGCCTTGGCGGCCCATGCTGATCTCAAAGGAATCTGGGGCATCACTTCCGTTTCTCTTCCGGCTGCGGCCAAAGCGACACGCGATGCCAAACGAGCAGACCAGGTCTATGTCACCGGGTTGAGCCTGCCAAGTGAAATGCGCGAGTATGTCAAAGATGGCACAGTCGAACAATTTGTTCTCTGGAACCCTGTCGATCTGGGCTACCTCACGATCCACGTCGCCCAGCGACTCCACGCGGGAAACCTGCAAAGCGGCTCCCAGGCAATGGGACGACTCAAGAATGTCGAAGTCCGGGGAGGTGAGGTCATCCTAGGACCCCCGATGATCTTCAACCGCGAGAACATTGACGACCACCGCTTCTGATCGGCGCAAGCCTCTGACCCACCCGGCACATGGACCCAGGTTTTGGGTACCGCGCTGGCAATGAAATTTCAACGCCGAACGCGGAAACGACCTTACCATAACGCCGTTTTGCGCGCGGGTACCCGACCGGAGATCAATGTACAGCGACAGCGTGTGGCACCGGAAACCCCTGGCCAAACCAATACCCGTTCTCGCGAGAAATGTCACAAACATTGACCAGGAAACAACCTACAGCCACTCGCCAGCCTCTTGGACAAGCCCGAGAGTGGGGCTTACCCAAGTGAAAAATCCGCAACAAACACCACCAAACTCCTTGATTATCTGTACTATCAAAATCATCCAGAATATACTGTTTACCCAGACGACCGTCGGTAAACTATCTTTGTGTGCTGCCTGAATTGGTGTTTTGATGACAAGACTGGCTCAAAAATCCGCGTTTCCCTGTACGTTCAGTCTGCTGTTGCTTTCTGCTGCGGTTTACGCCGATCTGCTACCAATGCCGATCGCCGTCTTTCCACAGCCGACGACACCAGAAGTGGCTCTGGAAGCGGTGGCCTTGTTGCAGGACACCCCGGAACCATTAGCAGACCCCGTGCCTCAGACTCCGGCAGTCGAGGCAGAAAATACCGCGTCAGCAACTGCGCCGTCGGACGCACGCGGACCGGATCGCGTAACGCTTCAACCGGCGTCATACCAGGATTGGCGTGAAGCCGCCGTCGACGGCCTGGGAAAACGGCTGCGAACCCATCGTATTCGGTTGAATGCGAATGGCGAGTTTACCGGTCAACTCGCCATGCTGGAGGGTAAAACCGCAAAACCGGTACCCATCCACGATCTGGAAATAATGCTCGTAAAAGGTGAGCTGGTGGTACAGAGACTACGTCCCCAAGCGAACGGGCAGTTCAAGTCCCGCGGATTGGATCCCGGCGTCTACGACCTGATTGCGACAGGACCTGAAGGATTCGCTGCATTCTCATTTCAATTGCTGCCAGCGATTATCGAGAACATGCTCCCGGAGGAAGATGGACCGTTAATGCAAGTACCCAACGTACTCTCGATTAACGCGTTGGTTGTACCGTCGCGCGACGCGGTCGTTCTTCGGGAAATCATCAACATTTACGTACCCAAAACAAACCCCTCTTTGAATCCGGACGAACCACCCAGGGAGCAGCTACCACCAGCGGCGTTGGAACTGGAAAACAATGTGGATGCTGAAGAGGACGAAGAAGCAGTCACCGCAGCGACGACGCTTCGGTGGCACCGTGTCCGCCTCCATTCCAACGGAATTCTCATTGGTAGAGTGAGACGACTTCACCGCCGCTCTGGCCGTTCACTCGAGATCGCGAACAACAGAGTATTTCTGTTACAAGAAAATCACGTCGTATCTGAGACCACTGCCACCAAACAAGGTGTCTTCCAGTTTAAATCTGTGAAACCTGGTATTTACTCTATTGCCGCGGCTGGCAGCAGTGGTTTTGCGGCCTTTGGATTTGAGGCGGTACGAGCCGAGCTGCAAGCGTCCGAAAGCCAGCCTCAAAGCCCCGCACCGCAAGAAACCTCGGAGGAGGCCCCGTCCGATCCAGAGGAGGCTACGGAAACCGCAGATACCGCCGTTTTAGACGCGCTTGACTTCGCAGTCGTTGAAAACCATACCCTGGTACGTGCCACCGCGCTTCAAGAAGAGCGCAAGGAATCCGAACCAAGTGTTGCCGCGCAGGCCCCCGCTGTGAACTTGCGCAAGTCAAAGGGCGCTGGCGCCACGACGGGTGGAGGACAGACGCTTGAGGCGCTGCTCACACATCCGCTATGGGCAGCTGGTGGCATCGGCCTCGGTGTGATGGCTGCTGTCGATACGACCGACCCGCCGGTGGCATCTCCATCGGGTGAAGATTCCGGTATCTCGCGCCGCGCCTTCTATTTCGGGCAGGATCAACCGTGGCTGCGACTCGAACAGCAATAGCCAAATCGCCGAGCGCATTACCTGTTTTCGAGCAGAGGAAACCGCGCAAACTTTCCCGACGGCGTTTTTGGGTAACTAGCGGGTGGCAACCAATTTCCCGGGGCTAACGCTCCAATTGCTCAATCTTGTCGATCCGTCGTCCGTGCCGCCCGCCTTCAAACTCGGTCTTCAACCAAATCCCGACGAGGTCATCAACCAGGCGTTCTCCCAGCAAATCGCCACCCAGGCAAAGCACATTGACATCATTGTGTCGGCGACTCATCTCGGCCACGAATGCATCCTGGCATGTTGCGGCACGCACTCCGGGAAACTTGTTTGCGGAAATCGACATGCCGATTCCTGTTCCGCAAATCAAGATGCCGCGTTCAACCGCGCCTTCACTAACGCGCGAGCTAACCGCCGCGGCAATGTCGGGGTAATCGACACTGTCGGAACTATTCGTGCCGAGATCAACCATCTCATGCCCGGCATCTTGCAGCACCTTGATCAGACGGGTCTTAACCTGCCATCCCCGGTGATCGCTACCAATCGCAATCCGCATCACTAATCTCCGGACAAATCCCCAGGGAGTATCTGCGCGAGATCCAAACTACGAACCTGGATTTCCAGATGGCCGTCGATTTGGTCGGCACAACGGCGATACAAGTCCAGTGGGCCACCGATAGGATCAGAGATCTCCGTGCCATCCTGAGCCAGCAAATGCACCCGGTCGACCAGCTCGGGCCACTGCGCGATCAGTGCATCACGGTGCCCACGAGTCATAGCAAGAATCAAATCGGCAAACCGGATAAGACGGTCTGTCACCGGTTGACTGGCATGACGTGACAAATCGATCCCGCGACTCGCCAAGACATTAACCGCTTCTACACTGGCGGGCGAATCCGCCAAAGCCGCAATGCCCGCTGAGAGCACCATGGCACCACGCGACTCCAGATCCTCTGGCTGGCAATCCAATTCAGCGGCCAACCGCTGGCGCATCAGGCACTCAGCCATCGGGCTGCGGCACGTATTTCCGGTACAGACCATGAGCACCATCAAGCTACAGTACTTTTTGAAGGCCTGCGCCCCAATTACGCCTTCCCGCAAAACACGGACACCTTCTGCTCCCAGGTGCACGACAGTCGACGCCTGTCCATAATGGCAGTCGCCATCGTCCAGCAACATATCCACATCGTCGCCCAGTCCCTCGCGTGCAGCTGCCGCTCCCAAGGGGGCCGGCTCGCCGCTGCGACTGGCACTGGAAAGCACCAAAGGACCGGCCGACAACCTTAGAATCTCGCCCACAATTTCGTGATCCGGCACTCGCAAGCCGATCGACCCCGTGGGCATTAAGGCTTGCTGAACGCCATGTGAAAATTGAGTGGCCAGGCTATCCGATCCAGGATCGTCACAGACTAGCGTCAGGGGACCAGGCCAACATCGACGAGCCAGCCGCCGGCCCAGGTATGACATGTGAGGCACATAGTCCAGTGCGGCGTCTGCATTTCCCACGGCCAGTGTGAGGGGATGGTTGCGCGCGTGGCCTTTGACCTCCTGCAGGCGTGCTACTGCCTGTGGACACAGCGCACTCGCCGCTAATCCGTAAACCGTCTCTGTTGGCAGTACAACCAGCTTGCCTTCGGCAAGCATCTGGACAGCTCGGTGAACAACGTCGCGCCGATCGTCCGAACGTGTAAGATCAACATGGATCACAGACATTCGGGGCTACCTGGTGAAAGCGAAAAAACAGCCACATCTCAGCTCTGATAACTAGACGTCCCGTGGACCGGCATGTTTGAATAGTCAAACCTTGTTTGTAATGGTGGGAATACTGGAGGGTCAAGTAGCAGGCGGATCCAGCTCACCGGTGAAACACCCTATTCATCGAGCTGATCATTCAAAAACTGGCCCGAACGGCCATATCAACGTTTCAGCAACCAGGCTCTTTCGTCCATGCAATTCGACTCTCGCTCAAGAAAAAATACTCAAAGTCGTCGAAGTGTGCTGCAATTCGCCGCCGGCGGAGGTCTAGCACTTGCCAGCAGTTGCCGGCAGCCGTCTGCTTCGACTGGCGTTCTCGAAAAAGTCTGGGGGCAACGTGGGATTCTCGACGGGGAATTCCAAAAACCACGGGCGATCGCCATCGATCAGGACGATCTGCTTTATATCGTGGACATGACAGGACGTATCCAGGTCTTCGATGGTGAGGGAGCCCATCAACGGACGTGGCGAACACCCTCGATCAAATTCGGCAAACCGTGCGGATTGTCATTTGATCGAGCAGGTAACTTGATGGTCGCTGACACACACTACTACCAGATTCTCTTCTACAATCGCGAAGGAAAGTTGCTGCGCAATAGGACCATCGGGGGAAAACACGGAGATGCGATTGGTGAATTCAGTTTCGTCACTGACGCCGCTCAGGATTCTCAAGGGAACTATTACGTCGCGCAATACCACGAACACGATCG
Source organism: Planctomycetaceae bacterium (assembly GCA_002709225.1). Taxonomy (GTDB): domain Bacteria; phylum Planctomycetota; class Planctomycetia; order Pirellulales; family Pirellulaceae; genus UBA9264. Next base: position 62,207 of record PAQH01000058.1, read on the forward strand.
CATTCAAAAATTCTCTCCAAACCGCGAATTCCAATTGCGTTGGGGCAAATTAGGTGAAGGCCCGGCAGAATTCAATCGCCCTCAGAATCTGGCTCTGGATGAAAGCGACCGCCTCTGGGTCGCCGACTCGTGCAATCATCGCGTACAAGTGTTTGATACCCGGACCACAACACCAGAACTGATTGCCTCGTGGGGCGCGGCGGGAACCGGTCCCGGAGAGTTGAAATACCCCTACGACATCGTCCTCGACAGCAAAGGGCATGTGTACTTGTGCGAGTTTGGCAACCATCGCATACAGAAATTTACACTGGACGGTAAATGGCTGGCAGCCTGGGGCCAACCAGGTCGCAGAGCGGGAGAATTGCATAACCCGTGGGGGTTTGCACGCGATAGTAACGGTCGATTGCACGTCCTGGATTCGATGAACCATCGAATCCAGCGTATTACGTTGTGACCTTAGCTGTCCAGTCAATGCCCGACGAGAGGTACCAGTAGCCCGTAGCGGCGTGGGAATCCAGGGCAGAGACCTGTAGAATACGTACTCCTTGACACACGATTCACACCGCGATTCACAAATCGGTATCACCAGCCCGCCTGCGCTGCGGATCAATACGAAACGGACTTATGGATCGCCTAGGATTTTCTTTCGACCATCCCGGCTATTTGTCACTGTTGTTGTTCTTGCCAGCCATGTGGTATTTGAGCTTCCGTTCCTTGGCAGCTCTCGGCAGCACTCGGCGGATACTGGCAATCCTATTCCGGTCGGTCGTTTTTGCTGTGTTCGTATTTGCCCTGGCAAATGTGCAATTCTTGCGCACCAGCGACCGCATGGCGGTGATTTATCTGCTCGATCAATCCGAGAGCATACCGGCTGCAAAACGACAGTGGATGCTGAATTACGTGGTTCAGGACGTTAAAGAACATCGACGCCCTGGTCGTAATGATCTCGCTGGTGTCATCGTATTTGGACGCGATGCCTTGATAGAAGTTCCTCCGTTCGACGACGACATTCCGAACGTGGGTAGGATCGAAGCGCAACTCGGCAATACTGATGCCACCAATCTTGAAAGCGCGTTGCAACTCGCACAGGCAAGTTTTCCTGAGGGGTCAGTAAAACGCATTGTAATTGTCACGGATGGCAACGAGAACATCGGCAATGCTCGTTCCGTCGCTCCACAACTTGCGCGCAATGGAATCGGCATCGACGTTGTCCCGGTAACCCTGAATGCACGTTCTGAAATTGTCGTCGAAAAAGTCTCCGTACCGGCAGACATCCGTATCGGCCAGCCATCCAATATCAATCTCGTCCTGCAGAACTACTCCGAGACACTCACCATCCCCGGCAAGGTACGTATTACACAACACCTGGGCCCCAACGAAACACTCATCGTGCCCGAGACTGCGGTCGCCCTGCCGCCTGGCAAGACGGTGTTACGTTTCCCCCACGTTATCGAGGTGCCGGCGCCCTACCGGTTCCGGGCGACATTTACCGCTGACAATCCCGGAGACGACCACCTCTCACAAAACAACACCGCGTCTGCGTTTACTCACGTACAAGGCAAAGGGCGGATTCTACTTATCGAAAATTTCGAGAATCCTGGAGAATTCGATTTTCTTGTGCAACGGTTGCGCGAAAATAAAATCGAAACGGACATCATGCCTAGCAACCAGCTATTCACCAGCCTTTCAGAATTGCAGGCCTACGATTCCGTCATCTTGGCGAACGTCCCCCGCGCAAGTGCGGTTGAGGGAGATGAAATTGACTCAAACCAGGTGGCTGCCTTTAGTGACGATCAGATACGCATGCTCGTACGAAACACGGAACAATTTGGCAGCGGACTTGTGATGCTCGGCGGAGCAAGCAGCTTTGGAGCTGGAGGGTGGGCCAACACCGAACTCGAAAAAGCGATGCCTGTCGACTTCACGATCAAGAATGCAAAAGTGCAAGCGGTCGGCGCACTGGTTTGCTTAATGCATGCGTCCGAAATGGCGCAGGGAAATCACTGGCAAAAAGTCGTTGCCCGAGAAGCCATCAAAGCCCTCGGCCCAATGGACTACTGCGGCCTAATCCACTGGGATTTCGGCGGGGACGAATGGCTCTGGAACGAACGCGGCAATGGAATTCTCCGGGTAAACCGACGGCGACGCAAGATGTTATCCCAGCTAAACGGCATGTCGCCTGGAGACATGCCAGCCTTCGACCCCGCGATGCAAATGGCGTTAACCGGATTTAATAAAGTACAAGCCTCAATGAAATTGATGATCATCATTAGCGATGGCGACCCGCAACCTCCTAGGCCAGGCACGATCAACAAGTTCAAGCAAGCTGGAATCAAAATCTCAACTGTTGCCGTCGGAACCCATGGCCCTGCTGGCAGTGTGCCATTACGAAGAATTGCTGCTCAAACCGGTGGTAAATACTACAAAGCCACCAACCCAAAAGCACTACCACGCATCTACCAACGAGAAGTGCGACGCATCGCGCGCCCCTTGATTTTCGAACCACCTGGTGGTGTCACGCCACAACCCGCAGCAGGAACTCGCCATGAAATCCTGCAAGGCATTGACACGAGCGCGATTCCCTCAATCGAAGGATTCATGCTAACGACCCTCAAAGAGAACCCACTTGTAGAAGTGGCACTGACTTCTCCGCGGCCGCAACCAAAGAACGGAACCATTCTCGCAGCCTGGACCTACAAGGCTGGACGCACCGTTGCCTTTACAACCGACGCGGGAAAGAAGTGGACCAGTAGTTGGACGGACTGGAACAACTACGACAAGCTGTTCACCCAAATGGTCCGCTGGTCAATGCGGCCTGTAAATGAAGACCATCACTACAGCGTGGCGACCGATATTAAGGATGGACACGTGCGTGTCGCAGTCACTGCTTTTGACAACGACTCGGGAGAGTTTATTAACGGGCGAAATATGGTTGTCCGTACAGTTTCTCCAGACCTGACATCGAGTGAAGTCAAGATGCGGCAGGTTGCACCAGGACGCTACGTCGCGGAATTCCCGGCACCCCAAGCAGGAAGTTACCACCTGGCGGTGACACCTCGTCCCGGGGATGGAGTACTCCTTTCAGGAATCGACGTTCCGTATTCCTCCGAATATCGCGAGCGCGAAACCAATCGCGCTCTTCTTGACGCCCTGGCAAGCACCAAACCCAACAGTGGACAACGTGGAAAAGTTATTGACGGCAGTTTCAATGAAAAGGGAATTAGCGACCTATTGAACACGGACACATACCGTTCCACCCTCGCGCCTGCCGTGCGTAGCCAGGATGCCTGGTTTCTGTTTGTGTTCCTCGGCGCAAGCGTGTTTCTTGTTGACGTATTTGTCCGTCGCGTTGCGATCGGACGCGACTGGATTGCCCCAACGCTCTTGTTCATTCGACAAAAACTTCTACGCAATGTGCGTGAGGCAAGTGTCGATGCGACAATCGAACGCTTGCGCAATCGCAAAGAAAAGGTGCAGTCCGAAATCGACCTAAGACGCGCCGCAACCCGTTTTGAACCGGCATCCGAAACCGAGCAAGAGCTTGCAGGTGACACGCCGGACCTGGACGCTTTGCGTAGGCCAGGCGCAGCGAACAGTCCCGAGGAAAGCCCCCCGCCTTCCTCAACAGGGGGCGTGACGACACCCGACCAGGCTAACGACATGGACTACACCGCCCGCTTGCTGGCGGCTAAGAAACACGCTTGGAAAAATAACCAGCGTGAATAAACCAGTCTCCCGGCGCGTCCATTCCACCCTTTCAAAAACGCTATACTCAGACCTTTGTTATCGCGACACCCCCGCACTCCTAGAACCAGTGTCCTTTCTTTTTGCGAGGTAAGATGATGAGCGTTGCTGACACAATGCAGCAGCAAGCCGATGAGTTTCGCGAGCGTTACCATGCGGTAAAAGACCAGATCTCGCAAGTCATTGTGGGCCATGACGAAATCTTACACGGCGTACTCACCTGTCTGTTTGTAGGCGGACACGTTCTGCTCGAAGGTGTACCCGGACTTGGGAAGACCCTGCTGGTGCGCAGCTTGGCCCAAGCATTAGATCTGCAATTCAGCCGAATCCAGTTCACGCCAGATTTGATGCCCGCGGATATCCTGGGCACAAACATGGTTATGGAAAACGCCGACGGCCGCCGTGCATTTGAATTCCAGAAAGGACCGCTCTTTACCCAAATCTGCCTTGCAGATGAAATCAACCGCGCCACACCAAAAACACAATCCGCGTTGCTAGAAACCATGCAGGAAGGCACCATCACGGTGGCCGGTAAACAATTCCATGTAGAACAACCGTTCTTTGTCATGGCAACGCAAAACCCGATCGAGCAAGAGGGCACCTACCCGCTTCCCGAAGCGCAAATCGATCGTTTTTTCTTCAAGTTAGTCGTCGGCTACTCTGGCCGGGACGAACTCGCGACGATCGTTGATCGTACTACCAGTGGCCAAAACCCGACACCAGAAAAAGTAATGCAAGCCGAAGAAATCCTTCGCTGGCAGCAACTGATACGCAACGTAATCTTGGCGAAACACGTTCAGGATTACATCGTTCGGCTGACGCTCGCGAGCCACCCTGGGGGGGAATTCGGACTGCCGATCACGCAACAGTATTTGCGCTGGGGTGCAAGTCCTCGCGGTGCCCAGACCCTGGCACTTGCAGCGAAGGCACGCGCGTTGCTGGATGGTCGTTTTAATGTCAGCTTTGAAGATGTACGGCGAGTTTTTTTGCCAGCTATGCGTCATCGAGTCATCCTCAATTTTGAGGCGCAAGCCGAAGGAATCGATCCCGACCAGGTACTCCTCGAGTTGCTTGAGAAGGTGCCCGAGAAAACGCCAGATCTGCCTGTGGCAACGGTCGCCGCGGAATGACAAGCCAGACACCTCCACATGCGTGCCACAGTCCGCAGTCGACCTCATCCTGAAGATCCACTCGGAACTACTCGGCCGTCGGCGCCAAACGCGTTCGTCGATCGCATCGACTAGTTACCACACACGTTGTACAGCAACTCGCAGTCACTCTCCTTTCTCGCATCAGGACCTCGCATGGCCACTAACTACCACCAGGCGGCTTGTTTAGGCTGGGTGTTCAGTACCACCGAGTGTGGCATCGCCGCGTTAAGTGTCACCGGCGAAGAGGCCTATGCGTCTGTAGAAATGCAAGGCCAAGCAACCTGGCATGACTGGCCAACGCACTACCTCCAGCACGTTCCGGAAATGATCGAAACCGTATTGAGGAAGTTGCAACAACACGGGTGGCGATTTGATCAACCAGGATTTCTCTCTCAATCCTGGCGGCAACATGATCTAGCCCTTGTCGGGATAGATGACGAACCCCTCATCCCGGCGCCAAGTTGGCAATGCAATGGCGGCCAGCGCGAAGCCCGTGTGCTCAATCGCGATGTCGTCGACTTCGCGAAAATAGTAGGCCGTGTCGAGCCTCGCTTCGTCGCAGCAAAACTACCATGGGTTCTGGCGCAGCTGCCAGGCTTAAGGAAAGAACTAAAACGTGTCGTGCTCAGTGGTGATTGGGTTGCCGGCAAGCTAACTGACAAATGGCGTTTGAGTGCTTCGGACGCGTTGTGTAACGGGCTGCTTTGCCAGGAGACTAAGCAACTAGCGACCACCGCGTTACGCCAGGCCAATCGACAACTCGGAGGTCGACTCAATCCCAAATGGTTTCCCGATCCAATCGCCAGCCAGGCGGTCGTCGGGCGTGTCCGCACTAACCGTCAAGCAACTTGGACGCCATTGACACAAAAACTAAAAGGCTGGCGCGTAGTCGCCGCGTTAGGTGACAACCACGCTACCGCGGCTGGCTGCGGAGCAACGGACTTGCAAACGCTGGTCGTTTCGCTGGGAACCAGCGGAACAATCAATCGCATTGTGCCGACATCGACGAGCTTGCGCGGCAAAGCCGCGGCATTTGAGTATTGGGACCACCGCCTGCTCTTAATGATGCTCGGTCAGTGCGCATCCTGGTACAACCTGTTCTGCAATAATTACGCCGCTGGGCTCTCCCACAAGACACTCAACAATCTGGCAAAAACTGCTGACCTGAACAAGATTCGGCGGGTCGCCTGTCCACCCGATCAGGTGCAAACGCAGGACACATTTACATGGCCCGTTCTCGACAGACTGGCACAACCAGAGCAGGTAGCCAGCGTCCAGTTCTCCATTGCCCGGGAAATGCTGCAACGAATGAAAGCGATGCACCAGGAGGTGAAAGGCCCAAACGCCGGCCTGAAACGCGTCATTCTCACGGGTGGCCTGAGCCAGGCACCACTGGTCCGCGCCGTGCTCAGCTGTGGTCTAGAACGTCTACTACCCCAGTCAACGGTATGGCTGAATCACCGACCGGGCCCACTCGCCGTCAAAACCGATGCGTTGGGCGCTCTTTATAATGCGCTCGCAGCGGCAACAAAAACCACAGTTCCCCAAGTCATTGAAAAACAATCAAAACTAAAAAAGTGCCGACCAACTATGCCGGACCAGAAAAAACAGATTGATGCGCTGTTAACGTCAGACAAGGACTGGTCTCTCGAGTAGCTGCGCCAAGGTAAATGACGACGCAACAAAGAAAACGTAGCCGCCGCAGCAAAACCCTCTCGCTAGCAACACACGTTCTGGATTACAATTCTGCCGCCTGCGCGAATACGGCACCTCGAAACTTAGTCACGTGCACGGTCCTCGGGATCAACAACCGATGACTCGCGTGCTCATCAGCCTGCTTGCACTATTTGCCAGTATCTCAGCAGCTGCCGCATTCCTGCCGAAGCGGATTACTATCGGATCTTCAAGCTACCCATCCCGTCCGGTGTCGCATTGGAGGTCGGCGGGCTGGAACTCCTGCCAGACGGAAAGCTCGCCGCGAGTTCGCGACGTGGCGATATTTACACCATCACAAATCCGTTTTCCAATGCGCCGTCCGAAATCAACTTCCAGAGATTCGCCAGTGGCCTCCATGAAGTTCTGGGACTGGCATGGAAGGAAGGTTAGCTTTACGCCACACAGCCATGCGAACTTTCACGACTGAAGGATGTTAGCGAAAACGGCCCGGCGGACGTTATCGAAACAGTCAACGCGGGATGGGAAATTACCGGAGATTACCACGAATATGCGATCGGCTCGCGATTTGATCCAAATGGTGACATCTGGATCGCGCTGTGTCTGACTGGATCGTTCACCAGTGAAGTAACGTTTCGCGGATGGTGCGTGCGCATTCGGCCTGACGGCACGATGTTACCGACTTGCAGTGGGCTGAGGTCCCCAGGCGGAATCGGGATGAACCGTGTCGGTGAAATGTCCTACACGGATAACCAGGGGCCGGGGAACGGAACCTGCGCACTGAGACATCTGGCACCAGGGGCTTTTCAAGGCCACCCCGGTGGCAACCGCTGGTATGACCTGACGGATGCGATCGGCCCCAGACCAGCTGAACCAAAATCAAATAGCCGGATCCCCACGGAAGCGGCTCGCATTCCTCAACTACCTCCACCTGCCGTGCTGTTTCCTGACAAAAAATGGGCCAGTCGGACAGCGGTATTGCCTGCGATCAATCCCAGGGAAAATTTGGGCCTTTCACTGGACAGCTCTTCGTAGGTGACCAGACATTCAGCACGGCCATGAGAGTCTTTCTGGAAACAGTCAATGGACAATATCAGGGAGCCTGCTTCCCATTTTGGAAAGGCCTCTCGTCTGGCAGTCTGGCTCTCTTGGCGCATCAAGGAGGCCTGTTTGTAGGCCGTACGAACCGTGGCTGGAGCTCGCGAGGCAACCAACCGTTTACTCTCGAACATCTGGACTGGACGGGGAAAATGCCCTTCGAAATACACGAAATGCGTGCCCTTCACGATGCATTTAAACTGACGTTCACACAACCAGTTCAGCCGGACACGGCAATAGAAACCGCGAGCTTCAAGCTGTCTTCCCATACCTACATCTATCAAAGTTCCTACGGCAGCCCAGAAATCGATCACTCCAGCCCCCGCATCCTGCCCAGCGAGGTCACCCCAGATAGGAAAAGCATTCGACTATTCATCGCTGGGCTCCAAGCAAGACATGTCCACGAACTCCATCTCCCGGGAGTTCGCTCCGCTGCCACTTTGCCCCTGCTGCGCGATGTCGCTTACTACACGTTAAATCACATCCCCGCAGCGAATTGAGGCGACGGCAGAATAGTCTCGCATTAACAGCTGCAGCCCTCAACGCCGCCAAATCTGACGTTATGGCAACCGTTTCAGTGCTGATCCGCCAAGTGCCTCGCGATTTACCACGTGTGCCGGCAATTGTCCCTGGAGGCACTGCACAACGTGCTCGGTCGCCCGGCGTCTCAACTCGGCAACCGATCGGCTTGATGCAAACGCAGCGTGTGGGGTAACGATGACATGCGGGTGGTTGAATGGCGGCTGACTCAGATCGGGTGGTTCTGGATCCTGTACATCGAGAGCCGCCCCAGCGATTCCCCGTGTCTCAAGCGCTTTTGCCAACGCACCGTGATCAACGAGACCGCCCCGCGATGTATTGATCAAGAACGCGGTACTCTTCATACGTTCCAGCTGAGATTCGCCGATCATGTGGCGCGTCGCATCCAACAAAGGAACATGCAAGGAAACAAAGTCACTCTCACTTAACAATGTCTCAACGTCTGTAAGACAGACACCGGGAAGTGCCGCTTCCGACCGTCGCACTCCCAGTACTCGAAGTCCTAGAGCCGCCGCTTTACTGGCAAGTCGACATCCACTGGACCCCAGACCAATAATGCCTAGTGTCTGACCTTCTATCGTCCGCATCGTCGGCGCTGTGGACAGCTGATAAATCCCTGCTTTCGTTTGCTGGTGAAACCAACCAACATTCCGCGCTAACGCAAACAACAATGCCAAAGCATGCTCGGCAACTTCCGCCGCGCAATAATCCGGCACATTCGTCACTGGGATTCCACGCTCACTGCAACTCGTGACATCGATGTTGTCCAAACCGATTCCCATACGAGAAACAACGCGACAACGTGTAGCCGCTTCAACAACATGACGCGGGATCCCTGCCCAGCATGTCATGATGGCATCCACCTCTGAGACGAGTTCGGCCAATGTATCCGGGTCCGATCCAGCCGCCACCGCTAGCTCGGCGCCACTCTCCTCCAGCACCGCGCGTTCGATATCCAGATCCTCCCACGCATAGTCGGTTATCAATACGCGCCAGCTCGTTGCCACGTGCTCACCTCCTAACGGATCCCCAAAACGCGCACTTCCCACAATACTCGAGCCTTGCTTCAGTCTACCGATTGACATGTCGGGCAACAGAGGGGCGACTCCGTCACCTGGAGTGTTCGCGGCAACGACAACAAACAAGAACGAATTCCCGACCGTAGCGGCTGAAACGCCGGAATTCGATCAATGAGCTTCGTAGTTCGTGGCGAATGGGCTACAATAGAGTCGGCTGAATGGCTTGTTGCCGCGACCGTTCCAAACCAGCAGTGAGCATTGAACACGTATCACTTGGCGAGCATCACCAGCACCTGGATCCATTTTCCAGTGAGGCATCAGTGGCTATCGATTTTTTACGGAGATTCACCGTGCACTCCCGGTGCAACAACTTGTTCGCCCCCCACTTACGATGGGTCAGAACCGCACCCGTTTTCGCTGTAGCCGTGGGGCTTACGGCCTTGCTCTACACCGATCGTCACGCGGTTGCTGAACAACCACTTCTGGATGTGGTACCCGACAAAGTCAGGCTGTTCCCAGACGACTCACAACAATTACTGATCCGAATAGGAGATCAGGCCCAGCAGGACGTGACCGATCAAGTGACGCTCCTGTCGCGCGACCCCAAGATCGCCGCCATCACTGCGCAGGGCACGGTGCGTGGCCGGCAACCCGGCCAGACGGTCATTGAAATCAAATGGGATGGTCAAACTAGTGAAATCCCTGTGATTGTCGGCGCCAACGAGCAACGCCCGCCGTTGCGATTTTCCAGCGACATCGTTCCAGTCTTGACGAAACTCGGGTGTAACAGTGGAGGCTGCCACGGCAAGGCAACGGGCCAGGGGCAGTTCAAATTGTCATTACTCGGCTTTGATCCTCACCTCGATTATCTAGCACTCGTCAAGCAAGCACGTGGCCGGCGTTTGTTTCCCAGCGCTCCCGAGCGAAGCTTGTTGCTACTCAAAGCAACGGCTCAAATGCCACATGGTGGTGGCCGGCGTCTGAACATTCTGGATGACGACTATCGCATCCTCAAACAGTGGATCGCGACTGGCTCCAGAGGGCCCAACCCAACGGAAGCGAGTCTGGAACGCATCGAAGTCACTCCTCAGCGTCAGACTTTGAAACCCGAATCGCGACAACAATTGTTAGTAACGGCGTATTATTCAAACGGCGAGTCACAAGATGTCACCCGCCGCACGATCTACCAATCCAATCAACAAGAGCTGGCCAGCGTGAGCAAGTCGGGACGTATCGAAACCACCTCCCAACCCGGCTTATTTTCAGTGATGGCTCGTTTCGGGGGAAAGATTGCGACTTTCCACGCCGCAGTCCCCTACGCGAATGATGCCCAGCAACAACAGCAGATTGCTAGCCGCTTGGCAAGCCTGGAAGTCGCCTCGCAAGACAGTCGCTTCGATCGGCTGTTGATTCAACAATGGCGACAACTGGGGATTCTCCCTTCCGCCGCAGCCGCGGACCACAAGTTCATCCGTCGTGTGACCATCGACATCTGCGGCACGTTGCCCACCCGCGAGGAAGTCGAAGCGTATATCAATGACAAAAGTGAAGACAAACGAGAACAATTAATCAATCGACTTTTGGAACGCCCAGAATACGCCAACTACTTTGCCTTGAAGTGGGCTGACATCCTCCAAAACCGAGGATCGGGTTATTCCACAAGCAAACAACGCACAGGCACGTCACTGTTTTCTCGCTGGATTCGCGACAGTATCGGAGAGAACAAACCCTACGATCAGTTTGTTACCGAGATCATTACTGGAAGTGGCAGCCAACTCGAGAATCCCCCAACGATCTGGCACCGGCATGTACGCACGCTACCCGACTATGTCGAATCAGTGGCACAGGCTTTCCTGGGTGTCAGGATTCAGTGCGCCCAATGCCACCACCACCCATTTGAACGGTGGAGTCAGGCGGACTATTACGGACTCGCAGCGGTTTTCTCTCGTGTCGGAAGAAAAGGCGGGTTTGCCGATGCGGAAGTCCCCACAAATGAAACCATTTTCCTGCGAGACACCGGGACCGTCTTGCACCCGCGAACGCAAGAGGTGATCGCACCGAGAGCTCTGGGCGGGCCGGATTTTTCGCTCGAACGATACGACGACCCACGCATTCACCTCGCCCGCTGGATGACACAACGGGACAACCCATTCCTGGCACGCACCATGGTTAACCGATTGTGGGCGCATTTCATGGGGCGCGGAATCATTCACCCTATCGATGACGCCCGCAGTACAAATCCCCCAAGTAATCCCGCACTCTTGGAAGCTCTGAGCCAGGATTTTGTGGAACACGGCTACGACATCAAACACACCATTGGCATCATCTGTAATTCACTTGCCTACCGACTCGACTCCGCACCACATGACCTCAATAAGCATGACCGGCAAACATTTGCACGATTTTATCCCCGGCGTCTTACCGCGGAGGTCTTGCTCGACGCAATCAGCCAAGTGCTGGCGGTACCCACTGAATTCAACGGTGGGCCGGGCAAGTTCCCGGCAGGGACGCGGGCCATCGAGTTGCCGGACGAAAACGTACCTGTTCATTTTCTGGATGTGTTTGGGCGCCCAGCTCGAGATTCAGCATGCGAGTGTGAGAGAGTCGATTCACCGGCTCTTTCTCAGGCACTTGAATTAGTCAATTCAGAGTTGCTGCAAAGCAAACTTTCCGCAAAAGAAGGCTACGTGGCAAAATTAGCCGCGCAGAAGTTAGCAACAGAGCAGAAAGTCGCCGACGTCTTCCTGAGGACGTTCGGCCGTAACCCTCAATCCGGCGAACTCGACACGGCAATTCAATTTCTGAAAGACGCAGATCCGATAGAAGGATATCGGTCGTTGATCTGGGCTTTGTTGGCGACCAACGAATTCATGTTTAATCACTAACGTTCTTAGTTCAGTCAAAATCAAATAGTGCTCCGCTTTCTACCGCCAATCCCTTGAGGACTTTTCCATGCTCTCGCTGACGGGAAGCGCATACAAAAACTGTGATGGGTTTACTCGACGAAATTTCCTGCAAGTCGGGGCGCCGTTATTGGGCCTTGGACTTTCGGACATTTTGCGATCGGAATCGAACGCAAAAAACGATGGTACTCCCGTTAATCGAAAGTCACTGATCGTGTTCTGGACTCACGGCGGCATGAGCCAACAGGACACGTATGACATGAAGCCCGATTCCCCTCCCGAATATCGAGGGATGTATCAGCCAATCCAAACAACCCAGTCCGATATCATTGTCTCGGAACGTTTTCCGATGCAGGCCAAGGTAATGGATTTGCTTGCGCAAGTTCGTTCGGTTCATCATGAAAATGGCATTCACGCGCCGTCTGCTCATTGGATGCAAACTGGTTTTTTCGGCCCGACGCTAGCCCGCATCGCTGCGCAAAGGCCTTCCTTTGGTTCCGTCATTTCTCGGGCTATGGGCCCCTGGCAGCGCCAAATGCCCGCCTATGTTACCGTCCCAAAATCGGAAGCCTTTGGCTATCAGGGTTCGGTATATCTCGGGAAGTCACACAACCCATTCGAAGTCGGCGGGAATCCAAATGCCAAGGATTTCAAGGTGCCCAACTTGTCGTTGCCAGGGGGGCTAACCGTAAAGAACGTACAGTCACGCAGATTTTTGTTGGGTAAGTTTGATACGCTGCGACGCGATATTGACACGACTGAAGTGATGGATGGCCTGGACACCTTTAAGGCCAGAGCAATGGAGATGATCGCGGGGGAACGGGTTCGCAAGGCGTTCGACATCAGTCAAGAAGACCCTCAGCTGCGTGACCGGTATGGCAGACACCAATATGGTCAAAGCGCGCTACTGGCCAGAAGACTCGTCGAAGCGGGAACGCGTTGTGTAACGATCAATACCGGATACTGGGATCATCACAATGAGATTGAAAAGGGTCTGGAAGAACATCTGCCCCCCCTGGATCGCGCTATCTGGGCCCTGGTTGACGACCTGAAACAACGAGGGATGCTGGACGACGTCGTCATTTACTGTTCGGGAGAATTCGGCCGTACTCCTTTGATGAACGGTCATGCAGGCCGTGATCATTGGTCGAATTGTTTCACCGTCATGCTCGCTGGAGGGGGGATTCAGGGTGGGCGTGTTGTCGGGGCAAGTGAAAAACACGGAGGCGGTGTCAAAGAACGCCTCGCGACGCCGCTCGACGTAATAGCAACCATTTACCACGCTCTGGGAATCCCACTCGGTACACACTATGAAGACTCGACGGGGCGACCCGTGAGCATTGTCGACGCGGGGCGGCCCATCCTGGAGTTGATGTAGCAGCGAATTTGTCTCCCGGTGTTTGCCAATCTCCGGGTACGCGCCGTCAAAGAAAAACTAATTCGCATAGGCTGCTGTTGGGGCCTGGAAAATTCGGCGTGCAAACGGTAAGTTTTGTGGCTGTTGTCACGCATGCAACGTGGCTCCTTTCTCTAGCACCACTGATGTAAGGAAGTTCGAACTATGTCAGGCCCGATTGTTCGTTCCGGCCCAAGCAAGGAATTCACCAATAACTGGGACAATATCTTTGGTGGAAAGAAAACCAAAACCAAAGCCAGCGCCAAGAAGAAAACCGCCAAGAAGAAAACCGCCAAGAAGAAACGCGGATCCTGACCACGCTGAAGCCTGTCTCCCGGGCTGGTTCGCCCGGACGGCCGACGAACGCGTTTGTCGACCTTTTGGCGCCGGTGGTTATTCGTCGATTTCCAGCAGCTTGAAGGCTTCCAGCACCTTGCTGCGATGCCGGCCGCCAAATACTAGCACCATCAACTGGGTCATGATTTCGCGTTGATCCGTGGTGAGAAAGGCTTCACCACCTCCCGCTTCAGCAATCTCCACAAAAGCGGGCATTTTTCTTCGTGCTCGACAAGTTACGGTGCTCACTAAGCCATTGTACTGATCGCGAAAATCGGTCGCCAAGCTGACGCACAGTTGCTGGTTTCTTTCGTGTGGCGGCGCATCCCCGAAGAGCAAGATCACCTTGCGGGATCGCCGGCGGAACGAATTGTTAGAGAGCGCCCATTCAAGTCCACTGTGCACCGCTTCGGGATTGTCACCGCCACCACCCGGGTAAACGTCACTCAAGAATTCTTCCACCACCTGGAGATTGTTGGTAAGAGGCAAGCCTCTTACCAAATACTCCTCTCCTTCGTCTCGGTACGTACAGATTCCCAGCCGAGTCTTGGGAACCAGCTGGAACAAGGTCGTTCCTAATTTCCGTATCTGTCGTTTCACGGCACGAATTTCCCCACCCATACTGCCAGTACTATCAAACGCAATGATGATGTCCAATCCGTTGCGTTGAAGATTTTTCAGGAATCCATCCCAGCTACCGCCTGACATCGAACCGCCGCCACCAAGAGTCAATGCGCCTTGACTGAACGACGCCGCGTTGCCTGTAGTCGAAGGCGAGCTGATCGCCACAACTTCTTCGCTCGGGGTATCGGTTGTCGGCGCGGGTGCGATGTCGAGTGTCACTTCAAGTTCTTCGGGTTCACTGACCTCAGGATCTTCCTGGACAAGTTCATCGTCCTGTCCTTGGCTGAGTTCTTCCGATGGCATAACGCCTATCAATACTTCTTCGGGGGGACCTAGTCCCTGGTCACCATCGCACCTGACGAAAATCAAGCTCAAGACCAGTGCCGCGTGGAACGCTACGGAAGCCAGACTCGACACCGAATATTTCCACCATTGCCTGGGCTCAACAACTGCTTCTTGACCTTCCTCCAGATCCTCTGCTGAAGGCAGACGGACTTTTGCCCGGCAATGTGGACAAAACCCTTCACGGCCAAGTTGTTCGGCCGTAATCGTGAATGATCTGTCACATTGGGTGCAAGAAAGTCTCATTACAAATGCATCTACTAGGGCACTCTGAATGCAGGCTACTGTGCATTCTTGAAATTCACCGATCTTCTGTCAAGAATTCTCGTTCCAAAACAAACCGTACCGCACCCCAAACATCACCACCAACGTGTCACTCAAAGTGCCTGGACCAAGCGAAAACACCCTTGTATCAAGCCAGACAGACAAGTTTCCCTCAATCCAAAGTCTGCTTTACAATTGTGTCTTGGCCTCCGACCAGACTCTTGAATCCCACAACGAGGCTCCACATGTGGAACCGCTGCTTGATTTTGTTGAACATTGCCTTGCTGCATAGCCCACTTTGTTATCACTGGCGGTTACACGCTAAAGAACAGATCGATTTTCGCACACAAGTCGCGCCCATTCTGCAAAAACACTGTCTGCGCTGCCACTCTGACGGAAAATCCAGTGGCAAACTGTCGCTCACTACGGGCACGAATCTAGCCGAACAACAACTTGTCGTCCCAGGTAAACCAGACCAAAGCCGTCTGATCGAAATCATTACACCAGCAGCAGGCAAACGCCCCGAGATGCCACAAGAGGGGCCGGCGCTGACTGCCCAAGAGATCGGCACACTGCGAGGCTGGGTAGGCAATGGTGCCCTCTGGCCCGCGAGTTTTGAAATCAAGTCGCCGACTTCCGCAAGCAAGTCGTGGTGGTCATTACAGCCGCTCTCAAAACCCGTGCCGCCAGCCCCGCTACAGGCGTTACCGAACTGGCCCAGTTCACCAGTCGACCAATTCGTCCTGCGCAGGCTACAAGATAACGGATTGTCGCCATCGTCTCAGGCAGACCGCCGTGCGCTCATCCGCAGAGTTACTTTTGATTTGACTGGTTTACCTCCGACACCCGCAGACATTCACGCCTTTGTCACCGACCCTAACCCCGCTGCTTACGAAAAGCTTATTGATCGCCTACTCGCTTCGCCACAATATGGTGAACGCTGGGGCAGACACTGGTTAGACGTAATGCGATTTGGCGAAAGCAACGGCTACGAACAAAACCACGTCCGTGATAATGCCTGGCCTTTTCGCGACTATGTCATTCAATCTTTCAATGAGGACAAATCCTTCGATCGTTTTGTTCTGGAACAACTCGCTGGCGACATCGTGGGACAAGGCAATCCACAGATTGAAGTCGCCACGGGATTCCTGGTAGCCGGCTCGTTTGATTCCGTGGGAAACGGAAATCCCATCGCCCGGCGTCTCATTCGCGCCAACACGTTGGACGATGTGATCGCTGCTACAGGGTCCTCTTTCCTGGGACTCACCATCAATTGCTGTCGCTGTCACGACCATAAATTCGACCCACTTGCCCAACTCGACTACTTCCGAGTTCGCGCTGCTTTTGAGGGACTTCAGCAGACCGCTCGGCCCCTCACTACTACAGCACAAAAACAACGTCACGATGCACAACGCGGACCATTGGTCCAGCAGCTCTCCAACGTCGAAGCTCAAATTGCCGATCTCCGCCGCACGGTGGACAAACGAGTGGACGAAGAACGCACGACGCTGATCCGAAAATTATTTCCACGTCCTCCTGTCAGCAAATATGGAACGACGGAGACCTTTACACCCATTGAAGCCAAATTTTTCCGTTTCACGATCCTGCGATCCACAGGAGCAGTAGGAAAAAGTACTGTCTCACTGGACGAGTTTGAGCTGTTCGCTGCGGAAGATCCCACCCGAAATCTGGCTTTGGCAACGAGTGGAGCGAAAGCCAGTGTGCGCAGCATGCGTTACTCGAATGACGACCCTCTCGCATATGGTGCCCACCATTTGAACGATGGACGGTTCGACGCCGTCTGGATATCTGGTGAACCTGGCGGCCAGCTGACGATCGAACTCCCGCAGGTTGCGAAGATTGACAGCGCTACCTGGTCGGTGGATCGTATCCGTGCGTACGCACCCAACCGTAGTGGCGCTTTTTCCGCCGAATATGTGTTGGAAGCGTCTCGTGATGGAAAACATTGGACCGCCGTCGCTGACCATGCTGGCAGGCAGCCGTACGACAAATCCCGCTTGGACGAACAGTTGTTTCTCGAGGCCCTGCAACCTGACGAACAAGCACACCACAACACACTGCTCAATCAGCGTCGATCTATTCGCCAGGAATTGGCTGCTATCAAGCCTTTGCCCACCGCGTGGATCGGCACGTTCTCGGAACCCGCCGAGCCAACCTATTTGATGAAAGGTGGCGATCCTGAAAAAAAGGGACCTAACGTAGCGCCAGCCAGTTTAAGCGTTCTGGATCAGGTCGTCCCCAGCTATCAACTTGCGGAGGATGCGCCCGAAGGGAGTCGTCGCCAGAAACTCGCTCAGTGGATTACGCACCCTGACAATCCACTGACGCCACGGGTCCTTGCTAACCGTATTTGGCATTACCACTTTGGACGTGGGATTGTCGCCACACCAAGCGACCTAGGCTACAACGGAGGCCGTCCATCCCATCCGCAATTACTGGATTGGTTGGCGCAACAAGTTCATCTACGAGAGTGGCGTTGGAAACCACTCCATCGACTGATCCTGACTTCCGAGACATACCGCCAGGCAAGCTCCTTCCACGGCAATTCGGCCCAAATCGATGCGGACGCCCAATTGCTTTGGCGTTTTCCACCTCGCCGGCTTACCGCGGAAGCAATACGTGATTCGATCCTGGAAGTCGCCGGCCGGCTAGAACACAAAATGGGTGGCGCAGGATTTCGCCTGTATGAGTACACCGTAGACAACGTCGCTACCTATTACCCGCGAAACGACGTGGGACAGGAAACCTACCGCCGAGCCGTATATCATCAGAACGCACGAGCTGTCAAAGTTGATCTATTGGGCGAGTACGACCTGCCCGAATGCGCTTTGCCAGCGCCACAGCGCAATGTAACGACCTCACCTTTGCAAGCTTTGACTCTACAAAACCACAGCTTCATGATCGATATGGCACGTAGCTTTGCGAATCGACTTATACTCGAATCCGAACCGGGCAATATCGACGAGCAGATTACTCGGGCCTATCACCTGGCATTTGCGAGAAACCCAATCAGGGAAGAATCGACGGCAGCACGCCGGTTAATCAAGGATTTTGGCCTGCTCGTTTTCTGCCGCGCACTCTACAACGCCAACGAGTTTATTTATGTCCACTGATCAAACAACAGACAGACGCGTTTGGTTAGGCAACCTGGCAACCGGTCTCGCTGGAATTTCTCTGGCAAAGCTAACAAGCCAATGTGCCGAAACCAAGGCCTATGGGAAAACCGATTTTTTGCCTCGCGCAAAACGTGTATTGCAGATCTTTTGTCCTGGCGGCGCCTCACATATCGATCTCTGGGACTACAAACCAGAATTGGAACGGCGCGATGGGCAATATCTCCCCGAGGGAGCATTCCTTTCATTCATGGGGAAAAATGGCCCACTGATGAAGAGCCCTTGGAAATTTCGACAACGCGGGGAGTCCGGAAGCTGGGTGTCCGAATTGCTTCCGCATGTCGGATCACATATTGACGATATGGCGTTCATACACTCGATGACTTCCAAATCCAACACTCATGGACCTGGCTGTCAGTTCATGAACACCGGGTTTACTGCTGACGGATTTCCGGCCAACGGAGCCTGGACCAGCTACGCCCTGGGAAGTGAAAATAATAACCTCCCCAGTTACATCGCAATCACCGATGTCCGTGGCGAGCCGCCATCGGGTGCAGCAAACTGGGGTTCAGGATTTCTACCTGCTGAGCATCAGGGGATTTCACTCAACGCAGATCGCCCGATTCGAAATCTGGCATCACCTGCGGGAATCAGTCCTAAGGCAGAGCAGGCAGCAAGACAATTCCTTAATTTACTGAATCAACAACACCGCAAGAACAATCCAGGAAACTCACAATTGCAAGCCAGGATTGCTGCATATCAATTGGCCGCGAGGATGCAGCTGTCAGCTCCAGAAGCAGGAAACCTTGCCCAGGAAACACGTGCGACCCACAACATGTATGGCACCCTTGATAGCAATCGCTTCAAGGCCGCGTACGCGCGAAATTGCTTGCTAGCCAGACGATTTCTCGAACGCGGAGTCCGCTTCGTGACCGTATATTGTGCTTCACGTGCATCAGGCGTCGACGGATTGATGAACTGGGATGCTCACAAGAAACTAAAGGCTGATTACGAACGCCACTGCCCCATTTTTGACCAACCTACAGCAGCGTTACTGACGGATCTAAAACGATCCGGTTTATTGAGTGAGACACTCGTACTCTGGACAAGTGAATTCGGTCGTATGCCTACCCGCCAGGAAGGTACCGCGGGCCGGGATCACAATCCCGATGGCTTTACGACCTGGATGATGGGCGCCGGTGTCAAAGGAGGCGTTCATTATGGGGCCACCGATCCGTTAGGTCGCCGGTCCGTGGAGAACATCGCAACCGTTTACGACTTCTATGCAACCGTCTTGAACCTCCTGGGACTCGACTTCCAACAACTGGGGTACTATCACAACGGAATCGAACGCCGCTTGACTGATGTTCATGGGCACGTCATTCGCGAACTACTCAGCTAAAGCAAACTGACAATTGGTGTGTTGATGGGGCTCCCTAGTGCGCCGCCAATCATGTTTCCTTTCAGCTTGTCATCCCAGCGAGGTGAAAGCGCATAGTAGGGCCTGAGAGCGCAAACATGAATTGCCCGTTACAAGTCCTTTGACAACAAGTGCCCGTACTAACTTCGCTTCGATCGGGTTCACCGTCTGGTAGCGTTGTTGCCTTGGGAACCATTAAGCCGCCGGGAAACTTCAACGAAATCATCAACTTAACTCTCGGACCGGAAGGATTGCCCAGTCATGCCAGATACCTTGTCCCTAGATGAGTTTTCTTTAGACATCACCCCCCCAGGTACTTGCTGGAAGGGCTGGATTCACATCGGCGAACTGCCCGCAGGCGAGCCTGTTCGCTGGCCGGTGGTGCTGCATCGCGGTAAACAGCCCGGTAAAGTGCTATTGGCCAATGCAGGAACACATGGTGATGAATACGAAGGGATCGCCGCCTTACATAAAGTTGCCCGGCAACTCGATCCAGAGGCAATGAGTGGAACTCTGCTGTCCATTCCCATCCTTAGCCCTCCGGCGGTCACCGGCGGCCACCGCAACGGTATCTGGGACAATCGCAACCTCGCCCGCACATTCCCTGGTGATGCAGACGGTTTGTTTACCGAACGTATCGCATACCATTTTGCGACGCGCATATTGCCCTTGGCGGATCTTTACATTGATCTTCACGCGGCAGGCACTGGAGTCGGGATCCAAACCTTCATTGGCTGTCGCGTCGATGAAGAAAGTGATTTAGTCGACACACAAAGACGAGCATCGATTGCCACCGGAATGGAGATTATTTGGAACACAGGAGGGCTTCCTGGCAGAACTCTCTCCGCCGCCTGGGATGCAGGCGTCCCGGCTCTGTATACGGAGTCCCCCGGAAATCGCACGTGTGACCCGGATGAGGTCGATACCATCGTCACTGCAATAATGAACCTCCTACGCTTTCTGGAAATACTCCCGGGCTCCTACCCAACTGAGCGCCCCGCCTTCTATTTCGAAGATTCACGCCCAGCTGCGGGCCATATGCAAGACCACCATCGCTCTGATGTTGGCGGCTTGTTTATCCCGGAGGTCAAACTATGGGATCGTGTAAAAGAAGGGCAATGCCTTGGAAACATCTATGATCCCCTCGGAGATGTATTGCAAGTGATCTCAGCGAGCCTGAGTGGACGAGTACTGACATTGCGCATCTGCCCGCGTGTCATGCCAGGTGAATTCACCACGGTCGTCGTTCCTTTTGCCGAATGAAAGTTGCGTCCATAAGCGGCAACCTGGTGATGGAGAGAAAGCCGGCGAGTCAGCGTTGTGCGATACGGCGAAAATAGCCACGTGGGTGGCTCTTACCCGTTTTAGCATGTGTTGCCTGACCCAATGAAGGCGCGATTCCAGCGATCGTGCCAACGCGTCAGAGAAACCCACAAAGAAACACCGTTCCGCAAGATCGGTTGGCGTGCTGACCGCTGAATCTTAACCGACCGGTACCATCGCCCGCGCCTCCGCCGCCGACAAGCCACCAGCTTAAGTCGCGGCGCGGCGTGCCTCTGCCCGAGCTCGTCGCTTGGCCACCATGCGTTTGAACAAGACATCCGCAATGACACCAAGCAATAAAACCAAACCAATTACAGCATCTTCCAAGGTGTCAGAAATACCTTCCAGAACAATCATATTGTTGAGCGTTTGCATCACGGCTGTCCCAATCAGAACACCCAGAATGCCACCTTCTCCACCACGTAACGAACACCCTCCCAGTACCGCTGCAGCAATCGCGTGAAGCTCAAAGAAGCTGCCAAAGCTTGAAGGAGAAACTGAATTACTATCCAGCGCGAACAACATTCCCCCAATCGTAGCCAAACCTGTACATACCATATAAGCCAGCACCGTCATGCGGTCAGTATTGACGCCCGAATACCGTGTGGCCTCCACATTACGGCCCAGCGCTTGCATGTATCGCCCCCAAACGGTGCGATTCAGAAACACGGCGGCGCAGAATCCGAGAATAATCAAAATGAAAAAAGGGTAGGGGACACCAAATCCACCTTCAGCCCACTCCCATTTCCCCTGCGCCAGGGCACTCAGTGACTCGTTGTACTCATTCCCAAAACCTTGAACCTGATCGTTTACAAGGCGGCGGGAAACGCCACGATAAACCAGCAAACCGCAGAGCGTTACTACGAACGGCTGTAAACCGAGTTTGGTCACCAATAACCCATGCAGGCACCCTAGCCCCAGGCCAATCAAGAGCACTAATGCGACACCACCTACGATTGGCATTCGCTGGCGACGTTCGATCGGAATCGCCACCCACTCGGCGGTAAACTTGGACCCCAATCCTGTCTTCAATGTAATGACGGTCTCGCCGCCGCGAAGAGAAATTTCCTCAACCGATATTTGTTTGAGCCCGGACTTCGGATGAACTAATGTCACCTGGTCGCGAAATGCTATTTGAGAGTGGTCACCCGCCAAGGTGATTGTCGCAGGAGTTTCCGCTTCCCCCGATGTCTCCTCGTGTTGGAACGCGGTGATGGCATAGTATTTCGCGAGCTTTCCATACGTGTCATCATTACTCGGTGCCTGATCCAACCGAATTTCAGTCGCGTCGCTCGCGTTACCATTCTCATCTCGAAAAGTAATCTTCTCGACGCCCGTCACTGTTGCCATAAGATTGCGGGCCCGTCTCCCACCGAAATAACGCACCTGATCACCCGATCTGAAGGCATCAACGGGCCCAGCGAGTACAACTGACTGCTCGGTGGCACGGACCTTAACTACCGTCTGCACATCGAACGGTTCGTAATCAACCGCCAAGAATAAGGCCAACAGACAACCTGAAAGACAAACGACCGATCCGATCGACAGATCGATGCCCGAGGTGATGATCACAAACGCTACGCCAATACCAAGAATTCCAAACAATGCCGTTCTTCTCAACAGATTCTCGATGTTGTTACTGAGCAAGAACGAACCCGGAACTGTCAGCGCCATAAACAACCAAAGCGATAGCAATAAGGCTGCAATTCCAAACACTTTGGCATTGCCCCGTAATTGCGAGCGGCCAAACGCCCGAACCGATGACAACAACGTAGGAGTATTTGGCAACTTTGAATTCATCTATAGGTTTGCCGATTCAAGCCTGTTGAGAAAAACTGGACCGCTTCGAGGAAGGGGCATTCTCCCGAATGTTCTCGACTACGTCCAGTTGTCAACACCTCCTGGAGGTGAATGCTGAAACGGCAGCCGTTAGTCTGAAGCTGCCGACGGTGCAAGACCAAAACCCTCCATTACGATCATAATGCTCCATTTTGATCGTATCCGCCGTTTACCACTGCGGCTCTTGGATCCATATCATGTTCGTCCCGTCGGCCTATAAATTGGTAAGTCCAAATGAAGTTCCTGGCATCCGGTTGCTGGCGGCAATGTTGCCAATCTTGCGGATTGTGCGATTCAACAGGACTCGACATTCCCAATCATAACGATCAAGGCGGCTCAGCAAAAAACCTACCACCACCAGAACGGGGTTCTAGGCTGGCCACTATTGCAGCCAGAGGATTCGCTGCTAAAGTCGAGTCAGTGGCCATTAATTCTATGTCGATCGCGTTCTCTTCATGGGTCGCGACTTTGAAGTGACATGACAGAGTTGCACGAGCATAATCACGACGAAGTAGACCAGCTGCTGCTGAATGCCGCGCTGCGAGATGCGCTCGAACCGTTCCTCGATGAATCTGTCAACATGGTAAACAGTCACACCATGACCACATCGAAGGAAAACGAGTATTTAGCTTCGATGCTCGCGTGGGAGCGGGCCCCACTCTTGCCTCTGAGTTCCTGGTTCGAACCGGAACTGAAACTACCCGACCCAGATGAGCTTGCAGACCAGGAATTACACGATCTTCTCAGCGATACCTTAAACAAACTCTACGACAATCACATCGTACTCGACTACATCGATCACCTTTCGGATCGGGAACTCTATTGTCTAATTGTCCGAGATATTCTGCCGGCAGAGGAAAAGAAACTCGATCTGCCGAAAAATTACCTTCATTGGCATTGTTTGGATTGGAATACACAGCCGGACCCGTGGCTGCGGTATTATGCAACAGGCGAGGAAAGGGACCGCTGGGCTCTGTATACAGGTGACCCGCTCCCCCCTTCAGAGCCTGTGCCTTATCCACGGCAAATTCCCAGCCGAGCGCCAAAGAACTGACCAGTCTACCAGCTCCTTTCAACACTCCGAAATGCCCCTCCGCGTGTATCAGGTGTGCAAACCTGCCACACACGCATCACTTGAGATTGGCGCCCCTCAATCTCAGGCTTACCAGATCCGCAGATCTTCCAGGATCACCCACCATGGCGGCAAAACGTCGCTTGCTCACTGCCAAATGGCACCACCTGGCAATGCTCAATTATGAGATAGCGCCAGATGTTCTTGTGCCATATCTACCACGCGGCACAGAATTGGATTTCTTTCACGGAAAAACCTATGTCAGCATCGTTGGGTTTCAATTCCTGAGAACGCGAATACTTGGTGTCCCTATTCCCTGGCACTGCAATTTTGACGAAGTCAATCTACGTTTTTATGTGCGCCGGCGAAGCTACGGCACCACGCGCCGCGGCGTCTGCTTCATTAAGGAACTGGTGCCTCGACTGGCCGTCGCCAAGATCGCGAATTGGCTCTATAACGAGAACTATCAGGCAGTCGCAATGCGACACCAGATCAATCGGACCGATAGTACGGGCCCCCATGTCTCGTATCAATGGAAGCAAGAACAACGTTGGCAAGGTTTGACGTTAACCGCACAGGCTACTCTCCAGCTTCCGGCACCAGGTTCCTTCGAAGAATTCATTGCCGAACACTATTGGGGGTATACACCCCAACGAGACGGCGGCACCGTGGAGTACGAGGTGCAACATCCGCCCTGGAAAATCTGGCCCGCCACGAATGCCGACCTGAACTGCGATGTGGCCAGCCTGTACGGCGAACCATTCATCAAGCCGCTGCGGAACCTTGCCTCCGCTTTTCTAGCAGAGGGATCACCTATTTCGGTGTCGATGCCCAGCAAGATCTGTTGAGCTGTGCCGATTCAGCGATGCCAGATACTGGGTGACGGACGTTTGCCATTCTGGGGTGCCCCCATTTTCAGTACCAGGTGTTATGAGAGTACGGGTTGAGTAGGGGATTCCGCGGTGTGCTGCTGGAGTGAGGGCGTAGCCCGAACGGAAGCAGCAC
>PAQH01000059.1 GCA_002709225.1 Planctomycetaceae bacterium
GATCAAGTGCATTCAAAGCCCGCACTTTCTCGCGACCCCAAAAATCACGATAAACCTTACGCAAGTTGCGAGTTTCAATGACGACATCAGAAGGTTCCGTCTCGGGCGTAGCCGGCTCCGGGTTTGTCACCGTTTCCACTGACATGGGCCTTTATCCTGAAAGGTGTTTCCCGGCCAAATCTTTGACCGATCTGAACAAATGTAAACGCTCGCAGACGTCAGCAACCAGAAACTCGTTGTTGTGAGTAGCAGAACCAGAAGTGCCAAACGCACCACTCATCTGGGGTAACATGCCAAGCCGAAGCTCATCGTCGAAACATCGACAAGGAAATCCACATGAAACCTGCCTCGTTTTTTGTACGGTCGAATTCGAATATGGGTTCAAGAGAGCGAGAAAATCGGCCGAGATCTGGCGTTTATTGGGCCAGTTACAGCGAATGACTCACTATAAGCCGGCGGTAAATACCCCGCAAGGATCGATGATTCCTCTGCACCTGACTTAGCCGAGGTTGGTCATTTGGGCGTGATGTAATCGTTAGAGACCACCTGACGTGACCGTGCAGGAGGGTAGCAAAGGTCTTCCATCCCCTTCGCTCGAGAAACGTTCACCCGGAGTCTACTGCCGATGACGCGTGAGCCCGGAATCTTACATACTATACTGCGGCTCTCATTTTTCGTCGCGCCAAGCGGCGTGCCCTGTTCGCGGAGAACCCATGGAGATTTCAACTGCCGACTCCGACTATCGTGCTGCCTTACGATTTCTTCTCGACCGTATTAATTACGAGCGAAATCCCGCGGCGGCGCAGACAATGCGAAATTTCAAACTCGACCGCATGGGCAAACTACTGACGGAACTCGGCAATCCGCAGGAAGGTGTCCCTGTGGTGCATGTCGCGGGCACCAAAGGCAAGGGCTCTACCGCCTCCATGCTCGCATCCATCTTGTGCCATGCCGGCTTACGAACCGGACTTTATACGTCTCCACATCTCACCCAACTGGAAGAACGTTTTCAGATTAATGGCGTAAATTGTACGCAGCAGGAATTGATTACGCTCGTCAACCAGCTTCGGCCTGTCGTAAAAACACTTGAAGGTCAAGAGTCCTCAAGCCCCACCTATTTCGAACTAACCACTGCGCTCGCCTGGCTGCACTTTGCCACAAGTTCCGTCGATATTGCCGTGGTCGAAGTCGGCATGGGAGGCCGATTGGATTCAACCAACATTTGCCAGCCCCTGATTTCTGTAATTACCAGTATCAGCCTGGACCATACCGCGCAACTCGGAAACACACTCGCCGAAATAGCTGCTGAAAAGGCGGGCATTGTCAAATCTGGAGTCCCCGTCATCAGTGGAGTCACCCAAAACGAACCGCGGGATGTTATCCAGCAGGTCGTGCACCACCGACATGCGCCATTCTTTTCACTCAACCAACACTTCGCATTTGACATACCCGATCGGTCCACGTCTAAACTCAGTAATCCAACGGATTTCTCATCCGGACAGTCCGACCGGGCAGCCGCAACGACGACTTTTAACTATCAAGACTTATGCGATCCAAATCACGGTTCTCTCCATGATTTGCGTGTGCCATTACTGGGGACACACCAGGCCGCCAATGCATCGCTCGCAGTAGCCGCCATCCGCCAACTGCAGAACCAGGGCTGGCAAATCCATGACCACCACATTCGTGCGGGCCTCTGCAACGTGTCTTGCCCCGCGCGAGTAGAAATCCTGTCGGAAAACCCACTGGTCATTGTTGATACCGCTCACAACCTGGCTTCCGCCAAAGCACTGGAGCAGACACTTACAGAGCACTTCCCGACACTCACTTCTTCCATTTTGATTTTCTCTACCAGCCAAGATAAGGACGCAGCAGGAATGTTAAAGGTGCTGCTCCCACGCTTTGACCACTGCATCATCACTCGCTATCGCAATAATCCTCGCGCCTTAGCAACTGAAGAACTTCTCAAGACAATCGCGTTGCTGCGGGAGAGCGCGGGCAACGGATCAGTTCCCAAAGTTCATGTGACCGCCGCGCCGATCGACGCATGGCAAACTGCCCAAAACCTAGCCGCGCGGTCCGATCTGATTTGTGTCACCGGTTCATTCTTCATTGCCGCAGAAATCAGACAGCTTTTAACCAACGCATCTGCAACAACCGAATCCAAAGCAAGTTCACAGCAGGCAACCGACCGATAATCTACCGAGCGCAACACGGAGACCATATGTCTTTCGACCAGCGCGATCCTACGACAGTGAACTGCGTTTGCGCAGTGCCCACTCCAGAATCAACAGCCCAACGAACAATGTCGCGAGCCACCAGGTGTTCCAGGCTGAGGTTGGCGGCAAAGCCTGCATGCGAACCTGCTTCCCAGCAGGCAAGTCTCTCGCTAAACGGCGAGCCTCGGTTCCTGCATAGTAACGCCCGCCCGAACGTTCCGCCGCGGCTTTCAACTCCTCCGGATCGACCTGCAATCGCACAAGTTCATCATCCGCGTTGCGCACTACAAACTGAGCAGTAGGAGAACGCTCCCGCAAGCCCGGTTCTGCCAACCAGATTCGATACTCCCCGACTGGTAGTGCAGAGATCTTGCCCGCGAATTCGCCGCGCCGATTGTCAACGCGTGACATGGCAACTCGGTGCCGTCGGCCGCCTTGCCTTTGCACGACCACCACGGCACCATCATCACCCGCCGGTGACAGCGTTTCATCGTTAAACTGCAACACGATACCCACCGAGTCGCCAAGCCTGTATTGGTCACGCGCCGCCTGCAACTTTACAAGCGCCCCGGCTGCTTCATTCCTGGAGGGACATAGATAACGGATGAGTTGCAACCAGTACCGCGCATAGTGTTGCTCGCCTTCAGGGTGCCGCGACCAACGATAACTTTCGTCCGTGGCATGAAAGACAGTTTTTCCTCTACCCACAAATTGCATGCAAATCAACGGAAAGGGCTCGCCGCTTTCCGCGGTCCGGCTGGGATGAATCGCCAAAACTCGGGCAGCCGGAGGCACGCCGGAAGTCTCCAACATCCAATGAAACTGCGGAAACCCACCCCACACGCGTTGATTCTCCTGTGCGTCATCAACTAACCTCATAAATCCCGTGGTCTTCCCCAACGCGGTCAATCTCACTTGGAACGCCAATTCTTCAGCAACCGTGTTCGTTGCATTGGGAAGCCGCGTCTTAGTCAAGTCAATCGGGAGCAACGCGGCCAACGGCGTTTCGCGATAGGCTAGTGGGGTAAATCTCGGCCCTGCGAGAAATGCGATCCCCCCCCGTGTTCAACGACAAACTGTCTCAGGCGTTCCATCAGCTCCTGGCTCATACGCGTGGGATCCACATCCCCGAAAACGACCACGTCAATTTCTTTAGGATCAAGAATCTCGTTAGTGAGGGTATCGAGCGTCATCGTACTCTCAGCCACAAATTCGGCCTCTGCTTGATGCAAAACGGTCGTCAATTCAATGGATTGACCAGGCGATGCGTTTCGCTGCAACGTCCGTCCTAGCAATGTCGTCAGATACCTCCATTCGTAACTCGGGTAATCCTGCACAAAAAGCACATGAATGCGATAATCCTGAACAACCAACGTGTAAGACAATTGGTTATTGGCAAGCTCCTGCTCTTCCGTTTGAGGATCTACTTCGACCACGTAGTTGAAAACACCTTCGACGTCAGGGCGAAATGACAATTCAACCCTGCGAGATTGGTTTGCATTAAGTGAGATCACCGCTTGCGTCACTGGCGTGGAGGTGCCCTCTTCACGTAACCGAACGTGCACGTCGGCCACCGAGAAACCCGCGGCATGCAGATTCACTGACACCGTCACTAAATCGTGCGGAAACACCGTCCGGTCAGCCACCAGATCTGAAATCCGCAAATCTCGTAGTGACCTAGAGTTGCCTAGTTGCACCACATACAACGGGACTCCTTGCTGTCGGGCGTCCTCCGCTACCTCGCTGAGCAGTTCACCTTCTGTTGTAATGCCATCTGAAAACACGACCATAGCGACCGTTTCTCGGCCACGTTGGTAGTCAAGCAACTCGCGCACTCGGTCGCCTAACTGGCTCGATTTCCCGTCCGCAACAATCGCTCGCACGGCATGGCCGGTAGTCAACGTTGGTTGACCACGGTCACCTGAGACTAGGTGGTAAAGTTGGAGGTTGTAATTACTGGCAAGTCGTTTGAACAGTAACTCCCCACGCTCCAGCAAGACCAATCGAGCGAGATTGATTCGCGCTGCGTTACTCAATCCGACCTGCCTTAATTCCCTCAGTAATCGTTCCCTTGAATCTACGTCAACCAACGGATCCTCGTGCGACATACTCTTAGAATTGTCAATCAACACTACCAGGTCAGGAAGCACAGTCTGATACTCACGTCGCATCCATCCAAACAACATAAAAACAACTACGCCAACTGTCGCCAAACGACAGCAGATCAGCAATCCAC
This sequence comes from Planctomycetaceae bacterium, assembly GCA_002709225.1. Lineage (GTDB taxonomy): Bacteria > Planctomycetota > Planctomycetia > Pirellulales > Pirellulaceae > UBA9264. The sequence continues at coordinate 4,456 of PAQH01000059.1, forward strand.
ACCGGAAAATGCCGACAGACCGCCGTTCTCGCTTGTAGAGGACAAAGACGACAACACATGCTGTGACTAACAGCAAGAAAGGGACCCAGACGGGCGGTTGCCAAGACGCCGAGTAGACCACATCGCGTCCCAACCCATCGACAGGCACCTCAATGGGTAATGAACGATCCGGCATTTCCACAGCCCCGGAGAATAGACAAGTAACAGCGTGAAACAACTACGCAAAACGCAGCCCGGATCCCCCAGCGCGCCCCGCCAACCAGGACTCAAATAGCAACGCCAACAGCACCGCGACTAACAGGTGCCAGCCATATTCTCGCTCAGGAGTCTCTGTCAGCCCGACACTATTCACCGACGGCTGGTGCACACCATATCGAAAGAACTGCGGTAAGAGACTTCGCTCAACGCGTCGTAGATCACTCTCTCCAGTCTGAACGTCCAAATTGACGGCAAACAATTGCGCTTTGCTCGGTTCCGCAACAGGCTCGACACGGTAAATTCCCGCCTGCTGGGTGCGTGAGAAGTTCCAGCGAAACCGCTCCGGATGCTCCGTAGACCACTTGCCTTTCACAACCTGGCGCAAGCCATCTGGTCGAAAGAGTTGGCAATTCGGAATATGGTTTGTAGGTTCAAACTCTCCCACTAGCAGAGCCCCAACATGCAGATTGCGGCCGACCGTTCTTCCGCCGGTTAGTCTCATGAGCATTTCCTGAATCAGGGACACAAAATCACCGGCTGTAGGCAAGATCGTCCAGGGAATCCGCTGCGGGTGATTGCGATCAACCGACTGCATGGAAGCCGCGCTAGCAAACACTAAACAACGGCCCTGTCCAAATTCTTGTTCTATAAGCGCCGGATCACCACTGTCAGAAAACCTGAAAACAACTTCTGTCCCATTACTTTTCGGAATTATCAGACGTACGTAGCGGTAGGTCGGAATTTGAAACAACCCAGAACCAGGGACCGCGCGAAATGTCTCCGCGATTGGATGCTGGTAACGCATTGGATCAAGCAGAAATCCAGTACTGAGATCCGTTGGTGCAACCACTTCGCCCAGTTCACCTGGCAAACAACGACCTACATCCTCCGTCCCCGCCCAAGCGTTGTAACTGTCCGGCTGAACTTGGTCGCCCAAGAATACTGCCAGGCCTCCGCCGGCCTCTACAAAACGACCCAACACCGCGGCTTCATCAGAGCCAATACGTCCCACGTTACACAAGAACACAACATCAAATTCATCCAGAGTGCGTTCCAATAGATCGTACTCAGCAGCCAGCTCAACAGAAATGACCGGATCGGTGCTGCGCGGTTCAATCGCCAGTGCGACACTACCGGCTGCACCTGACTTTCCGCCGATGCAGAGGACATCGATGGAATCTCGAACCGGAACACATCGCCAACACTCGTTGTCGATCAATAGACGGTCAGGCGACAATTCAAATCTTAGCTGATGTTCACCGGCAGTACGAAACCGATGCTGAAACTTCACCATGGCAGTTTCATTAGCAGCAATACGAACCTTCTTGTTTGCCACCACTTGACCATCGATCCATATTTTCAGTGGCCGTTCATCCTGATCCTGTTGCGAGAAGTTATGGACTTCTGCAACAAATTCGACAACTGTCTGAGTCGTGACCAACCTCTGGCGTTGCTGGATTCCAGTGACAGCGAGGTTGCCCCCAGCAGAGGATCCTACATCGATGACAAACAATTCGGCATTCTGTCCGATCCGCTGAAGCCGGTCCCGGACGTTGTCTCGGGCGATGACACTCCAGGTGTTGAATCCTAGATCCGTGTAGAAACAAACGCGTGTACTAGTCAGACGCGGAAACCTTTGTCGCGCAGCAGAAATCACCTCATCGACACTGTCCAAAACGGTCATCAACGTCGCAGCGCCGTGGGCAATCGACAAACGGTCTAACTCACGTGTAATCCGTGCAGTGTCAAATGATGGGTTGCGAATCACAGGCCCACGGTTATTGGCCATCGCAATAAGCGTAAACGCTTCACCTTGCATGGCCGCACCAACGAGATCCCGCGCCGCCTGTTTCGCACGAGAAAAAAGTGGCTCCTGCGAAACGTTCGTGGCCATAGAATATGAGTCATCCAAGACCAGAACCGTGTGAGTATTGGTCAGGTTTGCGGAAACGGGATCGGATAACGAAACAGGAGCAAAGCGAGGATTGGCTAACGCACTCGCAAATAATACGAGAATGAAGATTCGCGTCGCCAGGAGCAACCAACGTCGAAGGCGATCAAGATGTGATTGCTTCGTCAGCGCTGCGTGGAGAAAACGAGTTGCAGCCCAGTCGGTACTCTGGTAACGCTGGCGGTTCCATAAGTGCATGACGAGAGGCACAACTGCAGCAGCAGCCCACCAGAGCATGAGACTACTGGAAAATGGCCAGATCTCAGCCAAGACTACGACGTCAAACACGATCATGATCATCTTGCAGCGAGTACCTCTCGGTCGCAAAAGGCCTGATGGTCTCCCAGCATTATGAGAACGAATCTACCACCTTACCGATCGCCTGCGCTAATTGGTCAATGACTGTCGCTGGCTGTAACAGTACGGGATGGTGTAACAAGACGGTATCTTCGGCTGCCGATTTGCTATTCAGCAAATCGCCAACTCGACGACAACGACGTGCGCTGCGTTTGCCAAATCCGCGAAACCCTGCGTCGATCGCTACACCTTCAGCCTGTATTGCCGCCAGAAACCCCTCGCGGGTACAGGGGGCTCCAACTCTCTGCAGGACTTTCCAAGCAAGTTTGTAATAGCTAGCTTGTGCGCCAGAATCAGGCAGACTCAATGGTTGCAATAATTCCAACTCCTCGCACTGTGCAAGTAACCTGCGCACATTTTCAGCACGCACTCGATTGCGACCGGGCAATTTCTCCAGCTGCGGCAAGAGTACCGAGGCCTGCAATTCACTTAGTGGAAATGCGTCATTTCCACGTTCGCAAAATATCTTCGCGCGCTGATAAACGTCCTGCCTGTTGGTCAGAATTGCTCCACCTCTCCCAGCGGTTAGTAGTTTGCTACCGCCAAAACTAAGCACGCCCACATCACCCCACGTTCCAGCGACACGACCGCCGATGCGCGCTCCGGGAGATTGACAGGCGTCCTCGACAATGGCCATTCCATGGCGATCTGCCAACTCGCGCAGGTCAGGCATCGCCGCCATTCCGCCGTGCAAGTGGGAAACCAACATCGCGCGGGTCTGCGTCTCCAATGCTGGCTCGACCGCTTCCGCATCCAAGCACCAGGTTTCGCAGTTAATGTCGACGAGCACCGGTCGCGCTCCGACCGCCTCGATGGCTCGAAAATTACCGGGGAAGTCATAGGCTGCCAATACTACTTCATCGCCATCCCCAATGCCCAGCCCGCGGAGAGCAACTTCAACAGCCACAGTTCCCGATGCGCATAACCATACGTTTTCGAGTTGGTGATGTTCAGCCAACTGTTCAGTCAATCGCTCAGTGTGGCAACCGTGGTAACGCCCCCAACTTCCATCAGCATACGCTGCTAGTAACGCTTCTCGCACCTCTGGGTCCATTAATGGCCAAGCTGGAGGCCCCTCAGGAAAAACAGGTTTCCCGCCATCACGCGCCAGCCTTGATGTCGACACGAAATTGTTCATCCATGCTCACCTTGACAGACCCACAACCTCCGAACCGGCCTCCCACCGCGCCAAGTATTACTGGCCGTGGCTTCCGCGCCACCTCATCCAGCCCAGCAGCTCGAAACAGAAAACAAATCAGATGTGCGTCGAACTGCACTACCGAGGCGTTTCCTTGATCCTGAACCATCGACTCCAAACCACCATAGTCAACAAACTGCGGAGTTCCGCAACGCAACCCTCCGACGCTGCGGTGTAGCGTCTGCCACGCCTCTACGGAATGGGAGAAACTTATTCCAATCACCGCAGGTGCGTCTCCGGAGAGGACGTCTCCGGGGCGAGGGTTACCAGGAAGATTCTAGACCTTCCTGAAACAAAGTGTATCGGTTACCTGCGTTCTTGAGTAACGTTCTGGAATTTTCATCAGACGAGCTTCGTCAAACTGGAAACTAACAAGAAACCTATTAGGATTTGAAACAGGCTGTGAGTCCTAGGACCTTGCTTATCCGGGGATTCGAAATCAATCGGCCGCGTGCTGCGCACCAAGGGTAGTAGTTTGAGTTCCTCAGAAAATCTTGACGAAAGTTCACCTACCAATGTAGCGGCAGTGGAAGACACAGCCTCTAGTCCACTTCTCGGCAACCTCGCACACACCCGGCCACGTGTTGAAACTGCTTTACTAGCAGGACTTCTCGCAGTCTTCGGGATGCTGGCGATTAGTTTACTGCTGCCACTTTTCGTCAAATCAGCGGCGTACTCTTCCGATCCCCTGCAAGAATCGCTCCCTGTTGCCGAAGACATTAAGGCACTCGCGGAGCGTTCTCCAGGTATGCTGGTGATTTTTTCACTCCTGCCGCAGCTAATGCTCGCTGCGCTGGCTTTAGGAGGGAGCTGGCTATCTCCCGAAGGTTGGCGACAGCGATTGGGGCTCACTACCGGCAGCTTGCCTAAACGCTTCTGGATCTTGTTTGCCCTTTCGACGCCAGTCATTAGCGTTGTCACCGGGTTAATAATCTCACGACTAACCAATGACTTGAGTCAGCGCATGCAAGACCTAGGCGGTTTGTACGGTGGCCACACGGGACTCTTTGGATTGCTCGTACTCTCATTACCAACACTAGTACCAGGACTCTGCGAAGAACTTTTGTTTCGAGGGTATGTACAGACCCGTTTGCTCCAGTCCTGGCAACCAGCGAAATCCATCCTGGTCAGCTCGCTATTGTTCAGCGCGGCCCATCTCAGTCCGATTCACGCGTTGGGAGTATTTCCACTTTCGCTGTGGCTCGGGACGATCGCAATGCGGTGTGGTTGTATCTGGCCCGCAATTTTCGGTCACACTGCAAACAACTTATTCGCGTTGGTGGTATTACTCGCAAGTCCACATGCCAGTACGACCCCACAGATCTCTATGGCTCTAGGCTTGTTTTTCGTCATTTCTACGTGCGCCTGCATAACCTCGCTTTTTTTCCTGAGTTCTCAGTCGGCCGCCACCGGTTCCTACAAGAGTTGATACAATCCGTCTGCTGCCAAAACCTGACCGTGAAATATTGTAGTTGTCGAGGTCGACAAGGAGGCTCTGTGAATGTTCATCACTACCCCGCGTCAATTGAGTAGTAAGGCACGCAGATTTGCACCAATACCGGCCATATGCGCATCTCTGGCATTATGGGCATGCAACGTAGCGTTGCCTGCGCACGGTTTCCAGAATGCAAAAACTCTCCTCCAACAGACTGGAGCCCAGGCCGGCATTGGAGTACTGATCGGAACACCAAGTCCAAAGCTGGTCATGGAACTCTGTCAAAGCAGCCAGCTGACTTGGTTTGTACAACTCAATGATCGCGAGTTAGCCGATGCAATGCGCGTCGAAATGGACACTGCGGGGCTACTGGGCACGCGTGTTTATGTTGAACAAGGTTCCCCCGAACATCTTCCTCTGGCAGACAACTTCGTCGACAACCTGTTTGTCATCGATGCGCAACAAGGAATCATGCCCACGGTACGTCAGGAGATCTTGCGGACGTTGCATCCTGGCGCCAAGGCATTGATTGGTAGCGAAATTATTACGAAAGCTCGCCCACCCGGAGCCGACGACTGGAGTCACCCTTACCATGGCCCAGACAACAATCCGCAATCAGCTGACCAGCACGCCAAAGCCCCTTATCTGACACAGTTCTTGGCTGATCCCTGGTATGTTCCGATGCCACAAGTAACCGTTGCGTCAGGAGGCCGGATCTTCAAGGCTTTCGGCCACATCGCACTAAAACGCCGAGAATGGCCCTGGCTAAACAAGCTGGTTGCAATCAACGCCTATAACGGAACGCACCTATGGCAACGAGACCTCACACCCGGCTTCATGATTCATCGAAATACACTGATTGCCACCCCCCAGATTGTCTTTCTAGCCGACAACACCAGTTGTAAATTACTTGATGCCAATACGGGCAAGCTGCAAAGTGAAATCAAGATTCCAGCGAACATTGATGCGGACGGTGTTTGGAAATGGCTCGCTCTAAAAGACGGTATTCTCTATGGCCTGGTTGGACCCCAAGAACCAATCGACGAAGTCATTCGCGGTGACCGCAAACCGGCCGGCTGGCCGTGGTCCGGATTAGGAAAACAGTACGGTGGTAGCTACGCCTGGGGATTTGGCAGAACCCTGCTGGCTATGAATCCGCAAACCGGAAAAATCCTCTGGCATCGCCAGTGGTCCAACCCCATAGACAGCCGGGCTCTTTGTTTGGCGGCCGGCCGGATCTTCGTCTACAGCAATCAAGCGTTCCTGACTTGTCTCGATGCGATAAAAGGTAGCGAACTATGGCATACAGACGATCCTTCGTTACTGGACGCAATCGGTACAGCCGATCGCGCACAAACTGCCAGCAAAGGGTTCGCCAGTAGTGCCTATGCCAAGGCCAATGACATCGGCTTATTTATCGCGGGGCCTCAACGAAAGCGGCTTGTTGCGGTCGATGCGAAAACGGGAACTCTGATGTGGCAATATCCACACGGCAACCTGCAACTGGTGCTTCGCGCAGATGGCTTGTACGCGATGGGCCGGACCGAAACCAGCAAAGTGTTTGACTACCGCACCGGAAAAATACTGGCTGATCTCGAGTGTTATCGAGGAAATTGCACGAGAGCCACCGGCACCGTGGACAGCATCTTTACTCGCGGTTACCGCCACACTGGAACGATGCGACTTGATTTGGCCGGAAATTATCCACGACGCATTCCCCTAATGCGTCCCGCTTGCCAGGATGGTGTCATCGTCGCTGAAGGACTTCTCTATTGGGGGCCATGGATGTGCGACTGCAACCACTCCTTGATCGGAATGATCAGTCTCGCTCCTGCCGGTGATTTCTTCTTTTCCGCTGAGGCAAGTCAAACCGATCGCCTGGAGACATCGCCAGCAGCTAGCACACAGCCCTTAACTGACCTGGCCGCAGCGGACTGGCCGCACTACCGCGCCAGCGCCGAACGCACTGGCGCGTCAACGGCATCCGTGGCTACAACCGTCAAACGCCGTTGGGTTCATCCCTCGCGCAGTGGTGCTGACCCCACGGCGCCAATCGTCGTGGGTGAGACCGTGTACTGGAGTAGTCGCGATGGAAGCGTGCGAGCTGTCAACGTTGCAAACGGCAAGAAACAATGGACGGCGTTCACCGGCGGCGCAGTTCGGTTTCCTCCAGAATTCCATCTAGGCAATGTCTATGTCGGCTCGGGCGATGGTTACGTTTACTGCTTCGACTCAGCGTCGGGAAAGCGGACGTGGCGATTCCAGGCGGCTCCCGGACAACGCCGTATTGCGGTTCACGGCGAGCTGTTATCTACCTGGCCAGTAGGCAGCGGAGTCCTGGCACGCCAAGGTGTCGTATATGCGGCAGCTGGAATTACCAGCTACGACGGTACGCACGTCTATGCTTTGGACGCGGCAACCGGAAAAATCCGCTGGCAAAACAACGCTTCCGGGCACCTAGTAGACGATCAACAAGTCACCGGAATCAGTGTCCAAGGTCATCTCTTGTGGCATGACAACCGCCTCTACCTGGCCGGCGGAAACGTCGTTTCACCGGCAACCTATGACCCCCGTACCGGCAAGTGCCTGAACGAGTTAGCCAATGAATGGTGGAACCGCCCCGACGATGCGGGCGAGGTTTTTCCGAGCCGGCCGCGGAAGGATATGTTCCAACGCGCTCCTCGAGGCCGCGAGCTTTTCGTCGTTGACAACGAAGTGCGCGTATTCGACCAGCTCCTGTATGCACCACCAGAAAATGGGCCCTCACGCTATTTCGGTGGACATTTTCTCCAAGCATCGTCCAACGAGATCGTTATTCGCGCAACGAATAACCGCCTCGTTCGCCTGGCAACAGAAAAAACTCAAAACGGTAAGCCGATCGGTGTATGGCAAAACACCACACTCCGAGACCCGCGTGCACTGGCCATCTGTCGTAACGCGGTGGTCGCCGCCGGCGAAGTGACTCGAGCAAGCGCGCAACAGGGAGACGGAGACGCCCGACCGTCGTATGCTGTCTTCGCGCTGGACCCAAGCGATGGTGAACTGATCTGGTCGCACCCATTACCAACTGCCCCAGCTCCTTGGGGTCTGGCCATCAGCCGCCATGGCGATGTCATCATAACACTGGTTGATGGGCAGGTCGTGTGCTTCGGACTTTGAATCTGCTGTCGGGAACAAAACACACGCTATCGTGTCTCAGTCCGTCTGCACTTGCCTGCTGAGTCAGCAGACACGTCTAGCGACCAGACGCGTTCTTGATTCTCTCCATAGCATGTGATGCCGCTTTCCGAACGTTGCTACTGGTATCCTGCTGGGCCACATCGCTTAAGCGACGAATTGAGCGAGTACCGCCTATTTGCCGGAGCACGTCACACGCTTCGATGCGCACCGTCTCACGGGTGTGCTGCAGCAATTGTCCAACCACATCCTCGGCAAGAGATCCCGCTACTCGCAACGCCCGACCAAGCGATGCAAGTTCCTGAGTCGGCGCACCATCCATCAGCGCCGCTAATGCCGTACACGATTCTGACGAGCCAATACTGCCAAGCGCCCTGATTCCGGTTTTCCGCATTTCGCGGTCGCGTGAATTTTCAATGACCTTAACGAGCACCTTCACCGTCTTTTTGGCATGCCAGCGAGCCAACAGCGGCAGCACTTTCTGACGCGTTGTTGGGTTGCCAGATTCCAGCACCTTCTCCACGTGATTGGTAACTTCGGAGCGGCGCGAATCAGGTACTGGAAACTGCAATAAGCCACTAATTGCCTGCTGACAGACCTGCGCATCCTGACTGGTCAAATCACTCAACAGTCGATTGAGTGCGCGATCCTGCTCCCGATCACCTGACGGCTTGTCGGCTACCGCTGGTGTTACATTCGCCACGTCAACCGAAACCGCCGCCGGTATTCCTTGTTCTCCCGAGACCTCATCTCGGCCAGTGTCAGCAGGCCAAAACCACACATACCAACATAGAAATACAAACATCAAGGTGGCCGCTGTAGCGGCAGCCCACCTGACGCCGCGACGTTGAGGCTGTCGCAATTTCTGACGTGATCGATAACGATCCGCAGCAGAATAGGGCCGGGCAGCGTGCGCGGGCGCGTCAGTGACCACGACTCCAAGCTGGCTGGCGGCCATCACACCCTGGCAGCGGGGGCAGAGAACTAGGCCCGCTTGGCGAGCCCGTGGGGGCATTACAAACATTGCCTGACAGGAAGGGCAACTTACTGATTCTCGCGACATCTGCAACGGAAACAGCCTCTTAGAATACCGACTCTCTGGTGCAATAAACACAGCTTAAACTACTTGCGTCAACCATTCGGTAGGCTCGTGCTAGCCAGCAGTCCCGTGTTCCTCACCGACTACAAACTGAATCGGATGTAACTACACGCCCATAAAGCACCGTCAGGAACCGGGTGTAGTATCATCCGCTGGAGGAGGTGGATCGATGACTTGCTTCGGCATGTTCCCTACCTCATTGGTGCTAACCTGTCCCGTCCCAGGAAATTCCGATGAACGGGTTCGTTGTTGAAATTGCTCCCAGTTACGCCCTAACGAATCTAGCAACCGGAGAACTTGAGGTGCTGCTAGAAATATTCGAGCCGACACCACGGGGCGCGGAAACAAGTTGACAAGAAAATCAAATCTGAATTCAGTGGCGGTGTGCCCGATCATCACACCGTTGGCATACACTCCCATCGACAGATGGTCAGGGAGTTTGAGTTCGTCATAGATCTCCTGGGGAGTCTGCTGCCGGCCAGTTGGTGTCGCTCGTGGAATTTCAGCGATCGCACCAAATTTTTTCTGATACATGTCCAAATTTTGCTGCAGCGCGTGAATCACCTGTGGCATCGTGATGTGGGGCAATACAACTCGGCTGGCAACCTGCGGTGGATGACCCATATTCTGCAGAAAATCTAGAACAAATTCACAGCCACCGGCAATCACGATGACACCATTACTGAATACCCCACGACTGATCTTCTCGGGCACTCGCGCAGCCACGTGCTGCTGCTGCACAGTCTGGCCACCAGGTAGATCTTCAGGAGGTGATGCCTCGTCGCTCATCTAATCGCCTCTTGAGATTAACTGAAAGTGTCGCCTACACCGTCAATATACGGATTCGTCTGTTGTGCCAATAGCACATCGCGTATCCGATACAAGCGATGCCTACCGACAGCCGGGCCATGGAAACCGGCTCATTGAATTTCCCTATCTCGCCTCTTCCTAGACCCGCAAATCAGGCAACCGACCGTCACTATCACCCAACCTCTCCACAGACGCACCTATTCGTTCGAGCATTGAGAGGAATAGGTTGTTCAGCGGCATTTCCCTGGAAGCGTCCAAGTAAGAAAGATGTCGTCCCGTCGAAATTGTCCCACCGCCACTGCCCGCCATAACGACGGGGAGATTGTGATGATGGTGTCCGTTGCCATCCGCCAAACCGCTTCCGTAGACAATCATCGAATGATCGAGCAATGTCCCATCGCCTTCTTCAACCGAGCGGAGTTGCTCAAGGAAGTACGCAAATTGATCCACGAGATAACGATCGATCTTCTGGATCTTCTTCATCTTCTCAGCGTTGTTACCGTGATGGGATAAGTGGTGATGACCATCGTTTACATCGACCATAGGGTACGGACGATTGCTGCCCGCGTTGCCGAGCATGTACGTCGCAATGCGCGTCGTATCCGTGCGGAAAGCGAGCACCATTATGTCGTACATCAGCCGCACATGCTCTTCAAAACTACGGGGAACACCTGTGGGGATATCGAAGTCTGGTCGCTCCACCTCGCTGGCCTTTTCAGCACGTACAATCCGCTGCTCTAATTCGCGGACACTCGTAAAATACTCTGCGATCTTCTGACGATCGTTCTTGCCTAGCCGATTCTGAAGTTGTCGAGCATCGTTGGCAACAAAATCCAAGATGCTCTTGCGGTAATAATCTCGCAATTTTCGACTGCGCGACGACTCACCGGCACCGAACAATCGCTCAAAGGCCAAACGCGGGTTAATCTCCTTGGCCATCGGCGTCGTGGCAGTCTTCCAGGAAATGTTGGACGAATACGCACAGCTGTAACCCGAGTCGCAATTACCCGCATTGCGACCTTTGTCGATCCCCAACTCAAGCGAAGGCAAACGTGTCTGATGACCGATCAATTCAGCAGCTACCTGGTCCACAGATTTCCCCACACGTATATCAGCCCCCGCAGTCTTGAACGGGTGCGCCCCGGTAAGAAACGTCGAGCAGCAACGCGCGTGATCGCCCGGACCATCACCTTTAGCCCGACCTTCATCCTGTGCCAGTCCTGTAAAGACGATGAGTTCGTCTTTGAAGGCTGCGAGTCCTTGTAGCGTCTTGGAAAGCTCAAAATGCCCCCCGGGACCTATCGCTGGCTCAGGTGGAACGTCCCTTACCGCGGCAGGGGTCCACTCTTGCATAATGGCGCCATTGGGAAAAAAGACCCAGGCAGCGCGGCGGGGAGCAGCGGGTGGCTCTGCGGAGATGGCTCGTGGGCCCATCGCATCCAGCAACGGCAACCCAACAGACAATCCTAAACCTCGCAGAAATGTTCTTCTTGCCAAGGGTGAATATGCCATCACAATTGCTCCATTAATGACTTGCCACAAAAGCTCGGTCTAACCTGTAACAGGCTCAGTTGGTATCGTGTCCATCATCGGCGAGGACCATACGAAATGGCTCACTCTTGACGATCTCCGTCACCAATACCGAGAAACGATATTCCTGCTCCGCAACCCTATCAACTATTTTATCAATCGCGCAACGATCATAAAACGTAAGGCCTCGACCCAAGGCGTATATCAACATCTTCTCCGCAAACGCGCGCACAAATCGCTTACCACGCGAACGGAGAATCGCTACCAGCTCCAACGGACTGTCAAATTTTTTGCCATCTGGCAAGACACCCGCTGGATCAATCAGCTGGTCACCGCTCTTGATGCGCCATCGACCAATCGCATCAAAATTCTCAAACCCTAATCCCAACGTATCCATTTCTCGATGGCAAACGGCGCAACTGGCATCCTGGCGATGAATCTCTAATTGCTTTCTCAGAGGCAAATCTGGGGCGACTTTTTGTGTCACCGCCAGGTCTGGAATATCCGCAGGTGGATCAGGTGGGGGAGTTCCCAGCACATTCTCCATAATCCATTTTCCGCGTTTTACCGGCGAGGTTCGAGTTGGATTGGATGTCAGGGTCAATATACTCGCGTGGGTCAATATGCCAGCTCGATTGACCCCCTTCAGTGAGATACGACGAAACGCGTCTCCAGTAACGCCGTCGATGCCATAATGACGCGCTAGACGCTCGTTGACAAAACTAAAATCCGCATTCAGGAAATCAAGAATACTGCGGTCTTCGGACACGACTGCATTGAACAACGCCAAAGTCTCTCGTTTCATATCCGACCGCAACTCATCGCTAAACGACTTAAATTGCCGTGGATCAGGGGTGATGGCATCAAGGTTGCGTAGATTCAGCCATTGCCCAGCAAAATTTTCCGCCAGCGCTTGTGCCTTTCGATCCTGCAACATACGTCGAACTTGCCGCTCGAGTTCTTCTGGTGAATTTAACTTGTTGGCCTCAGCCAGCGCAAACAGATCTGCATCTGGCATACTAGACCAAAGGAAATAGGACAGCCGACATGCCAATTGCGCGCCGGTCAATCTCGGCTCAGGGTCCTGCGGGTCCCCGCTTCCGTCAGGCTCCACACGGAAGAGAAAATGCGGCGATACAAGCATCGCTGACAAGGCGACCTGCAAGCCGCGTTCATACGATTCACCACGCTGCATGGCCAGCTGCACGAACGCTGCCAGGGAAGCCACTTCATCGTCGGTAACGGGCCGGCGAAATGCCCGCCTGACCAGTGGTCGCAGTGATTCTTGAGCCAGTGCCACCGCCTCAGCAACGGACCCTGGCTTCGCCTTAACGAGCTGCTTTTGCACCGCAGTTATCGCTTCATCAGCCACATTCAAAGGTCCGGCTACCTCTAACCTGACGACATAAACGTTCCGATCACGGTTCTTGGGATCAGGATCGTCCGGGCGATAATAGTCGTTTATGAACCGCGCACTGAAACGATGAGATCCGGGCTTCACGACAGCAGTTAATCCGACAGGAGCTGGCTGCCGGCGCGATGCCTTTACGTCGACAACTCCGACAGGTTTCCCATCGAGTGCCAGTTCCAGTTTGGCAACTTCAGGACCAGCTTGATCGGCTCCCGCCACAACGCGCAACTCAAACTCACCCTCGCGCGGGAACTCAAAAGTGCCTGCAACACGAGCAGCAGACCACATGCTGTAAATTCCCGCTCTATTGAGCATCGTAGCCCCGTCAGACTTCAGACGCTTTTTTTCACGCCGTTGTCGTGGAACTGAATCAGGGTCTACGATCACAATTGCGGCTGCGGCAATCGCCTCTGCGGCGTCGAAGTACTTCTCGAAGAGCAAGGGCGGCAGCGAAAGCACATCACCAATATTGTCAAAACCCTCGCCAACATCATCTGTGGGAAAATCACGTGCTGGTCGAATATCCAATCCCAACAAATCGCGAATGGTGTTGTCGTATTCATTGCGGTTCAGACGACGAATCGTGACGGGAGTCAATGAGCGTGGTAAATCGCAGTCGATCTCCGTAATCACTGGGCGAATCCACTCGACCAATAATTTCCGCTTTTCCTGTACAAGAGCGGGGCGGCCTTGTGGTGGCATTTTGCCAAACCGCAACGCCCGCAAAATGCGTTCCCAGACCTTGCGATCGTCGGTCACCGATTTCACATCCAAGTACTTGTGAAGGGCAATACCCTCATTCGCCTCCTGGGGGCCATGGCAATCGAAGCAAGCATCTTTGAGGATAGGCAAAACTTCGTTCTCAAATCGCTTTTGCAGATCCTGACGCGATTTGGACTGTGGGCCTGCGGCATGTAATTTACTCAGCTCGACCAACAGGCCGACCCGGCAACCTAAAAGCCCCAAAACTACGAAGAGCGTCAGTCGAACCACCTTCGAGCTCCTGTTTACAGCTGAACGCATCCGCCTCAACTCGGTCGCTGCGTGCGCGCAACCAGGGATGAGTACCAGGCGTGCCGATCGCGGGCCTCTTGAGGGACCTGAAGGGTGGCTTATTCTACCAGCAAACAACACAAGAACAATCACAACAGAGGTTTAACGCAAGTAATGACATCGTCTGGCCGGTTTCGATCAGGCACATTGCGGCTGCAAAACCAGGTAATTTATCCGCCAAAATAGACCAGTCGGACAGATTCAGAGCTAGCGCGGGCACATTCGTGTTGTATGTTTATGCTGGGCAATAAGTCAACCCACTTTACCCATCCCTCTATAACCGAATTCTTTCCCAAAACAGTAACATCTACACAATCCCGCGAATCCAGAACAATTATCCATTTTGCCTGATCGGTATTTTTTTACATCCCTGTCTTCCGATGTACCGGTTATGGCACAAGTGATTGCCCAGTCTATCGATCGCCCTGCTACCTGACTTCCGTAAGAGGAGCACTAAACCGTGACAACCCAAACTGAAATCACGATGGACCGAAGAAGTGAAAGTGACCGGAGGTCAGGTGAGGAACGACGCCAAGAGGAAACGCCCGTCGCCAGCGAACGTCGTGAGGGAAAACGTCGTACAGCGCAGCGCCGCCGTCACATCGATCCGACAACCTGCGAAAGAGACTACAGCATGGACGAAATCGAGTTCATGCATGCTTTGGACGCTTACAAACGTGCCAGTGGGCGCATGTTTCCGACATGTAGTGAAATACTCGAAGTGCTGCGAGATCTAGGGTATGCACGGATCGACGATGAGAGCGTTTCAGTGGAATCCAATGAGGATAGCGTTCTGGTGACCGATCTTGACGGCGCGATGGATCAGCCCCATTGTGAAATACCATCTGAGCCCATCGACGAATCTGATCCGGGTGACCGGGAACTGCTGGAACCAATCCTGGCCGCTTCGGCAGTCTGCGATGAAATCGTCGATTTCTCCTGAGTTCTTTCGCCAAATTACTACCACGAATCTTATCAGGGGCCGCTTGCTGCGGCCCCTATTTTTATGCGCCCCGAAACACGAGCACACCACGCGTGCGCAACAGAACACGGTGACGAGTAATTTATGCCCTCAGCGCATTCGATCTTGCGATGGCACCAGCGATTTGATAGTCAAATCGCTGGTTTTTGCCCATCTCTGCTTCAGCAACAACAGCCAGGGTGCCAACCAGCTCAGGGATTCTATGCAGAGAGTATTTTTTATCGTTGTTATGCTGGTCGTTAAGGCCCTGCTAGCTGCCTCAGACAGCTCGGCACAATCGGCTCCGGAAACACCTCCACTCAAACCTGACAACAAACCGGCTACTGCCACCCGCGCACCCAAATCTGACGACGGCCAGCCTGCGTCTAACGATAGTTCGTCTATCCAGTCTGCGGGGGTCTGGTATATCCCAAGTTCCCTGGCTTCCTGGATTCAACCGAGTTCTTGGGGTACAGCGGTCGAGCTGGGTATGAATGCAACTTCCGGTAACTCGGACACCTTGACTCTAAAAACTGGAGCGGAACTAGAACGGAAAACCGACCGCAGCAAAACGGAAATTGACATCGACTATGCCAAAACATCGGCTAACCACCTGGAAACCCAGCATTACGCGCTGTTGAAATCTCGTCAGGATCTATTCCTGGACCGGTCGCGCTGGAATTGGTTCACCAAACAGGAGATTGCCTACGACGAGTTCAAGGCTTTCGACTTGCGATGGGTCGTCAACTCCGGTATTGGATATCGCTTCACAGACAATGAAGACAAGAAATTGACCGGCCGATTTGGCGCGGGTGTTTCCCGTGAATTCGGTGGCCCCGACAACCGTTGGATTCCAGAAGCAGTCTTCGGTGCCGACTGGAAACGGCAGTTAACCGAGCAGCAAGAGTTAAAGGCTACGTTCGACTATCTACCCTCCTGGAGCAACTGGACCGAGGACTTCCGTATCACCGCTGACTTAGCCTGGGAAATTCGCTTCGACCAGCCTGAGAACCTAAGACTCAAGGTGGGTATCATCGACCGATACGACAACACTCCCAATGGAGCGAAAGCGAACGACTTCGCGTACTCGCTGCTACTTCTCTGGAAAAAATAGCAGAAGGTAGCGGGGGCAGGGCAAAACCCCTGCGGCCAAGCAACGACCACACGGCCTGGCAAGGGCATCGCGTTCCACGGAACTTTCTCGGTAACAGCGGAGCGTGTCGCTAATCGCCACTCGAATCAGCACTGTCTGATTTGTCTGCATCAAAATCGGGGTCGCGCCCGAAAAACATCATGTGCTGCCAAGGAAGCTTGTCGAATTGTTTTACCAACTTAAAGCCATTGCGAGGCAGCTCTTTCATAATCTGCTTTTTGCTCATTTTGTGAAGCGGTTTGATTGGTACTTGAGGGTCTTCTGCACGGTACTCAACCAGGACAACCACACCACGAGGCGTTAGCGACTTGCGCATCGCCGACAACATCTGCTCAGGATGCGAAAACTCGTGGTAGACATCGACACAGAGAATCAAGTCAACTTTACCTACAGGCAACTTCGGGTCGGATATCGTACCAAGTACAGGCTGGACGTTCCGAACACGGGCTTTGGCCGCACGTTTTTGCAGCAATTTCAGCATTTCAGGTTGGATGTCCACACCCAGTACCGCTCCAGACTTCCCAACCATCCGAGCCAGGCGAAGCGCATGGAATCCGTTG
The DNA here is from genome assembly GCA_002709225.1 of Planctomycetaceae bacterium. Lineage (GTDB taxonomy): Bacteria > Planctomycetota > Planctomycetia > Pirellulales > Pirellulaceae > UBA9264. The sequence continues at coordinate 21,349 of PAQH01000059.1, forward strand.
CCACACCCCATGTCGCATACCGTCATGCCAGGCTTCACACCCAAGTTCGCCCACATCAACGTACAACGCTCTTCGCGCTCACGTTCGTTACGGATTAACCATTCCGCTCCGCTGTAATGCATGGTCTGCGCAATCTTACGCCCTTGGTAAAACTTCAGCGGGGGCGGTACTTTGCGATCACTTCCACGCTGCCGTTCCTGGCTCCAAACCGCCGAGGTGATCACCAAGCATCCCAAGACGAGGGCAATCTGGCAGCTGATCTGATGATGACGCATAACCGAACCTCCCAGGAGTCAGTACGAACAAAAGGATCTAAAGGCGGGCTCGTCCAGTAAGATCCAGCAACAACTCCAGACTCTCATGGTCGGCCCCATCCTCACCTGACATCATAACGCGAGGGAGTGACCGGCATCAAACTCGGCGACTTATTTTCCCCGGTCGCGCCAACAGCAACGTCATCATGCAGGGCATGACTGCTGAGTACGACACTCGCTTTCAGCAAGTCCTGTATTCAAGCGTTTAATGTCCACTCCGAGGCACGCGCACTTAGGCACTTAAGCATCGATCTCCACGACGTCGAGGTAGTCCAGTACTGCGCCGACAAAAGTCTCCAGATGAACAGGACACTCCCCCCGATCAATCTCCTGCAGGGCATTGAAGAACCAGTCAGCCTTGGAAAATGGCGCCTCAAATTGAATCCAACTCTCCAAGCACCCCTGACCAACAAGAAAGACTCCCACTGCCCGTAGCTCATCCATCAACTGCTCAACCCATGGACGAAAATCGTCATCGACCGCGTCTAATCCGCTTTCTCGAACCTGTTTCCGTTTTTGTTGCGCGTAACTGATCGAATCGCCATTTACAGCATCATCGTGGAGCGTCTCGCCACTCTCCGCAATATGACATTCACCCGTAGAAATCTTCAACAATTCGCTTTCCATCTGTCGAATACTGACACTCGCCGCCGCCTTCATCCCGGGACCATCGCACATCCGAGTGAAGCGGTCACAGGTTCCCAACCACGTCGATTCAATCCCGTTGGTTGAAGCAGCTTCAACTAACTCGACAAAACGATCCGGTGAGCCTAGCAATTCAAGCTCGGCAATCGCGCACACAGGAATCCTGGCAGCGACTAATTCCCGCATGACACCGGGCAAATTTTGCGGACTCTGTGAATGCATGAATGTCACGTCATAGCGCCCAAACTGCTGCTGCGCTACTCGCTCATAAATCGCTTTCTCTTCCGTTGTCCCCACGATGACAGCTCGCCGAGAAAACAGGCAGCTTGTTATGGACTCACTCGACATCAACACCGACTCGGTCATTCGCTGTGCTTCAACCGCGGTCACTGTTTTAATTGGTTCATTGGGGCGATTCATGGATACGTCAAGTATTGTGACAGCGCCGTCAGTCGCCATCAGCCCGCTCAAGAACGATGGATTGTTGTTCGCAATGATGAGCTGGTTGTTTCTAATCCGCGCGGACCGGCTGATCCAAGATCCCAACCGCCACGCTTCGGTCGGATTCAAGTGGGCCGCCGGTTCGTCCAGCAACACCAAACGTCCGGGCGATAGCACTAGACTCAAGCAGACGGCAGCCACCTGTTGGCAGCCAGGCCCGGACTCCTCAATTGCCGGAAACACTGCCAACTGCCGGACTCTTTCAACCGGTTCTAGTGACAGCTCGGGAAACCGCCCACCCACGCGCACGGTAAGGGTGATTCGCGGTGAATCGTCAAGCCGCACCGCTTTACCGGGAAGCACCTCAGCAAATCCCGCTTCCCAAGCACGTCGGGTCGCGTCGTCCACCTGCTGCAAAAACTGCAAAGCGTTGCTGGGACGGTCGATTGGGCTACAGGCCGCAGTCGCGGCAACGATTTCCGGAGCAGCGTCTCTGGCAACATAGGTAATTCTGAGCGGAAACAAATCCAACAGGGTTGTCTCCGCCAACCCGCGAGCCGTCACCACAGGGCGATGCAACACCGTCCAATCGTCAGTAGAAAGCAAAACGTCAACTTGCTGTCGTAGATTTGGCCCAAGGCCATGCAATTGCAACTCGGCGGTGGGGTCGGCCGGCAGTGTTCCCAGGCCTGCCAATAATCGTTCCGGTGTCAACTGGGAAACGAACTCGAGATCTTCCAGAACACCTGCGACTTGTTTGGCCTCAGACTTGCCTGTACTAGCGTGAGACTGATTCCGCAGCAAGTGCAACACATCTCGCAGCAGTTCCGACTCAAGTCCGGCAGCGTCACCGCTGACTGCCACAACGGAACTCAAGTCCTGCTTCTGACCGCGACGCGGGCTCATAGATTGAACGTACATCACTGGAATCCCAATACGTGCCCCACAAACTTCATTCTATTGCTGCCTGCGAATTCAATACAAATCCGCGCATTAGGTTCATCCAAAACAACTCCGGTTCTCCGCTTTGTGGATGCACTGTTTTCTCATAATAACATTACCAGTTACTCGCACTAGGATCACCACATCCAGGTACCCGCGTCTAGGCTCACTGATATACTGGCAACATGCCTATCGAATTGGGAAATTCACCTACCGACCGCAATGTTGAACTAAAGGCACAATTGCCTTCACTAAAAGCCACCCGCTCGCTGGTTCAACCTATCGCGACAAGTCGCCTCCCCGATCAACACCAAGTCGACGTCTACTTCTGCGCACCTCGAGGGCGACTCAAATTGCGTACGATCAACAAACAACTCACTCAGTTGATCTGGTATTGCCGCCCGGACAGTTCAGATTCGAAAACCAGTGATTATGTAATTGCCCGTGTCGATGATCCAGAAGGTGTTCAAGCTACTTTGACCGGGGCATTAGGCATTCGCTGCCGAGTCGATAAGCAACGTGAAATCTATCTCTACGACAATGTCAGAATCCATCTAGATACTGTCACAACCCTGGGTGAATTCCTGGAACTCGAAGCTGTGCTGGAACCTGAAATGGATCCCTTAATCGGGCATCGCCAAATTGCAGGCCTGCGCCAGACGTTATCGATAAAAGATGCGCAGCTGATACACGGGTCATACGTTGACCTCATGGAAGCAAGTGGTGTCGCAACAGCACAACTCTCCGCCCCATCCCCGTCACCATAATAGAAGCAAGAACATGCTACATCTTATCTCCTACACCGAGCGCAATAAATCAGCCACGCTTTGTACGCCAAGCAGCACCCGATCAAGTTACCAAACGTTGAGCGACCGAGGGCGTCACCATGAAACAATGCGTCACCGGTCGAATTTGCTGCGTGTGCTCACATTGTTGTTAACCGCCGTCGGCATCACCCTAGCTTCACAGATTGGGGACGGTGCCGCCAAAGTGGTTGCAGCCGAGCAAATTCGGTTCCAACTGCAGCACGACCGAGTCATCATCAAATATGGGAAACAACCCTTAGCGACATATGTTTTCCAGGACAGTAAAACACCGCGCCCGTACTTCGCCCACGTCTTTGCGCCCAATGGGGAACAGGTCACGCGTCACCACCCACCACGCCCCGGCCAGGATGCGCCAGACCACGCCACGTTTCATCCCGGCATCTGGATGGCGTTTGGAGACATTAACGGACAAGATTACTGGCGTTTGAAAGCACGAGTCGAGCACGCGGGATTCATTGACTCACCTAGCAACCACCTTGGACACGCCTCATTCTCCGTACGCAATCGGTACTGGAACGAGGCTGGCGAAGAGATCGTGTGTAGTGAAGTGGCCAAGTATACTTTTCAGGCATTACACTCAGACGATTCATCGCGGACACCTACCGGATTCCTGTTGTATTGGGACAGTACTTTTGCGTCTTCTACCGGCACTTTCTCATTTGGTGATCAAGAGGAAATGGGATTGGGTATTCGCGTCGCCACACCAATCACAGTCACCCACGGCGGCCAAATCCGAAACCGAGATGGCCTGATCAACGAAAAACAGGTGTGGGGGAAAATGTCTGCCTGGTGCGATTACAGCGGCCTTGTCGGCAACCACCGAATCGGCATGACCTTGATGCCCGATCCGGCGAATTTTCGCCGCTGCTGGTATCACGCTCGCGACTACGGTTTTTGCGCCGCCAATCCATTCGGGCGCAACGCATTCACCCGTGGTAAGAAAAGCAAGATAACGGTTGCCAACGGCGCTTCCCTGAAGCTACGTTTCGGCATCTTACTGCACGCCCAGCCGAAGGATGAGCCGCGTCGAGACCTTGATCTGGCATATCGAGTCTACCTCGAGCAATTAAAGAACAAGGAACTCGCCCCTCCCTCTGGCAAATAAGATCTATCTCGTCTCAAGCGGGTGCGCACCAGCGGTTCTGGGGAGTGTCAAATACACGCGGCTTGGTATCACCTTGCAACGCAGCAATCGCCTCTTCTTCTTTGGTAACTTCGGCTGCGTTTACTTGGACATGAAGACCAAAATCGAACGTCGTTCTGCCACCACCTGCTAATTTGACGACACGTGACTGCTCGCCTTCATAGGTGCGCGGATTTGGGAAATTCGTACCCGGCTCCAAACCCGTCACATACCCATCTTCAGTTGCCGTAGTGTTTTTCCACACCGTGTAACAGGGAAGCAAACGTTTGTTGAAAGACATGCTCACCCCAGCCGTCCCGTGGGCGTTCTTCAACAACGCTCGGGTATTTCCGGAATCATCCGCCAGCAACTCCATAAAATAAACCTGTTCTTCGAATCCTGGCTCCGGCGCTCCGTAGTTTTGCCAACCCGCTATGCCACTAGCTGCATGGTCGTTGCGCGGAACAACCGTCTTGAGTGGTGCGACAAACTGGGATCCCGCGTCGAGCAGCGGCGTTCCGAAATTAACGTGATAAAGCATTTGCACTTCAGCCGGACTTGCCGAGATATTTTCGATTTCGTCACGGATCTGAAAACCGGTTTGCCCCGGCCGTGTTGAAATCGTACTTGTCATACGAACCTTGAAGAAATGAAAGCGTGTTTCTTCGACAACACCTTTGATCTGGATTTCACCCGTTTCACCATCGGCTGAAACGACAACATGGTGTGCCGGCTTGTTCGCCACCCGCCCATGCAATGGGTACGTCAGCTTGTCATTCTCATCGAATTCGGGTGCGCCATTACTCTCCAAACCGCAGCGCACAAGTAACTCATCAAATCCATCCAACCAACCCAGTCCACTCGGTTCTCCTAGATCAACGAATTGAGGATGGACAGGCCCGTGGTTTGGCGACTTCCAACCTATCTCTAAGTCACCTGCCCACGCTTTCCAGATACTCATGCCACGTGTCGGCAAGACGTCAAACCGAAATGCACCGTTGTCCACACGAATTACGTCGACGCCATCAGCAAGTCCGCCTCGCAACGTTTGCTTGCGAACTGAACAACCTTCTAACGCCGCTCCCAAGTCGGCCAGGCCAACGGCCAAGCTCTCCAGGTGTGTGCGACTCGCGAGTTCCGTGATCGTCCAGGTTTTATTGGCCATCTCAAAGGGACTCCGGCAAGACCATGATGCAAAACAACTTGTCTTCAGATTGCATCAGTAATTTACGCTCTTTGGCGTCCGGCCGCTACGGCTCAAGAGGACCTCAGTGGCTGCTGTATTACTTGCGAGCGTCCGGGAAAGCGAATAAAACATGCTGCGGCTCGAGACAGGACTGATATCCCTTGTCGTCGTATCGCCACTGCGACTCGACAAGACAACACGCCACGTGGTTACGAGACGATCAACTTTAACCCGGTAACACACGAGCAGACGCAGCACAATGAGTTCACAGACCATCCTGGCAGAAGAACAAGTTGACTCAGTTCTTGAGGGGGCTTTGGACGCGGGTGAAGGACTATTGCGTCTCACTTCCACCTGGGTGCCACGAAGCTGCCTGCCTCCCGAAAAACGGATCAAACTGCCCCCGATGAATACGATCTGTATGGAGCGCATCACCGAGGCATCGACGACGAATTACTCATCCGCTACGAGGCCGTGAATCACGGTGTTGGAATTGAAAGTACGGAAACCGAACCCTTGAAATCACTGCGTTATTTCCGACCAGACACATTTTCTGAGATGCCCAATGTGGGAGATTACCGGAGTGTTTGAACATGCGGAATCTCAGCGAGCCTCCAGTAGCCAGTGGCTTTGCCAGCTGGTTGACGCTTTTCAAAACAGCTCAACGGCGCCCGCTTGATGCCGAATTGAACTTAGCAAAGCAGCCGATACACCGACTAAGTGAATCAAAACACGCCACTGTATGTTTCAGGATCCAGCCGCCGCAGTCCGCCAATCAGGGTCGTCTCATGCGACGATTGGTGTTGCCAACATTCAATGAAGGAATTTGACCGATGAGCGATACTTCTTCCCAATTCACCTACCCGAAATTGCATAACGCGATGTGGCCTGGCCTCGTTGGAAAAGGTGACGACAAAGATCAGGAACCACCTATCAGCCTAGAGCGGATGCTGGAGTTGACTGCTGCGGCAGAGGTCGACGGACAAAAATTTGAAGGCGTCGACTACTTCCTATTCCACCCTCATACTGACCCCGATGCCAGCGAAGACGAACTGAAACGCATTGCCGACTTGATCGCCAGCCACGGCCTCGTTGTCGGATCGCTGGTGGCTCCAATTTGGCCTGGAACAGTCGGTGACTCAGCCATGGGTGATGACGAGCAGCAAGAAAAGTTTCTCACCTCGATTCGCAAGGCCTGCCGAATCGCCAAGGTATTCAACGACATTGGCATTCGCAAAGGTGGCGTAATTCGGGTGGACTCCGCCGAGTCCGGCGTTGACAAATGGCGTGAGGACCCGACTGCCGGTACGGCGCGAATCGTGGATACGTTCCGCAAGGCGACCGAGATCGCTGCGGAACATGGCGAACGTCTCGCCGCAGAAGGTGAGATCTGCTGGGCCGGAATGCACAGCTGGAAAGATATGCTGGACACTCTCGAAGGTGTGGGCATGCCAGAAAGCTTCGGTTTTCAGGCGGACCAGGCACACACTTACCTGTACTTGATGGGATACAACGCTCCGGAGCACGCGCTGCTGCAGGAGGGGTATTCACAAGACGACTTTGATGCCGCGTATACCAAGTTGACTGACAAGCTACGTCCATGGACCATCGATTTTCACGTCGCCCAAAATGACGGCACGGTACTCGGGGCTGGGTCACACGACAAAACAGGCCGGCACTGCCTGGCAAACGACCCAAATGGAAAGCTCGACATCACCGCCACTGCCGGTTACTGGTTAGACAATGCGGCGGATCGTGGTATCCAGCACATTTGCTGGGATGGCTGTATGTTTCCGAACGATGTGCTGGAAACACCCGCTACCTGGAATACGATCCTCGACGCAATGATCCAAGTACGCAATGCGCACGGCTGGAACTAGTAGACTAAATCTGGAACGAGCGAGCAGCTACCGCCCCGGAGACGTCTTGACCGGGGATCCTCTACACGCAATAGACAAATTCGCAAAATCGCTCGTCGTTAAGGACGCGCGCACTCGAGCAGGAGTACGAACGACATGGCAAAGCCGTTTCGAATTGGCATGATCGGTTACGGTTTCATGGGCAAAGCGCATTCCAATGCGTATCGGAGGGTCGGTAATTTTTTCGACCTCGACTTTGATGTCCAACTAAAGGCCATCTGCGCCAGGACCGCTGAAAACGCGCAAGAGTTCGCTGACACCTGGGGCTACGAGAGCGTCGAAACAGATTGGCGCAAGCTACTCGAACGCGATGACATCGACGCCGTTGACATCTGCGTCCCCAACAATCTTCATAAAGAAATTGCCCTGGCCGCGGCCGACGCGGGCAAGATCATTCTCTGTGAGAAACCGCTCGCTATGAATACCGCTGAGGGAGAGGAGATGTGCCAGGCGGTCGAACGGGCAGGCATCGCCAACATGGTCTGGTACAACTATCGCCGCGTGCCAGCTGTGACTTTTGCCAAGAAACTCATTGACGCAGGAAAACTCGGGAAGATCTTCCACTACAGGGCCAACTTCTTGCAGGACTGGACCATTTCTGAAGAACTTCCTCAGGGGGGGAACGCGCTTTGGCGACTCGACGTGGCGGCGGCGGGCAGTGGAGTAACGGGTGATCTCCTGGCACATTGCATCGACACGGCACTTTGGCTCAATGGCGGAATCACCGACGTCAACGCCATGACGGAAACATTCGTCAAGGAACGAATGCACAACCTGACTGGCAAAGTGGAACCGGTTGGTATCGATGACGCGTGCACTTTCATGTGCCATTTTAAGAATGCGTCCTTGGGCCTGTTTGAATCTACGCGTTACGCGCGGGGCCACAAAGCGTTGTACACGCTGGAAATCAATGGCGAACACGCTTCCCTTAAATGGGATCTTCATGACCTGCACCGACTAGACTTATTTGATCACCAAGACGATGGAACTGTTCGCGGTTGGCGTTCGATCCACGTCACTGATGGCGAACACCCTTACATGGATCGATGGTGGGTACCTGGCTTACAGATTGGATATGAACATACATTTGTGCATCAAGTCGCTGATTTCCTACAAGACTACGCCGCTGGCAATCCAACAACTCCGTCCTTCCGAGACGCTCTGGAAACCCAAAAAGTCTGTGACGCAGTGTTGAGTAGTGCCCAATCCCGCCAATGGACCGACGTTCAGTAGCCAGCGACAAACGTTACGTTGCTAGAGCGGACCGAAACCGCCGCCGCTGCGTTCTTCGATGGCACCGCCGCTCGAACTGCTGATGTATGTCTCCGGGCGTCTCGCATTGATACCGCAATGAACGTTCTGGCCCGTTCATTGATTCCCGTCCACGCGCGAAGTAAAGCGGGCAATCGCCGCAACATGTCCGGACTATGTAGCCACGTCGGTCGCACCTGGTCCTGCAGCCTGCGCCAGGGCGCACTGGTAATAGCGGTTCCTCAACAGCAACACAACAAACAGACCGCGCTGTGTGGGGCTCTCCTCCCAGGCGATCTGAAGTGCAACAGTCCGATACTCCAAGTCGTACTCCATCAAACGAGTGGTACCCAATCAAATCAGAAAAAGTCGCAACCTCTTTGAAGAGGAGGATTTCCCGCTTCACGCTTGGGCACAAACCGTTCTCTGCGCCGCTGGATTATACCGGCCTCGCAACTCGGCCAGTCAATCAGGTCCACGCCTATTGCCGACCACCAGCATCACGGGGTAAACAGAGGGGACAAAATTACGTTGCATCCTACAGTCCAAGTCACTGTGCTGCCGTCCAAGTCACTGTGCTGCGGTCCAAGTCACTGTGCAAGAATGTGAATCTGGAGATCTCGCATGAATACACAATCCCGCTGCTGGTACATGGCGCTCATGTACATCCTAACTCTCTCCACTTTCATTCTTAGTCGCCCAGCATTGGCGCAGCGCGGGGAACCACAACTCATCAAGCCGCTGCGGGCTGCGCCGTCGCTGACGGGTGCTGGAGAGTGGATTAACACGGCAGGGCCACTTCGACTAGCGAATCTACGCGGAAAAATTGTCGTCCTTGATTTCTGGACGTACTGCTGCTCGAACTGCATGCATATTCTTCCTGAGCTCAAAAAACTCGAGCGATCCTATCCCAACAATGTAGTTGTGATCGGTGTCCACTCGGGCAAGTTTGCCACCGAGCACAATGCGGACAATATTCGCGAGGCCGTACTACGGCACGAAATCGAACACCCAGTATTGAATGACCCCAATCACCTGATCTGGCGACGATACAACGTCCGTATGTGGCCCACTCTCTGCATCATTGACCCCAACGGTCGACTCCTGGCCCGCCACGAAGGAGAGATTCGCTTTCCAATACTCGACCGTTTCCTGCGCAATCGACTGGCCGGCTACCGAAAAATGAAACTATTGGATGAAACACCGTTGCGTTTTGAACTAGAAAGCCATAACGCAAAAGTGACACCGCTGAAATTCCCTGGAAAAGTACTCGCCAATGAAGCCAGTCGTCGACTGTTCATCGCTGACAGCAATCATAATCGCATCGTGATCACCAGCCTCGATGGCGATCTTATTGATGTCATCGGCAGTGGCGTCATTGGAAGAGCAGACGGAAGCTTTCAAACGTGCTCCTTCAATCACCCACAAGGGCTCGCTCTGTCCAAACGATCACTGTACGTCGCCGACACCGAAAACCACATGATCCGCAAAGTGGATCTAGACACCAAGACTGTGTCGACGGTGTCTGGAACGGGTCGACAAGCCCCCGTACGCCCGCGTCCAGGTAGTCGCCATCTCAACAGCCCCTGGGACCTATGTCTGCACAAGGAGACGATTTACATCGCGATGGCAGGAGCACACCAACTCTGGAAGCTAAGCACTCGAGGAGGTATCGCGAAGTGGTTTTCAGGAAACGGTGTTGAAGACATCGTCGACGGGCGACTGAAATCAACCGTTTATGGCCAACTCGGTTATGCCTCCTACGCACAACCCAGCGGGTTGGCGACTGATGGAAAATGGCTTTACGTCGCTGACAGCGAAGGCAGTTCGATTCGTGCTGTACCGTTACGAACTGGCCCAACGAGATATGTCCGCACCGTGTTAGGCACATCCTCGTTATCTAACAACCGCCTGTTTACGTTCGGCGATCGAGATGGCCGTGTCACCCAGGCTCTGTTGCAGCATCCTCTGGGTGTCGTCTCAGTCGGCCAACGGTTGTTCATCGCGGATACGTACAACAACAAAATCAAGATGCTTGACTTGCAATCAGGTTTGATTCGTACTCTTGCTGGTGCACCACAACCCGGAAACACGGACAACCCGCCACGTTTTGATGAACCCGCTGGAATCAGCTATGCCGCCGGCAAGCTATTTGTGGCCGACACAAACAACCATTCGATACGCGTCGTCAATCTGAATAGCGGGAAGGTTTCTACGCTGGTAATTGACGGGTTACCAGCCCCTAGCCCAGCTGAACCACCGGCAGCGTTTCTGCTTCCTGGATCAAAGACAGTCCAGTTTGAACCTGCCCGTGTTGCGGCGGTGCAACAACAACTCGTAATCGATGTGCAGTTACAACTCCCCGTCGGGAACAAGCTGAACCCCTCAATGCCGCTACAGTACACCATTTTGCGAGGGAACTTTGTCGACACCAGCCTCCTCGACAAACTGCAGATAGTGGAAACAAACGATGCTCGCTTTAAGGTGCACGTTCCATTGCGAAGTGAAAGTGGCCAATCACGCTTCGAGTTAGCTATAAAATACTTCTATTGCCAGGAGGGGTTCGAGTCATTCTGTCGCGTCACCAGCGTCAAATTCGCGGGAGAGGTGCAATTATCGTCGCAAGCTAACCGAAAAACTTTGCAGTTACACCACGGCGCGCCGTAATTGAAGGCTGTCTAGGTCGAGTCGAGCACGCCCTAAAGACGGCGGACTCACACCAATCAACCGCCGCGGTGGGTTACACAGCCAGGCGGTGGGTTACACAGCCAGCTGGTTTAGCCAGGCAGGGTGTTCAGGATTGGTAATGAATATCACGAACTATCAAATACATCGTCTCCATCTACCGCTGCGCGAACCGATCGGAGACTCACAAGTGCATTTCACTGACCACTGGATTACAGCGATCGAGCTGGTTTGCGACAATGGACTCAAAGGCGTCGGATTTGATTGCCAACAAGGATTACCCACGGCTCGATTGACGAGTCTTCGCGAGCAATTTGAATACGCCCTCTGGCCGTCCTTAGCCCAGGCAGACCCACTGAGCCTGGCGATGCGAATCCAACGCCCGCGTGGTGGCAATGTCGGCTGCGGATTTCGCACGGTACCCATCGAGACTGCGCTTTGGGATCTGGCGAGCAAACAAGCCCAAGTTCCTCTTTTCCAGTTATTGGGAGGGACGGATCCCCAGGTCCGAGCCTATGGCAGCACACTGGATTTCCATCTCAACGACAACGACTTTCGCACCAAATTGGAACGACTGCAGAGGTACGGGTTTTCGGCGTTCAAAATCAAAGTCGGTCATCCGGATCTATCCTGGGACTTGAAACGCCTGCAATTGGTACGAGACGTCCTGGGGAGCGACGTCAATCTGATGGTCGACGCCAACGAAGCCTGGTCGGTGAAGGAAACGCTCAAGCGCCTGCATGCGTACCAAAACGCAGGGCACGAAATTTTTTGGATCGAAGATCCAATCACCCGGGAAGACTACACCGGTTATGCGAGACTTTGCAGCGAACTGGAATCCACCCGCGTCAACACGGGTGAATACCTGAATATTTCTGGCAAGCGACAGCTTCTGGTCTCAGGGGCGGTCGATGTTCTGAACATCCACAACTCTATCCACGAAGGCCGCTTTGCAGCCACTCTCGCGGGCGAATTCGGCGTTCCTGTCTCCCTAGGCAATACACTGCTTGAACTCGGGGTTCACCTGGCAGCCAGTCTTCCCGAGTGCCTGTACCTCGAGTATTCGGATCTTATCTGGAACGATTTGGCAATCGAACCTATCCAAGTAGAGCAGGGTTGCGCCTGGGCACCACTGCGCCCGGGACACGGAATTGAGTTGGATCCCGACAAACTCGCGTTCTATGCAAAACCACAATAACTAAGTTAGTCGCGGCAGCGTGTTGGCAGCCATTTTCTGGGAATGTTAGACTACGCCCGCTTGGCATTGACACTTTGCAGGACCCGTCCCCATGACCAGATCTGCGACAAACTCGCGATACCTAAGCTGGCAGCTCAGCACCATTATCTTTGCATTGTGTCTGGCGGCTGATACACCACAGGGGCGCTGCGGCGAAACTCGCCTTAACGGGCACCTCTTTGTTTTGCCGGACGGTTACGAAATCGAACATATTGCCGGACCTCCTCTGGTCAATCGCCCCATTTCAGCAGACTTCGATGATCGGGGCAGGCTCTACGTTACCGACTCCAGTGGCTCCAACGAAAACGTCAAGACCCAACTTGAAAAGCGTCCTCACCGCATTGTTCGCCTGGAAGACTTGAACGGTGACGGGGTGTTTGAGCAAGGTATCGTGTTCGCTGAGGGGTTGATGTTCCCGGAGGGAGCTCTGTGGCACGAAGGGTCATTCTACGTCGCCGCGCCACCACAAATCTGGAAATTCACCGACACGAACGACGACGGCGTTTGCGACGAACGCGAAATCTGGTTTGACGGCAAAACGCTGACCGGCTGTGCCAACGATTTACACGGGCCCTATCTTGGTCCGGACGGTTGGATCTACTGGTGCAAAGGGGCATTCGCCGAACAGCGTTATGAGCAGTCAGGACGCACCCCATTCGTGACGCGCGCAGCGCACATTTTTCGACGCCACCCCAGTGGGGGCCCAATCGAACCTGTCATGACTGGCGGCATGGATAACCCCGTCGAAGTCGTGTTCACTGAAGGGGGGGAGCGGATCTTCTCTACCACATTCCTGCAACACCCGGGAAACGGCTTGCGGGATGGCCTGATCCACGCCGTCTACGGCGGAGTCTACGGAAAAGTGCACGGTGTGCTGGAGGGACATCCCCGCACCGGCCCAATCATGCCCGTCTTGTCACACCTCGGAGCTGCTGCTCCCTGTGGCCTGGCTCGCCTGGAGTCACCCCAATTAGGTAATGACTACCAGCACAACGTCATGGCATGCCTCTTCAACATGCACAAGATCTCGCGGCACATCCTTTCGGCAAATGGAGCCACATTTACGGCACATGTCGAAGATTTTCTGGTAAGCGATAACCTTGACTTCCATCCTACGGACGTTCTGGAAGATGCTGATGGCAGCTTAATCGTTGTCGATACCGGCGGCTGGTACAAATTATGCTGCCCGACGTCACAGCTCTCAAAACCAGACATTCTGGGCGGTATCTATCGCATTCGCAAAACCAACTCGCACCGGATTCCAGATCCGCGTGGGAGTCAAATCGAGTGGGACTCGCTGACTGCGCCTCAGCTATCCGACTTACTCGCTGCCGGCCGATTTGCTGTACGCAACCGTGCGCGGCGACTGCTGTCCCGCCACGACGCGGGAGCCTTTGAGGCAATTGCCACGCTGCGCACATCAGTAAACTCCGCTCAGCGTCTGCAAGCGGTCTGGTCTCTGTGCCAGATACCCGGAGACCAGGCGCGTGAGGGAATACGTGAAGCCCTATACGATGAAAACGCCACTGTCCGCCAAGCTGCATTACACGCGACCAGCCTATGGCGAGATACCCTCGCAGAACCACGCCTTCGAGAAATGCTGCAACTCAACTCAGCTCCAAACCGGAGAGCAGCCGCTGAAGCATTAGGTAGACTCGGCACCGCCACCGCCGCGAAAGCGGTCATCGAGGCGGCGGCGAACTCCACTGACCGTATCGTTGACCATTCGCTCATTTACGCCGCCATCGAAATCGGCATGCCTACCCCTCTTCGCCAACTGCTGGCTGACTCAAATCCGCGAACCCAACGCGCCGCATTGATCGCGCTCGACCAAATGCCAAACGGCGGGTTAACTCGCGAGGAATTGCAGCCACTGCTCGCGACAGAAAACGAACTCTTATCCGAGTCCGCGTGGTGGGTTGCCGAACACCGACCACAGTGGGCCAGCACGTATCTTCCTTTTTTCCGCAAGGCACTCAGCGAACCCATTCGTGACCCCGCCACTCTACTCACACTGACAACACGTCTCACCAATTTTGCGAGCGATGCTGAACTCCAAGAACTCATGGCCGACGTCTTGAACAACAACAATGCACCACGAGCAACTCGCCTGCGTTTATTGGATGCGTTTGGAGCCAGCCGCTTGAAAGGCATACCTGCCAGCTGGCGCAAGTCGCTGGAAGAGAACCTACATTCCGATGATGAAGCGTTCCGGACACGCGCAGTGGCCGCCGCGAAAACGCTCGCAGGAAGCAACCCTGATCGCAAATTGGTACGGGCGTTTCGCAGCATTGCCACGACTCCAACCTTGCCCGCGTCCGTTCGGTTGGATGCGCTTGCGGGTATCCCGGGAAAACAGCAGGTATTGGATCCGCCTCTCCTCGACTTTCTCTGTATGCATCTATCCGCCTCACACCCGGTTCGCTTGCGATCACTGGCAGTGGATGTCTTGACGCGAGTCCCTCTTGATCAAGAACAGTTGCTAAGGATCACTCAGGCTTTGCCACCGACAGGACCAATGGAGTTGTCACGTCTGATGGAGCGATTCGCCAAGTCGCAAGACCCATTGATCGGCCAGCGCTTAGTGGAATCACTGGAAAAATGCCGCGCGAGCACTGCGTTACCGCTCGAACAACTCAAACAACAACTCACTGGATTCGGCACGCAAGTGCTGCAACAAGCCCAACCATTACTCGCACGCATCCAGACTGAAAACCAGGAGAAGGCGCAAAAGCTTGAAGCGGTGCTCAAACTCACAGCGAACGGTGATATACGGCGAGGACAGCGCGTATTCCACAATCAAAAAACTGCCTGTGTTGCATGCCATCAACTGGGCTATCTGGGGGGGCGTGTCGGGCCAGACCTCACCCGAATTGGAGGCATCCGCAACGAACGTGACTTGCTAGAAGCAATTCTCTTTCCCAGCATCAGTTTTGTGCGCAGCTATGAGCCCGTCACAATCGTGACCGTCGACGGTCGTGTGCTCAACGGGGTCATTCGCGACGAGACGGACAATGAAGTAACGCTGCAGCTGGATGCACAGAAAGTGCTTCGCCTACCCACGGACGAGATTGAGCGACGCCAACCCGGCACGGTTTCGATCATGCCTGCTGGATTGGACAAACAACTAACCCCACAGCAGCTCGCCGACCTGGTGGTCTTTCTAAGAGACAGAAAATAATTCCGCCACGACGGTGTTACGTCCCCAGTTTATTCCAGTCGTTTCACCCGTACTGAATACAAATGGGCTGTTGTTCCGGACAGTGAATCCTGGAATAGCGAGTGAATCCTGGAGTAGCGACTGGCGTTCGTTGCTAGCCACCGAACCATCTGGCAGGCCCCTCACTCAACAGCCTCTCGAATCACAATAACATACCAGTGTCCGGGGCCATGAACTCCTGTCGTCAACTGGAGCTCGATGTCGCCAGTCTTACTCGGACCACTGATTAATGTCACGTTGCTGGCAAGATTGCCGGCACCCTGTTCCCTCAACCAGGACACTGCATCAATCAAGTCTGGCACAATCTGACACCGCGCCACGATGGCCACGTGGACAGGGGGCAACAAGGAGACGACTCGTTCGTGTCCTGGGCCAGAGGCAACCAATAGCGATCCTGTTTCCGCTATTGCAAGATCGGTGCTGGTAATACCAATCTCCGCTGCCAGCCAGGTATCCCGACACGCTTTTACAGATCCAGCTGACCACGACTCATAATGTGAATACGCGATCTCTCGCTTTTCCAGAAAACGCGACAAACCCAGATACTCCAACAAGTCGTGGCGCCAGCAAATGGCGGATTTCGGTTGGTGTTCGGAAAGGATCTCGTCCAACCTCGCAAGCGCCGCTGCAGCATCTGAAACAACGGTCGCCACTCCTCCCACAGCATTCACCTCTTCCGCCATCGCAACGCACAAATCCTGGTCGGCTCCAATGTACCCCACTGTTTCAGCGACGTCCGTAGCGTGAACGCGATATGCGCAACCGATCTTTGCAGCGTGTCGAATGTTCGCCAGAAATTCGTCTCGACTCACAATCCCTGCTCCTTCCACCAATCTCGAAATCGCTGCGGTGCAGGGGCGGGAAAATCGCGGCGGTCGGTCCAACCACCGAGTTGACCGGGCAGACGCCGCAACCATCCTGATCGACGTTTCACTCTCCCTAGCGTCCGCGAAATCAGCCAGGTTACCCACCGGTAGATTCGCGGACGCCGCAACATCCATGCCCAACTACGGTAGGCAAAAGTTTCCATACGCCCCGCAACGACGTGGCTCGTGTGCAATTGTTCACGAAGCTTGACCAGCATATCGGGAATCTGGATCTTGACCGGACAGGCAGCTTGACAAGCACCACAAAGACTCGAGGCGTGAGGCAAATGATGATGATCCCGCAACCCACCGTACAAAGGCGTCAAGACGGCACCGATGGGCCCCGCGTACACGCCTCCATACGCGTGCCCACCAACATTCCGGTAAACGGGACACGCATTAAGACACGCCCCGCATCGAATACAAAACAGACTTTCGCGAAGTGGGCTCTGAAGAATCTGACTACGGCCGTTATCGAGAATAATGAGATGAAATTCCTCCGCACCGTCTAGTTCGTCCGAAGCACGTTTTCCTTGGACAATCGACGTGTAGATGGATAGTTTCTGGCCGGTCGCTGCACGCGCCAGCACCTTCAGAAAGAACGGCAAATCAGCCAAGCGGGGAATAACTTTTTCGATGCCCATTATGGCAATGTGGACCCGGGGCAAACTGGTCGTCAACCTCGCATTCCCCTCATTGGAAATCAACACAATTGACCCGGTCTCAGCAACAGCAAAATTCACGCCAGTGATACCTACATCAGCGGCTGCAAAACGACTGCGCAGCTGGCTTCTGGCAAACGCCGCCAACTCGACTCGGTCATTCGACAGGGGTTTTTCGGAGACCTGGTTGAGAACCTCTGTCACATCTTCAGATGACATGTGCAGCGCCGGCCCCACGATATGCGATGGGCGATGACCTGCAACCTGGATGATGTACTCGCCAAAATCGGTTTCCACCACCTCGACACCCGCTTGTTCCAGTGCCTTATTGAGGTGAATTTCCTCGCTGGTCATCGACTTGGATTTGACCACCATCCGAGCTTCGTGAGTTTGCAACACTTTCAGCACGGCTCGACACGCAGCTTCACCATCTGCCGCCCAATGTACGTGACCGCCGCGAGAGAGGACGCTCGCTTCGAGAGTTTCAAGATGCTGATCCAGGTCCGCTAACGTCGCATCTTTGATCGCCCGCGCACGCTCTCGAACCTGATCCGATTGGTCAAATGCCTGCCACGCTTCGCGGTTTCGCGCGCCTAGTGTGTCACCCAATCGGCCCAGAATCGACTGCAACGTCCCATTCTCCAATGCCTTCTCACTGGCATCGATGAACTCGTGATGTTCATGGCGAATGTAATCGGGAGAAGTCATAGTCACAGACAGACTAAGTCGACAAACGGGAATCCACTCTACAATACGGATGTCCGGGTTAACCACCATCCCGGTTGTTCAACATCAGACTCTACAGCAACCGGCCAACTGGCTTCTCACAATCAACAACTGGCTTTTCACAATCAATTGGGGCACTGGGCTGAGCAACATCAATAGGCTCTGCAAAACGCCGCCGAATCAGACAAACGATGCGGCCACGGCATTTGAAACCTGGACCAACCTCCAGGGAGCCCGCGACCGAATCCCACTCGTAAATATCAAACAAAACCCTTCTCGGCGTGGATCAATCCAACACATCGTTCCCGTAGCTCCGGTGTGTCCGAATACGGACCGGTCCAACAAATCACCCCAACTGCCTGGTGTACCGGGGTGATTCATCCTCCAGCCCAAACCCCATGGTTGGCATCGGCGAATTGACTCTGGCAACTCAGGGTAATCATCGAGTCGGCTAGAAGTCATCATTTCCACTGCCGAGGGCGACAAGAGCCGGACCGTTCCCAACTTCCCTTTGGACAGCATCAATTGGCAAATTAATGCAAAATCTTCTGGACTACTAAACATCCCGCCCCAGGGTGCCCCCAGTTCCTGCCAATAAGAGCTGTTCCAGCCAAAATCAGTCCCTTCCTGGTAATCAGGGGTCTCTACCCGTACTAGTCTCTCCCGTGGAAGTCCCCGCGACCCCAACCCGCTGGACTTCATCGACAATGGTTGAAAAATCTCCTCTCGCAAGAACTGGTGTATTGATCGCCCGCTGATGCGTTGCACAAGTTCCGCGACGACGAGCGTACCCATGCTCTGGTAACTATAGCCAGTACCCGGCGGGAATATTGGTATCGTGTCGCGAATCGCCCCCCTGATAAATCTATCCAATGGCGCGTGTTGGCGGCGCAATTGAACATTGTCAGGCAGCATATCAGGCAGCCCAGAGGTGTGGGTAAACAGCTGCTGGACGAGCACCTGTTCCTTGTGATGCGCTGCGAAGTCAGGAATGTAGCGGCGTACCGGATCGCTCAGGTTCAACAACCCGCGTTCGACCAGCAATATGGCACCGAGGTAAGTCACCGGTTTGGTGATCGACGCCAGCAAAAACATACTATCAGGACGGAGGGCAGGGGCATCCGGCTCTGGCCCTTGGTTCCCAAAAAACCGAGGGGCCACGACCCTGCCATATCGCCCCACTAAGAGGGCTGCACCTGGAATCGCCGCCTGTGGACCACGTGTCCAGTTTTCCAATAGTCGGTAGGCATACTGTAGGCGTTCCGGATCCAGTCCCAATTCGGTCGCGTTTGCGTGCATTAGTGGCGGCATAATCCTCTAGCCTCTATCGCAAAGTGCAGGAGAAGATCACCAAATGGTAGATTTTACCTGATCGAACCAGACACCGCACGACCGGCGAAAGAGCACCAGTGATGCAGCTTCAATCCTTGTCTGGGCCAGGATCAGCTGCTATTCTCAAAAATGATCCGTCTGGTCCGAAACGCGGTCGTCATACGCCCAGAGGCGCGGAGATTGATCCGGTCACCGCTACCCTGGTTGTTTCTCTGCCGGTCTGGCGAATACTCCCAAAGGTAACACGATGTTCAACTCACGAATCCTGGTCTGTGCGGTCATATTTTCGGCGGCCACAACAGCTTCATCCCAGTCCCCACAAGTCGTGCAAACGCCACCGCTCGTAACCGTACAGCGTCTCCCAAGTACTGTGGCGAACCATGCTGTCGCACCCGTCGTAATTGCCCAGCGTCCCATCGTCGTACAGCGTCCCATCGTCGTACAGCGTCCCGTCGTCGTACAGCGTCCCGTCGTCGTACAGCAACCTCTACTTGCACCACGCAATCTGTTACCCGGCGGGTGGACCTCCACGGTCGTCGTACAACAACCACTCATGTTCAATCCGACTGTAGCCGCGTATCCACCGTCGGTAACTGTGCAACCAGCGGTAGCTTACTCACCGGTTAATAGTGCCACTGCGACTCAACCCGCACCTGCAGCAAACGCGGGTAACGGCGCCAGTGCCCAAGCGCCCGCACTCAATGTGCCAGCCGCGGGCAGCTATCCGGCCGTCGTCGCAAGCCCACCCGCTCTCCTGCCAGGGACACTCATGGCACCTGCCGCACGACCCATTGTGGTACGCCCCAAAGTTTATGTCCCGGGACAACCTTTGAGGAACCTGGTAAAGGCCTTCACTCCTTGATTGATGCAAAGCTGTCCGCCTAATGACGCGAGGTTCGTCAGCAGTACACGCCTCGTCGACAGTCCATTACCTTACCTCAGCGAGTTGGGTTTCACCGCAAGTTGGTTGCCATAGTTCTATCCGGCTTCCCTGCCGCCACATTCCTGGCAGTCGCGACAAGACCACAACCGGTCAGTAGTAAGCTGTCATCGGCATTGCAGGCAATCTGCCGACCAGTTTTGCGTGCAGCATCAATGGGACTCAGAGCACCCTGCTGGTCATTCCAAGTAATTTGAAAGCAGTCTCTCTTGGCCCGGGCGCAGCAACCACGCGAAGAATTGTTACGGGACGCCACCGCACTTGTCGAGCGAGTCGCATTGCAGGTTAGTTATTGGACGGAGCCGGTTGTCGTTGGCTTTCGCTCAAATGGTGCCGTAAGCATCTACTTTGGTGAAGACCCTGTCTACCAGTTTAATTGCGACGATGAATTGCGCCGCAGCCACTGGAAAGGACAACGCATCAAGGCACAACAGCGCCAACTCAAGCTACTACGACAGAAACCTGACAGTCCACGACTGCAGCTCTCCAACACAGACCTTGGTACCGAGCAAACCAACGCGTTCGTCGACGAGCTGGCCAAGCGTCTCGAACTCTTGCGAACTGCAGTCTTCCACCGCAAGTTGCGAGTCATTGGCCAGGTGCCAGAGCAGCCGGATTTGCTGCCTCGTCTACATAACTGGCTCGAGTCACTTGCTGCGCATCCGACGATTGCTTTAACCCCCAGCGCACAATAAGCATTCGCCGGATCGACTTCTAGGCACCGTGTTGCTCAACGCGTCTTCCGTCGACAAACCTTCATAGCAGCTCATCTCTGACCCATTGGACTTCCGCCCGCACCCAGCGACCCCTGGGCAAACTACCGCGGACATCCACCAAATCGATGCGGTTCGATTCGGACAACGCAGTAATATCGACTCAGAGAATCCCGGCTTTACGTTGCACCCATTCACTACAAATCCTGCCTGCTAATAAAATCGGGACTGAGATGGGACCACGCTCTTTTGTTGGCGGCGGCAACGTGATCTAATCCAACTTGACAGTCACCCACACCATCAGAAATCATCCACTCGACCAAGACCGAACCAATCGCGCGCTGTGCAAAACAATAGGAATGAACATGAATTACAGCCAACTGAATCGCTCACGCACCCTTTCGTTGCGCAACACTTTCGATTGTGGCTGGCTCCGTCATTGGCACCACTACTTACGACAGCGTGCCATCATTACAACGGTCTGCAGCGTCGCAATTGGAACCGTACTGGCGATGCCAGCCGGCAGCAGTGAACCGACATCACCCACGGACAAGAAAACCGCGTTCGATCTTTATGTGACAACGCCAGACAAGGCTTTTTCGTGGAAGCTCGTTCAAGAATTCGATGCGCCAGAAGCCACAACTTACCTAGTGGACATGACATCCCAGCGGTGGCGAACGGCCGATGAAGTAAACCGACCAACCTGGCAACATTGGCTCACCATTGTCAGACCCAAGAACGTCCGCTCCAAAACCGCCATGCTCTTTATTGGTGGCGGGCGGAATGGCAATCAACCTCCGCAGCAAGCGCGGGACATGATCCTCTAACTTGCCATTGCCAGCCAAACCGTCGTCTGCGAACTTGGCATGATTCCCAACCAACCACTGATCTTCCATAACGATGGCGTTGAACGAAGTGAAGACGATCTAATCGCGTATGCCTGGGACAAATACCTGAAGACCGAAGATCCCCACTGACTCCCCAGACTACCAATGGTCAAAGCGGTAATTCGCGCCATGGATTCGGTCCAATCCCTGTTGAAATCAAGAGCAGCGAACCCACTGTCAATCGAACAGTTCGTAATCGCTGGTGGTTCCAAAAGAGGCTGGACAACATGGATGACCGCAGCCGCGGACGACCGCGTAACTGCGATACTTCCAATTGTCATCGATGTCCTGAATGTGAAGATCTCAATGGATCACCACTACGCAGCCTATGGATTCTGGGCTCCCGCAATCGGCGACTACGTGCGACACAAGGTCACACACCGGCGGAATGCACCCCGCTACGCGAAGTTGTTACAACTCGTTGATCCCTATGCATATCGCTCTCGATTCAAGATGCCCAAGTGTATCATCAACGCGACCGGCGACGAGTTCTTCTTACCCGATTCATCGCAGTTCTACTTCAACGATCTGCCTGGCGAAAAACACCTTTGCTATGTACCTAACTCCAATCATTCGCTGCAAGGGACAGATGCTCTCGATACAATACTGGCATACTATTTCTGTATTGCACACGGCATTCCCCGTCCGCGTTTTAGCTGGCAATACAAAGCACCCGGGTTACTAAGTGTCACCACGGAAACAACACCTACCCGCGTACGATTGTGGCAAGCACACAATCCAAAAGCACGTGATTTTCGCGTCCAGACTATCGGACGGGCATATCGATCTGAAGAGCTTGTCCCACATTCAGAGAAACAGTATCGCGTCGCCATTACATTACCTAAAGAAGGCTGGACTGCGTTTTTTATTCAACTTGAGTTTGATGTTGGGGCACCGACACAGCTGCGATTAACAACCCCCGCCTACGTGATTCCTGACACACTACCATTTTCCGCCAAGCATGCGCCCGAACTCCCGTAATCGCCACCCGAGGAGCAGAATACGCTTGAGCCGTTCGTGTACCAGCCCTCGTCAGGCAACGCCTGCACACTCCCTGAAGGCGGCAATCTCCCCGTCGCAACGCCATTTCGGCCAATGGGAGATGCGGGGCAAAATCCTCCCCACAGCATCACCAACAAAATCACTCGGATACTACAGAAGCCGCAATTCGGTGGTCTGGTATAGAACCAACGAAGCTGAGCGCCCGGCAAAGCGGCTTCTAGCGCACAGTATTCTTGACCAAACCAACCTCAACCAATTGCGCCAAACCGTAGGGGGCTCGCGCAGGCGGCCTTCGGAACCGGAAGATTCTCGCACCCCTCCCCAATGGTGGCAAACGAGCCCTCGCCGCCACAGGATTCCTTCCGGTAGGCTTCGCGCGAGACGCACCAGCCGATACTCTGGTAGCCGTTGTCGAATCGTTGGGTCGGGATGCAGTTGCCGGATCCGAAGTCAGTCGGGAATTGGGTGGATTCTTCAAACAGCATGTAACAACGCGGAACCATCATGAAAATTGCGGTTCTGAAAGAGACGTTTCCCGGTGAATGTCGAGTGGCACTGGTACCAGATTCACTGGCGTCACTGGTCAATCAAGAATTGCAGATTCTGGTGGAACGTTCGGCCGGTGAGGCAGCCGGTTTTGCTGATACCGAATACGAAGCCGAAGGTGCGAATCTCGTCAGCCGTGAAGAGGCTTTTCACGCTGACATTCTTTTGCAAGTCCGCACTTGCAGCGCCAATCCGGAAGCGGGACGCGCCGACCTGGAACAATTTAGATCTGGCCAGACAGTCATCGGCATGTGCGATCCTCTGGGGAATCCGCAAACCATTCAGGAAATGGCAAACGCTGGAGTCACTGTCCTGGCGCTGGAAATGGTGCCACGTATCGCGCGAGCGCAAGCGATGGACGCATTGTCATCGATGGCAATGATTGCTGGATATCGTGCAGTACTCCTGGCTGCAAATCACCTTCCTCGCATGTTCCCCATGGTCACCTATGCGGCCGGCCTGCTAAGACCCGCACGTGTCTTTGTGATTGGAGCAGGAGTGGCTGGCCTGCGTGCCATTGCTACCGCACGACAGTTGGGCGCTGTAGTACAGGCACACGATATCCGTCCTGGAAGCGCAGAGGAAGTACTCAGTGTCGGTGCAAAATTTATCGAACTACCTCTCAATGCGGATACTGAAGACGAAGGCGGGTATGCCCGTGCCTTAACCGAGGACGACTATGGCCGGCAAAGAGAATTAATCCAAAGTATTGCCGTGGAAAGCGATGTCGTAATTACTACGGCGGCAATCCCCGGCGCCAAATCTCCCTTATTACTTACAGCGACTGCAATTGAGCAAATGCGGCGAGGAACCGTTGTGGTCGACTTGGCGGCGCAGGGTGGCGGCAATTGCGAATTGACCCAACCGGACAAAACAACCGTTGCCAATGGAGTCACCATTCTCGGGCCTACCAATGTCACCAGCCAGGTCCCGGATCACGCCAGCCAAATGTTCTCGAGCAACGTCACCAAACTGCTTCTCCATATCACCAAGGATGGTGCATTGGACTTGAACCTCGAGGATGAAATCGTCTGCGAAACGCTCGTCGCCGACAACCAGCAGGTGGTCCATACACGTCTCCGGGACCTACTTGGACTAACCGAAGTTGACTCCGTACTATCACCAGAAACAGAAGGCGACGTGGAACCAACGCCAAATGCGCAACAAGAGGATGATGCCGAAGATCTTGAAGAAGAAATTCAAATCGAGCCTGAGGACGCTGACGATTCCGCCAGTTCCGTTGCAGCGTCATCTGCATCCTCACAAGCCGATGGCTCTACCCCTGAATCCCGACAGACCGAATCGAAGGTGGTCGAAATCGCCGAAAACACCGTCCCATCTCCCGAGCCTGCTCACGAATCGGTCACACCGCCGGTTCCGCAGGAGCCAACAGCCGATATCGCTGACACCAGTTCCAACCACAACCAGCCTGCCGATGAAACGGAAGAGCTGCTAAGTGCACTGGAAGAAACACCGCATCCCCATAACTCGGAAGTGGCGCACCCCGACACCAGTTCTCGGGACGACTCGGCTCCGACGTCCATAGCCGACCAACAACCCTCTCAGGATTCGGAAGAAACAAAGCAATAGTAGGGTATCTACGAACCCGAACAGTAGAAAGTCCCTCCTCGGAAAACAGGAATGTTCGTTCGTACATCGCTATTTGAGTTAAAAGAATCGCAGGAAATCCCGACCATGCAACACTGGACGCGACTTCTCACTATTCTGGTTTTTGGGGCACCTTGGCTTGTCCTGCTCGGCCTTGCTGTCGCCGCAGACCCCGCGCCAAAGTCAGGAACAAGCCGTACGAATCAGACTGTCACCACTGCAACCACCGAAACGGCACCGGAAAACGACATCCCCTCGCCATCGGCCCGAAAACCGCAATCAACAGCGACGCAACAGGACCAAGCTGTCGCACAGGTAACGCAACCTGCTTCAGAGCTATTGATCGCAAGCCTGGCAATTTTCGTCTTGGCGGTATTCGTCGGCTTTGAAGTCATCTCCAAGGTCCCGCCCATGCTCCATACCCCACTCATGTCGGGGTCAAACGCGATCAGTGGAATTACCGTTGTGGGAGCTCTCGTCGTCACTGCTTCGGGGTCGTATTTTGCTTCGGTCCTCGGCATGCTGGCGGTCATTCTGGCAATGATAAATGTCACCGGCGGATTCCTGGTAACCCATCGCATGTTATCCATGTTCCAGAAAAAGTAATTTACCCGAGAATGACATCGTGACTCCTTCGCTGACACAATTAGCCTACGTCGCCGCCGCCGTACTGTTCATCGTCGGTTTGAAGCGGATGTCACATCCGCGAACCGCTGTACAAGGTAACGTACTGGGCATTGCGGGCATGGGCCTAGCAATCCTGCTCGCCCTTACGTCCGGCCAACTGGAACATCATTGGCTCATCGGAATCGGTCTGCTCGTCGGCACAGCCATTGGAATTGGTTTTGCCTTGACCGTAAAAATGACAGACATGCCACAGATGGTGGCACTATTTAACGGATTTGGTGGCGCAGCATCAGTTCTTGTCGCGGCCGGTGCCTTGTTACATAACACCGCTGACGCGGTTTCTTCACGAACTGCGGTTGGCATTTCTGGTGTGATCGGCGCGATTACGTTCTGGGGAAGTCTGGTGGCATTTGGAAAACTACAGGAACTGGATCTATTCAAGAAGCCAATTGATTTTCCTTACAAACAGCCCGTCACGATTGCCATCGCTTGTTTAATGTTACTCTTGACGATTGTGCTAGGTCTGGGGGCCGGGCATTGGCTTTTTATACCAACCGTCCTACTGGCCTCCGCGATCGGAATCCTCCTGGTCAATCCCATCGGTGGGGCAGATATGCCAGTGGTAATCGCCTTGTTGAACTCTTACTCAGGCCTGGCAGCCGCCGCTACGGGATTTGTAATCAACAACCACGTGCTCGTTATTTCGGGTTCACTGGTCGGCGCGTCGGGAATCATTCTGACACGGCTGATGTGTAAAGCCATGAACCGTTCGCTCTCAAACGTGTTGTTCGGAGTCGTAGCGACTGGAAACAATGACGGCGATGACGATATCTACGAGAATGTCCAAATCACCACCGCGGACAATGTCGCTTTGATGCTCGAAGCGGCCCAACGGATCGTTTTTGTTCCTGGTTACGGCATGGCAGTAGCACAAGCGCAACACGCGGTCCGAAATCTCTCCAAGATTCTGGAGGCCCAACAAACGACGGTCGAGTATGCGATACACCCCGTCGCCGGTCGCATGCCCGGGCACATGAACGTGCTTTTGGCCGAAGCCGATGTCCCCTACGACCAGCTGATCGAAATGGATCAGATAAACCCGACGATGGACAGTGTCGACGTCGCCATCGTCCTGGGCGCGAACGATGTCGTCAATCCAGTGGCACGCACTGATCCTCAAAGTCCCATCGCCGGAATGCCGATCATCGACGTCGATCAAGCACGTATCGTAATTGTCATTAAACGCAGCCTCAGTGCCGGCTTTGCGGGAATCCCCAACCCGCTCTTTGCGAATAGTAATACTTGGATGCTATTCGGGGACGGACAACAAGCTGTGCTCGACATTACGACTGCCATTACTGACGGCTAGCGAATTCAGGGAAACGCCAGGACCGTGCTGGCAATCAATGCGAAACCGAGCACGATCAGCAAGAAATATACCCATTTGGTAAAAGCTTCTGGGTGAAATTGTTTGTGTAACCAGTGACCAAGCAATACCGCCGCCAGTGTCGCGGGTACTGATTTCGCAAAGTACCAACCAACGGTCGCGTCCAGACGTCCCGAGAGACTATGGCCAGCGATAATCAACAAGCTGGTCGGCAAAGAGAACGCCTGGATCGTCGCGCGAAAATCCGACGGACTCCAACGCCGACATGCCGCGTAAATGACCAGTACGGGACCCGCCGTATTGTACGCGCCTCCCAGGATACCTGCCAGGAATCCAAAGACACCGGCCAACCGGTCACTCGGCAAGCGAAACAAACTCGGTTGTGAAAGCTGATAAGTCCCAAACGAAATCAATACGCCCGCCAACACATATTTCACCAGGCTTTCCGGAATTTTCTCCAACAACAACAGGCCAACGGGAATCCCAAACCAGGCTGCCAAGATCAAACGCCACGCTCCAGAAAACTGAACCTGGCGCCAATCCCGAATCAGGATTGCTCCGGCGATGGTTATGGAGTTCAAAGCAACCCAGGGCGCTGCGACATCGGTCGCAAACAAAATCGAGAGCAGCGGCATCGAGATCAGTGCTTCGCCAAACCCGAATGTTGAGCGGGACAGCGCCGCAACGAAGACGACTCCAAGCGCAGCAACATACACCGGTTCCACGGTCATTCAGACGATCCGTTCATAAGCTACTCCGGATACCCCGCTGGCAACTTCTCCAACACATCGTCATGAGATCCACATACTGGAAATGACAATGACTAGGAGGCGCGCCTTCGTTGGTTCTTTTGTATTGAAATCGCGGCTAATGAAAATCCGGAATCTCTGCGCTTTGAGTGCCTTCGATCATGCCAGCCAGAAATTCCGCCGTGTTCGTAACGATGGAATCGATCATGGACTGCCCCGCGTCGGCCGAGGCTTCCTGAGGCGATCGATCTTCCTGATCTTGCATCGCGTCGTGACGTACGTTGTCAGGAAATGCGGCCAGGGCAAATGCTGTCTCAAATTCTTGCGCATGTCCTGGCCAAACACCCGTATTGAGATTAGCCTGCGCGACTCCTTCGTCAAGGAAATCCCAATACGGCTTGAACCACAAATTAATTTCCAGGCGCTGCAAGAATTGCCCCCAAATCCCCTCGCAGGGAGCCACGTTTCCACCATGTCCATTCAACACGAGAATATTCGTGATTCCAGCGTGGTTCACACTGCGAATCGTGTCAAACAACACTCCCAGCCAACTCCCAGGCATCGCCGTCAACGTACCTTGGTGGCGCATATGGTGCTCACTAATTCCAATGCTCATCGAAGGCGCTACCACCACTTGTGGGTCTAATTTCTTAGCTACCTCAACTGCGATATGCATCACACTACGGAAGTCATGCTCCATTGCCAGATGCTCAAGATGTTGCTCAGTAGCCGCCACCGGGATGATGCAAGCGTTTAATTCTCCCGACTCCATTCGTTGACGAAATTCGCGGCGTGTGTGTTTGGCCAATAGGACTCGGTTGTCAATTTGCTCGAGCATAAACTCTGCCCCCGGAAAATCGATTCATCCAAACCGCGAGGAGATCCATCCAGGACAAACTTCTCACGGAAACGGCTCCACGATACCCACTTTGACAAGAATGGCAATCATGCATCTGGTGAACCACTTGCCCAAAGCTGTTTCCCGCTCATTCGAGAAACACAACCCCAGGTAGTCAGCAACGGAGTTCGTTGCAACTCCTGGCCACTGAATTCTGGTAACCGGTGATGTTTCAGGCATCCGCCAACGTACCACACAGCATCACGGGTTCAGGTCGTTGGCTTCCCTGTTTTTCTTCGCCTACGGTCGTTGTGCCGCCGGCGCGCATTTTCACAGAGAACACAACGATGTTTGTAGTAACGGCTGGTCCCCATACTGATCTTCTTCTCACGAATGTGAAAAAAAGCCCGGCGTTTGGGCCAGCTACGTCTGCAGTCGGTACAGACCTGTTCGGGAAGCGGAGGGTCCCGGCGACGTAACTCTTTTCGTTGCTGGAGTAGTTCTTTCTCGTGCGTGTTGCGGTGCGCCTCCCACATCCGCTTACTGGCCCGCTGAATTCTCTTGCGGGCAGCAGCCTGCTTCCGTTGAGAATAGGCCATCTTCACAACCACTTCGCGCGGCACTTTCAAACCTAATGCATTCTGCCACCTGGCAACGGTACTACGCGCAACCCCCCATACCTTTCCGATCTCCTCTGGTGTTTGAGTCTTGGAATGCTGTCTCAAATAGGCTCTAAATTTTCGTTGTTCACCCGCTTCCCAAACTCGCTTTTTCTTCATCAGCCGAGAACGACGACGGTTCGCAAGCTTCATTCGTCCCCATTGCTTGGTAATACTCCAACGCGTTCTGCCATTCCCACCTAGTAAATCAAACTCATGAATCTCTTTTGGCGTAAATCCCTCCGACCGCAGCTTGCGCAGTCGCCGTCGCTCCTCCACCGACCACTTTTTTCGACTTGCTCGTTTTTCAACCAGAGCCATTCGCGCAACCTGACTGCGAATGGCATTTAATGTCCGTCCGTCAAGACTTACGTCGGCCAGCACTCGCGCCTCGGTCATCACCTGACGGCGCAAGGCCTTTTTTTCCTTCGCGTTCCAGGGCTTTCCAGGCATAGCTCATTCCGGGCTAAACCAACTGGCAAGTCTCCGCCGCGGGGCATAACGTCGTTCCCGAGTTCATGCCAAACACACTGGCGAGCAACAGGAGGTGGGAGGCTCACCCCTCACGAACCCGCCAGCCGATGTGCAGTCCAATTTTAGGGCACACAGGAGAGAGCACAAAAGGTGTGAACGGCGACCAGACTATCACCTCCTGACGCGAGATGCAAACAGGGCGAACGGTGAGTTCAAGGACCACTCAAGTCTTGAGTTTCTCAGCAGAAACCATCAGGATGGACGAGCTGTTCTTCGAGACTGGATTGATTGGAACCGATTAACACTGGGCCGCTACACGCCTTGGTCTCTTGACCTTACGCCTACCTCATCAGCAGACTTCGCAAAAGGGCCACACCTTGACCTCAAATCCCGTTCGCATTGGTGTCGTCGGTCTCGGGGACTTCGGCTTGCGGCACGCAAAGACCATCATGGGACTAGGCGAAGCCGAGCTCGTGGCACTGGTTACGCGCAGCCAGGAGACTCTGCAAGCCGCCCAGCTGCAATTACCCGATATCCGTGGGTGGACTAACCTGGAGACTGCGATCGAAGAATCGACCGCTGAGGCATGGGTTGTGGCAAGTGCGACTCATGTGCACGTGCCCCAGACACAGCAACTTCTCAGATCTGGAAAAGCAGTATTACTAGAAAAACCGGTGGCCACCGAACTCTCGGAAGCAGAGCAGCTCGGATCGCTCGTAACAAACAATTCAGCCAATCTGATGATTGGCCACATCGTGCTGTTTAACAGCGAGTTCCAGGAACTCCTGAAGCTAGTTCACCAACAGAAAGAAATTGTATTCTTGGACTGCGTCCGCCACCGTCCCGGCCTGAACCTGCAACGGTCACCTCCAGAAAACCCATTGCATCTCACTATGGTTCATGATCTGTATTGCGCGCAAGCTTTGTTTGGCGGGTCCGAGCCTGATCGGTTTGCGGCACAGCTCCACTACAGGGCAGGGCATCGAGTTGACCTGGCAACAGCAGAGTTAAGGTTTCCTTCCGGTGGAATCGCAAGGTTTGCGGCCTCGTATCTAACCCCATCAGGAATGGCAGGAGATGGATTCGATCGAATGGAAATATTTGGAGATTCATGGTCGGGTCGCATTAGTCCAAACCCACGGCCCTTGGAATGGTACGACGATCGAGCGCATTGGCCGATGGAACTGGAAATCCGCGACAACCCATTTGCCGCGACCGGCATGCTTGCTGAAGAAATACGTTGTTTTTGTCGGGTCGTTCGTGGACTGGAAAAGGTGCCGACAGGAGCTCGTTACGAGGATGCAATGCAAGTGCAACGTTGGCTTACAGAACTAGAAACTGCTGCAACTTCCTGACATTACCTATAGCGTCAACTGCCATCCAACATGGCTAACAAAACACTACGGATCAGCCACAACATTGAAATCTTGGTACGGCCGTACCTACTTCTGCAAACCAGGACCTACTCGACTAACAACGGCATCCCCTCGCCACCAGTGTCCGCAGCACCACTGAGCGCCCCACTTATTTGATCGATGGCAATCGCATGCACTAATGCCATTCCACTATGACTCTGCGTTAAACGCTGCGTCGCATGTCTGCTACCCACGGCATCACAAGTTTGTTGCGGAATCCTGGCCTGACAGACAATCTCGTTACCCTGGCAATCGAAACGCGGAGCCCAGACAGCATCCGATATGTCCATTCCAAAATCAACGTGATTCAAGATCACCTGAAGCACCGAAGTCGTGATTCGGGTCGCGCCAGGAGCGCCTAGCACGAGAATCGGCTGGGAGTCCTTCATAACCATCGTGGGCGTCATGCCTGTTGTGCGCCCCTTACCTGGTGCGATGCTGTTAGGATGTCCGGGCTGAGGCTCAAAATTCACCATCGAATTATTGTACATGAAGCCCAAACCCGGAGAGATGACACCGGATGACGTGCCTAACGAATGTGTTAGTGAAACACAATTCCCGGCATCATCAACAACAGTTACATGCGTGGTATCGGGTGAATCGTGCTGCCTCCGTCCTGCATCAATGGGATCACCTCGGTCAATAACCTCTCGCCATTCGGCAGCTCTCTCTTTCGAAGTCAACCACTCCAATGGAACCTCAACGTGTTGCGGATCCGCCAAGTGGCGGTTTCGATCGGCAAATGCAGCCTTCATCGCC
This sequence comes from Planctomycetaceae bacterium, assembly GCA_002709225.1. GTDB lineage: Bacteria > Planctomycetota > Planctomycetia > Pirellulales > Pirellulaceae > UBA9264. The sequence goes on from PAQH01000059.1 coordinate 53,329, forward strand.
ATAGAAACCAGGTAGATGTACTCTGGCGAATTATGACCCATCGAACGCAATTCATAACCTTCCAGAATATTCAAGATGGCAATCAACGTCGGACCTCCATGCGGAGGCTGACTGGAAACGACCTGCAGCCCACGGTAGTCCCCCACCACGGCCGGCTCTTCACGAGCATGGTAATTGTGCAAGTCCTCCGCGCTGACCCACGCATCATGGGCCGCCAAGTCCGCGATCATTTCTCCGGCTAAGTCACCGGTATAGAAATCCTCCACACCCTTTTCCACGACACGTTCAAGGGTTCGCCCGTAGTCAGGGTTGTGAAGTACATCTCCCATTTCGAATGTCGTGCCATCCGAATTGAGATAAATTCTCTGTGCTTCGGGTGTCACATTAAGCTTTTGGCGAAGCGACGATGTCTCGTAGTACATCGGAGGCTCTTTCCAGCGAGCCGCCATGCCAGCGCTAACCGGCCACCCTTCCATGCAAAAACGAATCGCCGTCTCCCACAATTCGGAAAGCTCTTTTGTACACCAGCGATTCAGCATCGTTTCGATACCGCGCATCACACCAGGCGTACAAATAGCCTGATAGCCATCTTCATTAACCTTATCGTTGAGAAAAAAACCCCACCCCCTGGGGTTCGGTCCAATAACTTGGTTTTCCCACATGGAGGGGCTCACACGTGAACCCGCCGTTGCCGGCGCATCAAGTATCGGCTGAACCGCTCCTGAATCCGCCAGGTGGTAGGCCATCACCATGTAACCACCAATCCCACAGGAGTGGGGGTCAATCAGGAATTGCACTCCTGCACAAGCAATAGCAGCATCAAACGCATTCCCCCCGCTTGCGAGAATTCGCGCCCCCGCCTCAACGGCATCTGGCTGTGGTGCGACAATCATGCCAGGCATACAACGTGACTCCTCTCTACGAACAACCGGTTAACAGTTCCCAACACTGAGAGTAACAGAAAGCGGTTCGTCGTGAGCAACTTCTCACACTTCGCGTCTAGAAGTTCTCCTGGAATCAAACAGAATCCAGACAAATGCGCCAACCTCTCCCACGGGAAACGCAGAATTGTCCTTAGACCACGACTGACCCGCCTTCACATCGCAGCAGAAGATTCCTTTCTCTTGACGCTTCACCGAAACGTTACCCAACTCAACTCCTGTCGACGAACACCACATGCCGCTGAGGAATCTCGACCTTGATGACGCCACAGCTCCCCAAAGAGCCTCCCGGGTCGCCTGCTTTCCAACGACTCCAATCTGGTCTCAGTTACTTGTTGGCATGAGTGCTTTCGACGAATTCAATTCCAATGGTCGCAAATGAGATCCGGCTGTAATCGTCACGTTCAAAGAGCACCCCGACCTCCCGATTGGGGAGGACTGCCAGGCTAGAGTAAGCGGCAGCCTTAGCGTATAGGACGTGGGCCACGGGCCACGAGTGACCTTCGTCATAACTTATGCGCAACGTCAATTCCTGCCGACTAGTCACAGACGCTGGGTTCAGAAACAAGAGCCGACTCCGCCGCTGAGCGATAGGCCATGAATAACGAACCATGCTCGCCTGGCAAACAGGTTCAGTCAAAACCCGCTCATCGCGACAGCGAGACCACGACGAGCCACCATCGTTGCTAGTCGCCACAGCTCGACAATGTAAACCGCGATTACTACGCATGTTCAACAACAACTCCCCATCAGACCGCTCTACAATAGCGCACTCGTTCATCAAGAACTCGGTTACACCACCTATCTTCCAGGTCAAGCCATGATCATCCGAAAACAATACATGAGAACGCGTCGACTTGCGTCGATCAGAAATCCGGCGCACTCGATGGTCACACGGAATGACGAGACGGCCTGAATGCGGACCGCGTGTCAATTGAATTCCATTCCCGGGACCCGTCGCATACCAGGTCCAATTATCACGCTTCACAGACGTGGTAATATTACGAGGCTGCTTCCAGGTCTGACCGTCATCTTCACTCATCGTCAGCAAAACATCGGTGTTATCGCGAGTGAACGGCAGCCAAATCGCTCCCCGCAAACGGTCAACAACAGGGCATGGGTTCCCAATCGTGATCTTTGCTGTGTCTCCTTGTTCATGAATCAAACGTAGCGGACTCCAGGTCTCGCCGCCGTCGGTACTACGCCGACAGACCAGGTCTACATCACCGTGATCCGCGCGGCTGGCCTTGCGCCCTTCACAAATGGCCAACAAACTTCCGTTGGCGGTAACTACCAAGGCGGGAATTCGAAACGTGTGATAGCCCCCCATGCCACCAACAAACAAGTCCGACAACGACAAGCCTGGCTTTTCCACAACAAATCCACAAGCATCAAGAGCACGACGCAGACTTCTTGGGGGCAGCTTGTCGTAATCTTGCCCCGAGGTCGACGATACGAAGCATACGACGGTCAGCGCCGTGTAACACCAACGTGGAGCAACCGCACTCGCGTTCCGTCGTTGCGGACCAGCAACACACAACCGAAGACTACCGTGGCGCAACGAATCCTTCACTTTCCAGTTCCTCTCAATGGGATGGCGTTGCACCCCCGACACGATCAACGAGCAGCCTCCGAAGAGCCCTAGCCAGCCCTTGCAACTCCGACGCCCAGCAGCAATCGAACATACGTAAATACATGCGACAACCCGTATTGGCATGTGGATTGTAACATCAACAACGGGGAGTTAACGGGCCAACTAGCACCGACACGATCACTCAGGGAGTCCGGTCAAACCCAAGTCGAGGCCAGTACTGCGCTGAGTCAAACCGCCCTTCGGCGCACTTAACGCGATTGTAATAACAACTCGCACAGCGGCGTCCTCGAGCCCAACTCTCCAGGACTGCCAGCGTGTTTAGATCGAAGGTACTTTCCTAATCACAGCAAACCGAAGCGAGGACAAACTACCAATCGACCGTCTGACCGATAGCCTGTTTCCGGGCATTGGTAACTGCAACCCGGGCGGCAACGGCATCTTGCGCTGCAATTCCAACTGATTTAAACAAGGTAACTTGCGAATCGTCTTGGCGCCCTCCAATCTTACCCTGTGCAAGCGCACCCAACTCGCCAACCAGATGGTCCCGGTCAATGAGTCCTGATCTTAAAGGCTGGATCAAGTCACCTGCTTCTTCCCAAGCAGCGTCCACCGAATCAACGTAAGTCCGCGCACGACAAACGGTCTCGGCAGGCACCTCCGCCACTTCTGGCTGAAAAGAACCGATCGCATTAATATGCGTCCCAGGTCGGACATCCGTATCCGAAAACACCGGGTACTTTGCAGTGGAAGCGCAACAGATGATGTCCGCCTGCTGGACGGCTTCTCGTGGGCTATCAACCACCTCCCAACTAATGCGAGGAAATTGAAGAAGCAGGTCAGCGATCAGCGCATCTGCCTTTGCCCGTGTCGGAGTAAATAAGCGAACGACATCTACCGGCCGAACCTGGCACATGGCCAATATCTGCTGACGTGCCTGTACACCTGCGCCGAATACCGCCAGCTGCCTGGCATCCTTTCTGGCTAGGACGTCGGTTGCCAAACCGGGCGCAGCGGCAGTACGGATCGCCGTCAAAGTTCCTCCGTCCAATAACGCAAGCGGACGTCCTGTATCCGCCTCGAACAGTGTGACAGCGGCCTGAATCCGCGCCAGGCCGCGTTGCTGGTTCCCATCAAACAAGGAGACTGTTTTCACTGCCAGTGCCTGTTCATCTTCGCTACCACCAACAAAGGCTGGCATCACCAGACAAATCCCTGCATGGCCTGAAATATTCATATGACAACGCGGCGGAACAAGAGCCTGATCATTGCTCAACGATGAAAAGGCCTCACGCATCGCATCGATCGCATCTTGCATAGGCAGTGCACGCTCAACATCTTCGGCATTCAGAATCAACATGCTCGTTCACTCTCACGTCGTTGTATGGACAAAGGTCCATTTCGTGTGTGTAGATCCAACCAATGCTACGTTGCTACCGAGGCCTTCACCATTCAGTAATTGAGGTCAATTTACCCAGTCGCTCGCTAGCCGTTCGCCGATGAATCGACTCCAGGCTTTCGTGACGAGGAAAAAAACCAATGGCAGCAAAACGCCGTAGCTAGAAACAGCAGTGCTGCCAGGCCATGCAGCGCGGAAAATCCAAACGCAATGGGCAGGAAAAATGCTGTCAGCGACCCAGCCGCGGCGCCGACTGCATCTGCTGCAAACACAGCCAGTGGATTCTCAGCAGCCGCATCGAACAACGCGGGAAAAAAGCTGCCTGTTACAAATGCCGCGGGCAACAGCAACAGTAAGGCCACCGTCGGTCCGAGAGATGCGCTGAACACCCACACCAAAACCACACACAGACCGCTAAGAACCTGGAGTAGAGGTTGAAGCCGGGGCGTTATCAGGATGCTGCCAAGGCTAGAAACCACTAGAAAACCAATCGCACCCAAAACGACCGCATCATGAAACAAATAGAGACGCTTGAACAATACGAGTATGGCAAGATGCTCGACAACTAGAAAATTTGCACCAATCAGCGCCCCAAACAAGACCACCTGTGCAAAGGACCTGCCTGGGATGGGTGTATGTGAGATCTGCTTCAGCTTCCCTAGTACTGCACCTCCGCAAATGACCAGAAATAATGCCACGATCCCAAACAACTGATAAACCTGTCGCATCGAAAGGATGTTGCTGACATTGCCCGCCAAGAACGGCTGTGCATCCGTGATGGGTCGAAATGCGGGATCAGACTCAACAGCTATCGGCACTACGCTGTAATTAGGCCGAGCGGCGAGCGGCGCGTTAGCGCTGGTTGGTCGGTGAAAGAATTCTTGAAGCTCGCTGAGTGACGGCAAAGCAACAGACTCGTCGCGCACGGCGAGAATCAGTACCTCATCCGAACTCCCGCGTTGGTTGTCATAACTCCCGTATGCGCGAACATGCATAGCTAGTGCCGAGCCGGTGAGCGTACGCACGTATTGCGACGTAAGAATCCCGTTCTGGTCCAAGCCCGCTGGGTACCAAATCGCCAGAACGCCAGTGTCGGTCAAGTGATCGCGCAGGACGCGAAATGCGTCTTCGGTACGTATCATGTTGCCGGGTTCAAGCATCATCTGGGGATACCCGCCCACGCTAGGCAGGTACACCAGATCGTATTTCTCTTGGCTTGACTCCATAAATCCGCGGGCCTCTTGATTCACCACGCGAACACGCGAACCCTCGTAGACGCGACCGAACTGAGTCGCAAGATCACCACGTACCGCGTTCAGTACGGCCGACTCAATCTCAATTGCGACAATCTCCCCAGCGCCAACATGCGACTGCTTCGCATACTGCACCTGCCTTCCGCCACCGGATCCAATGACCGCAATCTTCGCGCCCCGTCCAACGCGATCGAGGGGCACCATGCCCAGCGACCTTGTGATGAAGCCGTGGACCGGAGAATATTCCCATTGAAAAATGTCGTTGTAAAACCCGAGGTAATAGTCCCCCTTGCTGTTCTTGCGATGCATTATTTCAACAAGGCTGTATTTACCCCATTCTTGCACCAGGGGGCGATAGCCCTCGCGTGCGAAGAAATAAGTCGATTGATTGCTGCGTCCCTTATAGAGATCGACAAACTTCCGATCGATTTGCGGAGTAAACAACAAAACTAACAGGCAAACTAGCTGAATCGCCAGGTAGGATCGCGCACGCCAGGAAGATGCCAATAAAGCCATGCCCACGGCCACAAAAACAAAAGTCAAAATCAACACCCGTGCTACGCCGATCGTGGACAAGCTGAGCTCAACAAACAAATATGCCGAGGCGGCACCTACCAGATAAAGAGGGTAAACATACGCCATGCGCCCACCGAGCCCTCGGCAACCAAGCCGATAACCCAAGTATTCCGTCAGACCATAAGCGCAAAAAAAAGGCAGAAAGAGGGAAGACAATACTCCCATTTGGAGCAGTAGTCTCGACAACTCAATATCAAACATGTGCGCGCGCAGGTAGTCATAGTGTTTACAAACCAGCAAAGCCAAGACCGCAATAACCATCGTCACCTGCAAGATGTACAACGTCTGGAAAAAAGATCGCTCACTAATCTTGAAGAAACGTACTCCAAACATTGCGCCCAGCGGGAAACCTACGAATAACAAGTCAAAAAACAACGACGGCATAATGAAGAACGTGAGCAATCGAAACACAGCGATCGTAAAAACGACGCAGGCGAATGAGAGCAACCACAATACCGCTGCCAACCGGTATGCAGAAACATCTGGAGAAGACGGAGCACTATGCACGACAGACACCTGCTCATGCGGAACACAGGGACCAAGAACCAATAGAAGTGCAGGGCGGAGATGATAACAAAGTTCGCAATTTCGGATCTAGCCAAACTGCCAAACAACGGCTACTGCCGATATTGGTCAACTTCTCATTCACCCTGGGATGCCCTTACCCCTTGTGACACAACTGTGACACAACGGAGTCACCTGCGTCTTGCCGTCGCGCGTCGACGAGGTTTTCGCGACTTAGCCGGGGAAACTTGTTCGGCAACCCCTGTCAATTCAAACAAGAATCGGCTGGGATGTGTTTCACGGGGTTTACCCCATTTCATCCGCGTCAATGCCATCGAAAGTGACAAACGGTCTTGCGCACGTGTGACGCCAACGTAACAGAGACGACGCTCTTCATCGATTGCCGCACCGTCTTCCTTAATACTTCGATGATGCGGAAAAAGCCCCTCCTCCATTCCGACCATATAGACCTGGGGAAACTCAAGCCCCTTTGCGCTGTGCATGGTCATCAAAACAATCGCATTCGACTTCCGGTCTTCCGTATTCTCTTGCTTATCACGCGCATTCAATGCAACCTCTTCCAGAAATCCGGATAGCGTCGGTTTTCGTTTTCCCGTCGCGTAGCTCGCAAGCGCGTTAACTATTTCCTCCACAGCAGCCCACCTGGATTCTTGCTCACCTTCGTCGGGATAGAGGCGACAAAGCTCCTGGTGGTATCCAATCTCTTTCACGAAGTCACGAAAAAGTTCGGCCAGATCACCATCGCCTACCTGTTGCCGATATTTCTCGATCAATTGCACAAAAGACCTAATTGCCTGTTGAGATTTTTCAGGAATGCCAACCGGGGGACCTGGGCAGAGAAGCTCCCACAACGGACGCCCCGCTTCAACTGCCTGCGCCAACAGGGACTCGACGGTTGCCTTGCCAATTCCGCGTGGTGGATTGTTGATCACTCGCAACAAAGCAACCTCTTGTTGGGGGAGATCGAGCAGTTGCAGGTAGGCCAACATATCGCCCACCTCCTTACGATCAAAGAACGACATGCCACCAATCAAACGATAGGGCAACTTGGCTCGGCGCAACTCGGTTTCAAATAACCGTGGTTGCTCATTCGTACGAAACAGAATAGCGAAATCACCGGGCGACCAATGCGGATCTGTCAAACGTGTCTGTATTTCCGAGACAACTGCTTTGGCTTCGTCCGTCTCATTGGAATACTGCTCGATCCGTGGCTTTTCACCTCCGCGCCGGTCCGCCTGGAGACTTTTTGGATGGCGGTCCTTGTTGTACGAAATCAAAGTGTTCGCACGGTCGAGTATGGCTTGAGTGGAGCGATAATTTCTCGTCAAACGCACCGTTTTGACATCCGGCCAATCCTGCGGAAAACCTAAGATGTGTTGTACTTCCGCACCCCGAAAGCCATAGATGGACTGATCGTCATCACCCACCACACATAGATTGCGGTGGTCTTTCGCGAGCCCTTTGACGATTCGATACTGGCTCGCATTAGTGTCCTGATACTCGTCAATCAAGATATGGTCGAAACGTCGCGCCTCTGCGACACGGACCTCTTCGTGATCCCTGAATAATTGTTCCGTACAAAGCAGGAGGTCATCAAAATCCACAGCCCCAGCGACTTTCAATGATCTTTGGTAGCGTCGGTAAGCAACTGCTGCGAGATGCTCCCGATCCGTTTGTGCTAACGCTGCGGCTTCAGCTGGCCGAACCCCAGAACTCTTCCAACGACCAACCTGGGCCAGCAAATCTCCAGGACGCAACTGCTGGTTCGAAACGCGGATCTCCCGCAGCACGCGGCGGGCCAGACTCTCTTGTTCGCCTCGGTGATAAATGGCAAACTTAGCGGGATATCCCAGTCGTCGTATGTGACGCCGCAGCACCTTCACACAAAACGAGTGAAATGTCGATGCCTGGGGGCGTTCCTTGGCCTGACGTCCAAGCAACGCGACAATACGTCCCTGCATCTCCGCAGCCGCTTTATTCGTAAATGTGACGGCCAAGATGCGTTCTGCGCGAGTCCCGTGACGAATCAACTCCACGATACGATGTGTGATCACACGTGTCTTACCAGTGCCCGCGCCAGCCAATACCAACACAGGGCCAGACAGGGTGCGAACGGCTTCCTGCTGTTCTGGGTTCATTCCCGACATCCGGCGAACTCATCCGTAGTGGCTGTGGGCGGTCTGGCGACACGTTAGGCCGGCGACCTGTTAACGTTCACTCAGGGGAATCGTCCGTATATTTAATTCGGCGAGCTGAGACGCATCCACATCGCCAGGAGCTTCCGTCATCATGTCGGATGCGCGTTGCGTTTTGGGAAAAGCAATGCAGTCGCGAATATTGTCCCACCCCCCGAAAAGCATCACAAAACGGTCAATGCCCAATGCAATTCCACCGTGTGGTGGCGCCCCGTACTGCAATGCTTCGAGTAAGAACCCAAATCGCTCTTGGGCCGTTGCCTCATCGATTCCCAGCAAGCGAAATACTTTCTCCTGAAGCGCGCAATCATGCAACCGAATCGTGCCCCCACCGGCCTCCGATCCATTGATTACCAGATCGTACGCCTGTGCACGGCAACTCGCGGCACTCTCATCCAGCAACGCCACATCCTCAACGCGAGGCGCAGTAAATGGGTGGTGCATCGCATTCCAGCGCTGATTTTCTTCGTCAAACTCAAACATCGGGAACTCAACTACCCAGGAAAAATGCATGGCATTTTCGTCGTACAATTTTAGTTCAGCGCCAAGACGGCGACGCAGTCCCGCCAATGCCTTACAAGTAACATCCCAACTGTCCGCTACAAAAAACAATTGATCACCCGGTTCCGCCTCCATCCGCTCGGAAAATTGCACCAGCAATTCATTGGAAAAGTTCTTTGAAATCGGAGACCAGAGCGTCCCATCCTCTTCGACACGAAACCAGGCCAGCCCCTTGGCACCGAAATCCTGACGCACATAATCGGTCAGCTCATCTATCCGTTTGCGAGAAAACTCTCCCGCCGCCCCCTTGGCATTGAACCCACGAACTCGACCACCTGAATCAGCGGCGCCTCGAAACACACGAAATTCAGCTTGCCTTGCAAGATCTGTGCAATCGACCAGTTCCATTCCGAACCGCAGGTCCGGCGCGTCGTCGCCAAAACGCTCCATCGCCTCGTCATAAGCCAACCGTGGCAAGGGTAACTCCACCTCCATACCAAGTAACTCAGCTGCCAAGCGCGCAACTAAACCATCGATTAGCCCGATGACATCGTCAGCATCCACAAATGACATCTCAAGGTCCAATTGCGTAAACTCGGGCTGCCGGTCCGCGCGCAAATCCTCGTCTCGAAAACACTTGGCCACCTGCACATAGCGATCGTAGCCTGCCACCATGAGAATCTGCTTGTATAGCTGTGGAGACTGAGGTAACGCATAGAACTTGCCGTGATGCACTCGACTAGGTACCAGGTAATCCCGTGCGCCTTCCGGCGTGCTGCGTCCCAATACGGGTGTTTCGATGTCCAGGAAGTCGTGCTCGGAAAAATAGTCGCGCATGCTTTTCACGATCCGGCTGCGAAGATACATGGCACGTTGTACTTCTGGCCGGCGCAGATCCAGAAATCGGTGTTTCAAACGTAGGTCTTCCCCAGGCAAATCTTGCTGTCCAGGGGTAAATGGCGGAGTCCGGGACCGATTCAGAATCTCCAGATGTGTGACTCGCAACTCGACTTCACCCGTGCTCAATTTATCGTTGACCGTTCCTTCAGGCCGCATTGCCACCAGGCCTTTCGCCAAGATCACGTCTTCACTACGCAAACGAGAAGCCGATTCAACGAGCGGAACGCCAGCTTGCGGAGCCGCGACGACCTGGCTCTTGCCATAGCGGTCCCGTAGGTCAATAAATACCGCGCCACCATGGTCTCGGGTGCTATCAACCCAGCCACAAAGTGTCACCTCCTGGTCGACATTTTCCGCACGCAGTTCGCCACACGTGTGAGTTCGTAGCAAGGCCTTGTTCCTGTTGGACTTATGGACTTTGAGGATTGACCGAAACGACTATCTTAGACCGATCACTTGTTGGCGCATATAGGCGACCCTGGCAACGCGGCTCACGCATCTACAGAGGAGCAATCCGTGGCCTGGCCTGTGTCCGTCCCGAAAACTCAAAGTGGCCGGCCAACACCTCGTCCGCAACTCCCCGGCGAGCGGCAACACCGGCATGCGCCAACCCGCTGATGGCAGGCCACACCAACCTCTCACGCTCACTCAGTCATGAGCTGCGCACCAGGGTACCACCAGCCACCTCCAATAAGCTGGTTAACCTTAGTTCCCTATGAGGGTTTCCGGTGCCATTTTCCCTGCCATGAGTCTCGCCGTTCAAATTCCCGGTCCACAGCGTTCCTGACAGCCGATTTATCCAGCGCCCACGTCGGCCCAATAAAAAAATCATTCGGCGCCTCGCCGGTAATTCGTTCGATGACAATAGACGGCGGCAAAATCTCGATGAAATCAACGAGGGTCCGAACGTACTCATCGCGTTCCATCAAACGCGTTTCGCCGCGAGCATATTCCTCTGCCAAACGTGTATTGTGCACCACGTACAGGTTGTGAATCTTGATCGAATCCAAGTCCAAACGACCAATCTCCCGTGCCGTGTCAAGCATTTCCGAGTGCGTTTCGCCCGGTAACCCAAGGATCACATGGGCTCCGATTTCGAAGCCAAGCCCGCGACTGCGCGACACGGCATCGACCATCGCATCATGATGGTGGCCTCGGTTCATCCAATCCAGGGACCGATCATGCATCGTCTGCATGCCATATTCGACATACAGCGGAGTACTTGTCGCAATCTCCTCCAGTAATGCCAGTACCTCATCCCCTACACAGTCCGGCCTGGTACCAATAACCAATCCGACGACCTTGGGGTGTGCCAGCGCTTCTTGATAGACAGCCCGAAGTCGATCAACGGGGGCGTATGTGTTTGTAGCAGGCTGAAAATAGGCAAGAAAATCATCACATTGATAACGTCGCTTGAGGCGTTTTATGCCCTCATCGATCTGTTCCGTAATCGACTGTCTTGGAAGTCGTCGGCTGGGGCTAAAGCTACGATTGTCGCAGAAGCTACATCCACCAATTGCGACTGAACCATCGACGTTCGGGCAAGTAAAACCGGCGTCGATACTGACTTTTTGAACGCGACGGCCAAAGCGCGCGCGCAATGCTTTGCCAAGCGAAAAATAGCGCTGGCCAGCAGTTCGCCAGTTGGGCAACACTGCGGACGGCGTAGAGCTGTGTCGGCCTGGCAAGTCAAGTTCCGCTGACGCCACTCGCTCCCGGTCTCGGTTGGCAGAAGTTGACGACACAGGTAACCTCGACTAATAATATGGCAGGAAACAAATACGGGAGGACCCTCGTTCTGCGATTATAGCAACCTAAGGTCCCACGCGAGCCGCAACACTACCCCATTTCCTAACACGCCCTGCTTGGATTTCAAGAACGACTTCCCTGAGAAGTCCAGCCAAATTTCGCCAGGCCGTTACTTCCGCGCAGTATGTGATACTGACATTTGAGTTTTCCCACGTTGATTAAATAGGTTCTGCAATGAATTATGGGGAACTGGTTCCAGACGGTGGTGGTGATCCGATCCCGCTACTGCGCGACAAGCTGATTGTTGGACGTCGCGAGAGTTGTGACATCGTCCTGCGATTCCCCAACATCTCATCCAAACATTGTGAATTGATGATCCAAAGTGGCTATTGGTTTGTTCGTGATTTAAACAGCCGCAACGGAGTCAAAGTTGACGGAACACGAGTCCAACGCAAACGACTTGATCCGGGTTGTACACTCGCTATCGCCAAACACGCCTATTCGATCGACTATTCGCCGACAGACTTGGGAGCGAGTGGCACACCACCGCCGGATGAAGAAACCATCGGGCAAGTTCTCGGTCAGTCGCTGCTGGATCGCGCCGGTCTTGAGCAGCGAGATGTCGTGAACCCGTATGGACGAGACGTCGACTCGAAAAACAAACGCTACGATGCCGAAGATGATCGGGCGGGACAGATCGAAGATCCATACAAGCCTCTTTAGCGCGGGCCGCGAGCATAAGTGCTACAAGATGCCCATCACACGTCCAGGTCAGCTGTGAATAAACAGGACTTGAATTAGTCACAACAAACACAGCCTGGATCGCAAGCGGCGGCAACGCTCGTTGCTGCCGGTCCTCTGGCAAGCACAAGTCGCGGATAAACACGAAACGAACCATATCTCCAGTGGCGGAACATCGCCAGTGGCGGGCCCTCCAATGGCGGGTGCTGCGTTTCAAGAGTATGCTGGCGGCGCGGCAAAAGTGCCGCCGAGGAGAGATGGCCTCCCCGGCGCGAAAGCGTCAGTTCCTTCAGCGGCAGCACACTGACAATCTTCCAAGCGGGTTTGGGCTACGGCAAGATCTTCTCGCCCGTCCGCGGGCTACGAACACGCAACTTCCACCGCGACGGCAACTTAAAGCCGTTAGCCCAACAAAGACGACCCTGAAATACCGGCTTTCAGCGGCAATCAGGCACAAGACGCCGTGCCTCGAACACGAACGCCCGGCATGCTACCGATCGAAATCCACGATCGGTCCTCTCTTTAACAGCCCGTTGCCGTTTCTTACTTGGCGGTAATGTCCTCAATAAGATACGATGTGGTCTTGGTTTACGTACTTGGTGATGGAGCCCTGTGCGGCCTTCAACCTAAGCGTTCCGAGAACGCAGCAGAGCGCGCAGCTGCGACGGGCCACAGGACCGCGAACTAAAACGGAGCCGAGAACTCATGAAAAACAACAGATTCTGGTGGATCTGCCCTCTGCTGGGTCTCTGTGGGTTGAGTACGGCTCCTGCACAACGGCTCGGAAATGCAAAACCGCCAGGCGGCAACAGCCCGCTTGTCAGTGTTTTTCAGTCCGCCCCAAGACCGCTACGCCAACGCCTTGCGCGAGCGGAAAGAGCGTTGCAGGAAGAACGTTTTGGCGACGCGGTTGACGAACTTCATGGAATCCTCACGGGTAATGATGAAGGACATGGATTCGGGCAAGATTTTTTTTGGGGATCGGTCGATCAACAACAGACGCAAACAAGCATCAAGGGCCGCGCCTTACAGCTCATCTCGACAATGCCGCAACGAGGTCGTGAACTCTACGAATTGCGGTGCGGCACCGACGCGCGCGTTCTACTCCAGGAAGCGATCGAGTCTGGAGACATCGCCTCACTTGCTGAGGTGTCGCGCAAGTACTTCCACACAAAATCTGGCAATCAAGCAACGCTTTTGATCGGGCGTTACCATCTCAACCAGGGCAGGGCCCTGGCCGCGGCACTCTGTTTCCACAAGCTCATCGCCACCGGATGGCGTACCAATGCATTTGAACCGGAAGCTTCACTCCTACTAGCCACGAGCTGGCTTCGCGCCGGCCACACTGAAAAAGCGGTATCCGTTCTAGCGGCCTTGAGAGCACGACAACCCAACCGCACGATCCAGATTGGTGGCGAGACAATTCCTCTGTTTAACGATGAAACGCAAGCCAGTTCTTGGCTGGAAAAACTAGTCGGCGCTGCCTCGGAATTCGCGCTGTCAAGTGAATCACAATGGCTCGTATTTCGAGGCAATGCAACCCGCAACGGCACAAGTCGCGGCGGCATACCGCTCGTCAAACGACGCTGGAAAGTTCCATTATCCATCGATCCAGGTGATCAACAACTACTTACCACGATCCACCGTGGTTTTACAGACCGAAACCTCGCGGCATTGCCGGCATTCCACCCACTAGCCGTGAACAATGTCATCTTGATGCGCACGGTACAAAGAATCCTGGCCATCGATTTCGAAACAGGCAAGAGAATCTGGGAGTACCCCTGGTTCGAGAGTCTCGATGAAAGTGAACCGAACAGCCAACCCGAGCCCGGTCAACGGCTTGCTTCCGGCAGTCTTCGTGACCGCCAACTGCGCGAGCGCATTTGGGAAGATTCAGCCTATGGACAGATTTCAAGTGACGGTCAATCCGTGTTCCTGATTGACGGACTTGATTTTGCGACACAAATTCGGCGGCGGCCCTTGATGGTCGGTCCAGGCGGCGTGCGGCTGCAATCCAATTCTTCGACAACTCGCAACAAACTCGTTGCCCTGAGCCTTCCGGAACAAGGAAAATTACGCTGGATCGTCGGCGGGCGTGATGGCGAAGATGAACCGAAACTGGCCGGAGCGTTTTTCTTAGGAGCCCCGCTCCCACTACTTGGTGAACTTTATGTGATCGCCGAAATCAATGGCGAGATTCGACTCGTTGTTCTGGACGCGGTCAATGGCCAACTCAAGTGGGCGCAGCAACTTGCACACGTTGAGTCCATGACAGTCAACGTTGATCGCACTCGCCGGCTTTCCGGTGTCAGCCCATCCTACGCCAACGGTCTGCTTGTCTGTCCAACCTCAGCCGGCGCGGTCGTGGCTCTCGATGCAACCAGTCGCTCGCTTCTATGGGGCTACCAATATCGAAAGCAAACTGCCCGATCGAGAACACAGTGGAGAGTACCTCTGCACGTACAAAACCAGCAACCGGCGGGAAAACGCTGGGCCGATTCAAGTCTGACGATCGCGGACGGACGAATCCTCCTCACGCCAGTCGAATCCGATGACCTGCATTGTCTCGATCTGCTGACAGGAATGCCTGTCTGGCAGTCAACACCACGTGACAAGCGGCTCTACGTGGCAGCCGTTCACGACGGTAGTGCTATTTTCGTAGGTCCTCATCACGTAACCTCAATCGCGTTGGAAGATGGCCAAGCTACCTGGGAGAAACCTCTCAATCTCGGTACCGTGATGCCCAGTGGGCGAGGTTTCTTGAGTGATGGCTTCTACTACCTCCCCACAACAGGATCGGAACTGCTGCAAATCAACCTCACAGACGGTACCGTTTCCGCATCGATTCCAACCGACAAGGTCCTGGGAAACCTGGTCTCTCATCAAGACAGTGTGCTTTCCCTCAATTTTGATGCTCTGGTCAAGTACGACCAACTGCAACCACTGCGAAAATGGGTCGCTAGACAACTAGAAACCCAACCGGCAACGCCTCTGGTCTTAATGCGTCAGAGCGAACTTCTACTGCACGATGGCCAGCAACAGACCGCACTGCAGACGCTACGCAAGGCACATGACCTGACCCCGGCGGATGACCCCTATCGCTGGTCCATAAGGTCCCTGCTGGTAGACACGTTATTTGCTGTACTGCGACAGGATTTTGCCAACAACCGAAAAATAGCCCTGGAAGTCGAATCCTTGATCGACGATCCCCAGCAACACAAAGAATACCAATGGCTCGTTGCCGCCGGTTTCACACGCAGCGGGGAATACTCAAAAGCCTTTGAAATGTACCTCAAGCTCGCAGGTTTGATCGACGGGGGCCCGCAGCAGCTGCCCCTGGCAACGACAACCGCCGAAGTAAACGCTGATTGGACGACGCGAGAACAGCGTCGAGTCGCAGGGCAACTGTCAGGATTGCTTCGTCTCACCACGAACGCAGAGGCCAACGAAATAGAAACTGTTAATCAACTCGTCCAAGCCCAGTGGGATCGGGCCATTAATGCTGATGGTGAAAAAGCGATCAGGCAATTCTTGTTGTTTTTTGACGCCCACCCGTTGGCAGATCGAGCTCGCCTGGAATTGGCTATGAAACTAGTACGCGACAATCCAGGCGTTGAGGCAGAATGGTTATTACGCCGCGCGAGTGGAGCAACTGAGGCATCAACCGCCGCAAAAGCGACCTTCCAGCTTGCAGAGCTGCTGCGGCGTGCCGGACAATTCAAGGCGGCGGCGGCTCAGTTCAAGCAACTCGTCACGAGATGGCCCGATGTCGTCTGCGCTAACGACAGTACCGCCCAAGATTTGTTTGACAAAGCCAAGACAACAGGCGAGTTACAAACCGCACTGAACCCCGTTCCCTGGCGATTTGGCCAGGTGCAAGGAACCGCAATTGGGAAGAAGACGTTACAACGGTCTTTCCCCATCTGGCCTGTCGCAGAAAACGCGAATTCGACACAACTGCAATTCGATTTGATTACGCGTGGTCCAATCACCGTTCGAGATGAGTGGGGACGCAAGGTTCAAGATATCGGTTTGCGGGCTACCAATGGCTTCACGCCGCGCACTCCTTCAGGGATTGGGCGGGTAAAAACCTTTGGGCACTTAGCTGTCATCCTATTAAACACGGAACTCTTGGTGGTCGACCTGCTCCAAGCGGGCCAATCCTCAATCCTCTGGCGACAGTCCATGCTCGTCCCCGACGAATCCGGCAACCCTCAACCGATTCGTGGTCGACTGAGCGCATCGCTGTGGGGCGCGGAGCGATATCAATTCACAAACGGCTCTTTGGGGCCTGTCAACGATCATGGCGTCTACTTTATTAAAGGCCGACAATTGATCTGCGCCGATTTACTCACAGGCGCTGTGACCTGGACTCGAACCGGCTTACCGCCCAATTGTGATCTCTTCGGTAACCGACAGCATCTCTTTGTCGCGCCATTCGATTCCGATCAGGTGATGGTGTTCAACCCCCACGACGGGGCGGCACTTGGCACGCGCGCCATTCCACCCAGGGAAAACCGTGTCACGACCTCGGCGGGACACGTCTTGGTATGGCAATTGGAAGGCGGGAATTTTTCGGTAGGACTACGGGATCTAATTGGACAGAACGACCTTTGGCGCCGTGTTTTCTCCAGTGATGCCAAGGGGCGCGTTGTTGAAAATGATGAATTCGCTGTCCTGCAACAAGATGGCAAGTTCGAAATCCTTTCCATTCGCGACGGACAAACACAAGTCGCCGCACAAGTTAAACCAGAACGCGCGTTGTCCGGCATCTATGTCTTTCGCTCGCCGCAACAGTACCTGCTCATAACCAATCGCAATCTAAATACACCAGCTCCAGACGGTGTGCACATCACGAAAGTCAATCTAGGTACAGCACCCGCTCCCATGATCAATGGCCACGCCTATGCTTTTAGTCGCAAAACGGGGAAAGCAGCATGGCCAGGCCCAGCTACCATCACACGGTATTCGCTGCCCTTAAGGCAACCCAGCCGCTCCCCACTGCTAGTCTTTCTCCGCCAGGTCAGCACCGCGAGTTCCCGAAACTCAAATGCGCCAAGCCAACGCACAGAACTGATCTGCCTGGATCGACGCACTGGGCGACGTGTATTCGAGCAGACTCGCAAGGATGGGCTGGGAGGCACCAGCCTGTTCAACATGGAGGTGCAACCAGACAAACAAATCGTACAACTGCGACTCTCAAGTAAGTCCTTTCAGTTCCTCTTCACCGACCAGCCAACCCCGCCTGAGCCACCCGCCCAAATCGTGGAACTCCACTGGTTGTCGCCTCAAGCGCTGGTGAATCGCGTGGGGGGGAGCATTTCGGGAGGCATCAAACAGTTAATCAATATCGTCCCGAAGTCCGCTGTCCCCGCAAAACCACCGGAACAGAATGGCGTCTCACCGAAAAAAAACGACAAACCATAAGCCAGCTGCGATGCCAAGCCAGCGAGCGGTTTCGCTGCTAAGTTCAGCAAGTCCAAACGGTTTACATCTGCGCAAGCTAGTCAAATTCTTCCGCTCTATGTATGTTTAGCGTCAGATCCTGCAGTCCTCGCCTGTGCCAATCGCTGTCGCCGCGCACACCTGAGCCACATTGGTTAGACGCTGGGTGCAAACGCGACTTGTGTTTTTCCACGAGTGTGGCCCGATACCCATGGGAGAGTGTTCTGGTGAATGGCGTGCCGCGCCCGACTACGACTGCGCACCACCTGACAATGACTTGGAATTCAGTGTAGCGAGGACAGAGATGGCAACGGATGGCGACAATGGAACCACGGAATCAATCGGCAAGCTACGTCAGGCGCACGACAAACTTCGGAGTCAGTTGTCGCAGGTCATTGTCGGCCAGGATCATGTGATCGAAGAGCTCTTGATTTCGCTGTTCAGTCAAGGTCATTGCCTGCTGGAAGGCGTACCGGGATTGGCCAAGACCTTAATGATTAGCACGTTGGCGCGAACACTCAATTTGAGTTTCAGTCGCATCCAATTCACTCCGGATTTGATGCCTGCAGACATCACGGGCACAGAGATCATCGAAGAAAACAAGAGCACTGGAGCTAGAGAACGACGTTTTCTGGAAGGGCCGCTGTTTTCACACATTATTCTCGCTGATGAAATTAACCGAACCCCGCCCAAGACCCAGGCGGCTTTGTTGGAATCAATGCAGGAACGCCAGGTAACTGTCGGACGCGTTCAACACCCCCTGAGCGACCCTTTCTTTGTGCTGGCTACGCAAAACCCAATTGAACAGGAAGGAACGTATCCGCTGCCCGAAGCGCAACAAGATCGTTTCATGTTCAAGGTCTTTGTGAATTACCCCACCTTTCAAGACGAATTTGAAGTGGCACGCCGCACCACGACCGTTTCCTCTGACGAGGTTGAAGCAGTCCTCAGCGGTGAAGAAATCCTGGCATTGCAACGAATGGTCCGCGAAGTACCAATTACCGACCACGTGATCCGCTATGCGCTTTCACTTGTCCGACAAACACGGGTCGACCATCCAGGAACTCCCGACTTTATCCAAGAAATGGTAGCCTGGGGCGCCGGGCCACGCGCGGTACAGTTTCTGATTCTGGGTGGAAAAACTCGCGCGCTGATGCACGGTCGCACACACGTCTCGACAGACGATATCCAGGCGCTCGCCGCACCGGTCCTACGGCATCGGATCGTCGTGAATTTCGCCGCGGAGAGTGAAGGTGTCACATCGGACACGATTGTGGAACGTCTACTAGAACTGACTCCTACCAAGGAAGACGAATTGGCAAACGATGCCCGATTCCAGCAAATTTTTGCATCCTGAGGCAATCAAGCGGATCTCGCGACTGGA
Source organism: Planctomycetaceae bacterium (assembly GCA_002709225.1). Classification (GTDB taxonomy): domain Bacteria; phylum Planctomycetota; class Planctomycetia; order Pirellulales; family Pirellulaceae; genus UBA9264. Next base: position 72,529 of record PAQH01000059.1, read on the forward strand.
CCTCAGAGCTCGACATATCGTCGAAGGTTTCCTGTCCGGAATGCATCGCAGTCCGTATTTCGGACAATCTGTCGAGTTCCGGCAACATCGCGAGTACGCAGCCGGAGATGATCTTCGTCATGTCGATTGGAAGGTCTGGGCACGACAGGACCGGCTGTACGTCAAGCAGTTTGAGGAAGACACAAACCTCCGATGCACACTTCTGGTTGACGTGTCGAACAGCATGTCTTACGGAAACCGTTCCCTAAATAAATACGAGTACGGCTGCACCCTCGCTGCGAGTCTCGCCTATCTCGTACTGAAACAGCAAGATGCCGTTGGTTGTGTCGCCTTCGACAGTAAGATACGCGCCCAAGTTCCGATCCGCAGTAAGCGCAATCATCTTCACACAGTGACACAATCGCTAGCCGTCAATGCTCCAGAAGATAAGACGGATACCTACCGCGTCTTGAAGAGCGTGGCGGAAAGTTATCCACGCCGTGGAATGATGGTGCTGGTATCCGACCTACTCGCCGATTACAACGGCACCCTACGTGGCCTCAAACTGCTCCGCAAGCGAGGGCATGACGTACTGGTCTTCCATGTGATGGACGATGACGAATTGGATTTCGAGTTCTCTGGCCCACTCCGATTCGAGAGTCTGGAAACGATCGACGCTCTGAACTGCAACCCCCGCTCATTGCGCGACGGCTATCTGGAGGCATTGAACACATTCCTTGAAAAACTACGCCGCGACTGCGCCGGCAACACGATTGATTACGCGCTGATTCGCACCAGCCAACCGTTGGATGCGGCGTTGGCAAAATACCTGAGTAACCGACTAGGAATGCACCACAGAAACTAGTTTCAACCGATGAAATCTGCAACACCTTACACCTAACCAAGTGACATAAGACACGAACCACGTGTCTCTAAATCGGTCATCGAACCATGCAGTTTGTCTACCAGTCGCTAACTTGGGGATTCTTGCTGGCATTGCTTCCCTTGTTGATCCACTTGATCAACATGATGCGCCATCGTCGCGTCCCGTGGGCAGCAATGGAGTTTCTATTACAGAGTTACCAGAAACACCGCCGCTGGGTTTGGCTTAAACAACTCCTGTTGTTGCTCGCTCGCATGATCGCTGTCGCGTTAGCCGTCGGAATGCTCGCCCAGTGGGTCACGCGAGGCGAATGGCTCGATATGTTCTCTGGAACCGCTACACATCATTACATTGTTCTCGACGACAGTTTTTCGATGTCAGAACGTGTTGGAGGAACGACGGCCTTTGATCGCGCTCTGAATGTACTGCGACAGATCGGATCCGAAGCCTCAACTACTCGTAGCGGCGGCAAACATACAATCACGGTGCTGCGCACATCACGCGTGATACAGCACTCGCCCTCTGCCACAGCAGGGGAATTGGAAGAGCTTACCGACCTTAATTCAGAATTGATTGACTCGGAATTCGCGGTGCTGTGGGAAGAAAAGCAGGCCGCCATGGACGTTACACAAATGTCCGGCAGCCCGCTGCCCGCGCTGCGCGTCATCGACACGTTGTCCAAAGTCCACCCTGACGACAGACAAGTCCTCTATCTACTTACCGACTTCCGTACCGGGCAATGGGGCAATGCGGTCGAGATCCGCAAGATTCTCAGGCAAATCGAGCAGGCTGGGATCGCTATCCGTCTGGTGAACTGCGCGAGTGAGTCCTCACGCAATCTTGCTATCACGCGCCTCGAACCGACCAAAGAAACACGCGCGGCCGGCGTGCCGCTCTTTATGAATTTGGACATTACCAACTTTAGCGCCGCTGAGGAACGCAATGTACAGCTCGCAATACGTACCCGTTTTTATGGGAGTACAGCGACCGCACAAGCCAACCAGCGTGAGTTCAAAGGACAGCTAGAAGAAATCTATATCCCCCCGGTAGAGAGTATTGCTCCCGGCCAAACCGTTACGAGACGTGTTCAAGTCTATTTTCCGGAAGCTGGCCAGCACGTAGTAGAAGCTGAATTATCCAATGGTGACGCTATTGCTACTGACAATTACAGGTGGAGCGTCGTTGATTTTCCCGAAGGCGAATCAGTGCTGATTCTGGATGACGGGGAACGACGAGCGGCAGCGACAGATACGACGGCCATGAATCAGTCCTTTTTCCTTCAAAACATTTTCCAACCGGGGCGTCGAACCAACACCGGCATCCGCCCCGATGTGCAAACCGACCAGCGCATCTTGCGGGACGCTACACCGGAGTCTCTCCGAAAGTATTCTGCTATCTATCTGTTGGATGTCGAGCAATTAGACGACCGGTCGATCACCAACCTGGAGGGTTTCGTGCGAGAAGGCGGTGGGCTAGGCATCTTCACCGGCAACGATGTTGAACCCGCCTACTACAACCAACGACTCTACCGGGACGGCACCGGCCTGCTACCGGTACCGCTACTGGGTACGATGTTACTGCCCCCGGACATTGATGCCGATCAGTCAGATGTCCAGGTAGCCGACCACCCCGTTTTTGAAACGTTTCAGGGGGATCGAAACCCACTACTTCGACGTGTACGCATCGCCCAATACCTGAGGCCCGCTGAAGACTGGCAACTACCGAATGACGCGCCACTGCGAATAGCGGCGAAACTACGGAACCAATTTCCGCTGGCAATCGAACAGCA
>PAQH01000060.1 GCA_002709225.1 Planctomycetaceae bacterium
GCTTTCGACCGACGAGCTTCGCAAGCTAAAGGCAGTCCTCAATTCACTTTAAGTTAGTACGCCCGGCAGGATTCGAACCTGCAACCCTCGGTTCCGAAGACCGATGCGCTATCCATTTGCGCCACGGGCGCGCGGGCGACCTGATGGCAGGCCGCTTCTGTGGATTATGGCAAACCACGCGACACCACGCCAGCGGGCCAAAACGGATCTGCCGACCACGACTCGGCCCCGGCAGCCGGAGCGGAAAACGGCCCGCTGTGTTGCGAACTCTTACCTTCAGAAGCCATCATATGGGAACTTTCCCTGCGCCCTGCGCGCGTCACTGCCTCGTACTGGAGCTGTTGTCATGATCCGCATCCTCATCCTGGCTGGCATTCTGATCCTCGGGACAGCGGGCCGCGCAACCTCCGACGAGGAACCAGCTCCGTTGCGAGCGACCGCCAATGGCCAGGGCATCGAAGTCCGCGAAGGGAAACAACCCATCCTGTTCTATCAACGGACATCCAAATCCCAGGAAGGCAAGTTTGAACGCGCCCATTACGTACATCCGCTCTACGATCTGGATGGAAACGTCTTGACGGAGGATTTCCCGGCGGATCACCCGCACCATCGTGGGATCTTCTGGGCCTGGCATCAGGTCTGGCTCGGCGACCGGAAATTAGGCGACCCCTGGCTCGCCAGCGATTTTTCCTGGCAAGTCCACGCGGTGGAAACCACGCTGCCCAATCCCGACCTGCTTCAATTGCGCTGTTTCGTGACCTGGACTTCTCCCCAGGCGGTCGATGCCCTCGGTGCGCGACTTCCCCTGGTCCGCGAAACGACCACCATCCGCATTCACCGTGCGGAGTCCCAACAGCGAAACATCGACTTCCGAATCAAGCTACAAGCACTGCAGGCAAATATACAAATCGGCGGGTCCGAAGATGCCAAAGGGTACGGGGGCTTCTCACCCCGTATTCGCCTCCCCGCTGGACTCCGGTTCCGAGGTGAAACGGGACTCGTCGAACCCCAGCGGACCGCGGTGCAGGGGGGGGCGTGGATGGACATAGTCGGGCACTTTTCGGACCCGGTGCGTCTCAGCGGCCTGGCCATCCTCTGCCATCCTGCTAATCCCGGGTTTCCCCAAGGCTGGATCCTCCGCAGCAGTGGCAGTATGCAGAATGCCGTCTACCCGGGGCGCCATCCAGTTCCGCTTTCCCTGCAAAGCCCTCTGATGTTATCGTACCGCCTGGTTTTACACCGTGGAGAACCTGAGCCGAGCGTATTGGCACGCTGGCAGCAAGATTTCGCCTCCCCACCAGCAGCATCTCCGTAATGGCCCATTGCCACCACCACCCCGCGCACTATGACCGCGCCTTTGCCGTGGGAATTGTCTTGAACCTCGTGCTCGTGGCGGGTGAATCGGCGGCGGGATTCCTGCTGGGATCGCTGGCGCTACTGGCGGACGCGGGCCACAACCTCAGCGATGTCCTGGCACTCGGACTGGCCTGGAGCGCGACCCTACTGGCGCGACGCAAACCGACCAACACACACACCTATGGCTTACGCCGGGTCACCATCCTGTCCTCGTTCGTGAGCGCCATCCTGCTCCTGGTCGCCATGGGTGCCATTGCCTGGGAAGCGATGCACCGTTTCGCCGACCCGGCTCCCGTCGCCAGCGGCCAGGTAATGCTAGTGGCTGCGGTGGGCGCCGTCATCAATACGGCTACAGCGTTGCTGTTTTCTCGTGGCCACCAGCACGATCTTAATATTCGTGGCGCATTTCTCCACATGCTGGCGGATGCCGGCATCTCGGCTGGCGTCGTCATCGGCAGCTTGGTCCTGCTGCTGACGGGTTGGCTCTGGATTGATGCCCTGCTCAGTCTGTCGATCGTGGTCATCGTACTGGCAGGAACTTGGCCCTTGTTGCGGGACTCGGCCAACCTGGCTATGGATGCGGTGCCTCGGCACATCGATATCGGGGCCGTACGCACGGCCCTACTGGCACGCCACGGCGTCGACGAAATTCACGACCTCCACGTATGGGCCATGAGCACAACCGATACCGCGCTTACCGTCCATCTGATCATGCCCGAGCCACCACAAACCGACCGTTTCCTGGAACAAACAACCCAGGCTCTCCGGGAGCATTTTGGGATTCACCACGCCACAATTCAGATTGAACGGACACGCTGTGGCCACGATCGCTGTGAACCCTGATGCTGAATTCCCACTCGACATCCATAAGCAATCTCAACCACATGTGATGTCAGATCATCACGACAAGCCACCCATCGACGAGGCGCGAATATCGGGGAGTTCGATGCCCCACGGCAGCGAACCACAACCACGCGGCCAACCGCGTCCTCGCTGGCAGTTGCAGTTAAGAACCATGTTCCTGCTAACCGCGGCGGTCGCTGCCCTCTGTTGGCTGACCATCAACATGCGTTGGTTGGGCTCGCAACTCTCTCTGGTGCGGACTTCCACAACCGTCCTGGAATCCAACTCACCACACCAGCCCGGCGGGATTGTCATGCTTACACCACGGCGGATCGCATCACGTGGATTCCATCCACTGCTGCCGGGCAACTTGCGTTGGATTGCGATCTGGTCCAGTATCGCACTGGGTGGCGCGCTGTGGTGGCGAACCTGGCGTCAGACACACGCCACAGCTATCACAGTCGAGACGCCGGCTGCCTCCGGCAGCCCCTCTACAATCCCCTCTGGCAACCGTCCAACCGCGAATCACGCCCCACCGGAAACGCCCCCCTAACTTGCCGTTCGGGCTTCACCCAGGGGACGGGCGCAGCAGCCTGCCCGCGAATACGTTTCACTGGCTAGTTTCACTGGCCGCGTGCTGCCGCTGCCTGCGAACGATCATAATTGGGCGAGCGAGGGCAGCACCCAAGGCTTGCGATATTCCGTGCGAACCAGATACTGATTGGCATCCGGGTCATCACGAACGGTGTAGGTCTCCGGATCAAACTTGAGCGTTCGACCGGCGCGCCACGCCGCGTTCCCCAAATGACACAATAAGCTGGAAGGGTGTCCGACCGTTTCCAGGTCGGCGTGGCATTTTTCACGACTGCGCATACAGTCAATGAAATCCCGTGCATGGCCAATACTGTTATCAGTGCCGGTCTCCGCAATAACCTCTTTGCCACGCTCGTCATAAGCACGCCAACCTCGGTTACCGATCACAACATACCCCGCATCGCCGTAGACCGCCGATCCTTCCGATTCCCCGTGTAATGGATAACGGTTCCAGATCCGCATTTCGTACGTCAACACGTAACCCGGGTAGTCATACGTTACCATCAACGTGTCGGGAAACTCCTGCATATCGTCGAAATAATACTTCCCACCGTGGGCCGAAACGGCGCGCGGGACCCGAGGAATTTTTTCACCCTGCGCCTGCACGGCGGTTTCCAGCGCCCACCGCGCCATGTCAAGCCGGTGCACTCCATCGTTTCCCAGGTCACCCGTCCCGTAATCAAAGAACCAGCGCCAGTGGCCATGAAACCGAAAGCGGTTGAAAGGACGCACAGGGGCTGGACCAAGCCAGGTGTTGTAATCCACCGTGGATGGGGCAGCGCTGTCGGGCACTGGCCCAACTGGCCCCTGACGCGAACTTTCCCAGGCCTTGGCAAAGCGCACCTTCCCGAGTTTGCCGGTGGCGATGTAGTCAATCGCTCGACGATGATGCAAACCGCTCCGACCTTGCGTGCCCATTTGCGTAACCCGCTGGTATTTGCGCGCCGCAGCCACCATGGTGCGGCCTTCCATGACATTGTGGCCATCCGGCTTTTCCACGTAGACGTCTTTGCCGGCCTGGCACGCATGTATTGTCGGCAAAGCATGCCAATGGTCGGGACAACCCGAGATAATGGCATCGACCGACTTGTCGTCCAGCGCCGTTCGATAGTCTTTAATCGCTTGCGGCTTACGGCCGCGTTTGGCTTCGACCTGGGCCGTCCTGGCATTGAGCACATTTTCATCCAGATCACAGACGTATTTGATGTCTACATCAGGCAGCGAAGTAAAAGTGGTCAACAAGTTACCCCCACGGCCACGGACTCCCATCACACAGACTGTCACACGATCGTTGGCCGACCGACCAGCCGCCGGGGAACTGAGCACGCTGCCTACCGCCGCCGCCCCCACAACAGAACTCGTGCCTTCGAGAAAACCGCGTCGATCCATGGTCATTCGCTCCCAATTGACAGGCCCTGAACCCCGGGCGGTTTCGCGCGTGCCCGGTTTGGCAATCTTACAACCTTCACATTGGCCGCCAGGATAACGTATTCCAGCGTAACTGGCGAATCTTGCCAGTAGCGGGTACAGCAAGGAGAAAACCACGCTGGAAAGGACTTCTTTCCCGCCGGTTCGCGACTGTCCCACCAGTGCGGCACGGGGCGGTTCCGACAACCGGTTCGATCCAATAGTGGGTTCGACTTCACGAACCCCTCGCGTAGGTGGTCGGTCGTCGCGTTTTTCCTTGGTTTGTCTGGCGTGGTCAGCAGCGATTGTTTGACAAAGCCAGTAACCTTAGACGATCATTAATGATGCTGTGTTCTCGCCACCCTGCTCAAGTTGCCAGGAGGCGAGCAATTGATCATGCTGGTCCAGCAACAGCTTGGGGCGACTGGCGATGCCACGCTGCTCCCCGGCTAATGCTGGTGACCAAAGAACATGCCACAAAACGCGTTTTCCACGCAGAGGGTCCTGGAATGGCCACAAGTATGACGAATTTTACGGAGATCCTGCTGCGACGCGGTGTCGTTAGCCCTGATCAGGTCACCGAAGCCGACCAAATGTCGCGCGAGACGAACAGCACTGTCGCGGAATGTCTGACGAAGCTGGGTTACGCCACAGGAGAAGAAGTCACGCAGGCGCTGGCGGAATTCCACAACATGGAATACGTCGATCTGAGTGAGATCACCATTCCGGAACAGATCATTGAACTCATCCCCGAATCGGTAGCGCGTGAAAACGTCATTCTACCGCTGGGAGAGGAAGGGGACGGTCTCAAAGTGATCGTCTGGGACCCCTTTGACATTGAAACCATCGAAAAATTGCGATTTATTCTCAATCGACGCGTCGAGACGGCCTTGGCACCCCGCGAGAGCATCCTGGAATCGATCAACCGTTACTATGGCCTGATCGAGGGTGAAAGTGCTGACTCGATGCTGCAAGAATTCACTGATACGGCGATCGACTTTACCGAGACGGAGGGAGAGGACTTCGGCGGAACAGAAGGGGGCGGGATCGATGAAAACAGCGCCCCGATCGTGCGTCTGGTGCAAATGATGATCAGTGAGGCCGTACAACTGCGGGCATCTGATATTCACATCGAACCCTTTGACGATCGCATCCGAATTCGCTATCGCATCGATGGTGTATTGATCGAACGTGATTCTCCACCAAGACGGCTCCTGTCGTCCATTATCTCCCGTGTCAAAATCCTCTCCGACATCGATATTGCGGAACGACGGAAACCACAGGATGGTCGAATTCGTGTCTCGGTGGGGGAAAAAGAGCTTGACCTGCGTGTCAGCGTTATCCCCACCAACCACGGCCAATCCGTCGTCATGCGACTACTCGACAAAGACAACATCAAGATCGGCATTCGCCAACTGGGCTTTGGTGATTACGATTACCAGCGATTCAATGGCCTCATCAAACGACCTAACGGTATCATCCTGGTGACGGGCCCCACCGGTTCGGGCAAGACGACGACACTCTATGCTGCGTTGAATGCCATCAACCGGCCCGATCGCAAAATCATCACCGCGGAAGATCCGGTCGAATACTACCTGGCGGGAATCAACCAGGTCGAAGTCAAACACGACATCGGAGTTGACTTCGCAGCCATTATCCGGTCGATGTTACGACAAGCACCGAATGTGATTCTGGTCGGAGAAATGCGCGATAACGAGACCGCCTCCATGGGAATCCAGGCTTCTTTGACTGGACACTTGGTATTCAGTACACTACATACGAACGATGCGCCCAGCGCTGTTACACGCATGGTCGACATGGGTGTTCCCGGATACCTGGTCGCAAGTAGCGTCATCGCGGTCATGGCCCAGCGGCTGGTGCGGGTGATCTGCAACCGCTGCAAACAGAGCTACCAGCCTTCGGAAGCCGTCCTGGAGGATGCTGGTATTTCTCTGGAAGATGCCAAGAACGCGAACTTCGCACGAGGCAAAGGCTGTGGCTACTGCCAACGCAAGGGATTCCGCGGACGCCAGGGCATTTTTGAGATGATGATCGTGAGTTCGAAGATTCGCGAGCTGATCTTTAACAATCAATCTTCGGTCGATATTCGAAAAGTCGCTGTCAAAGAAGGCATGCAGACACTCTACCTGGATGGACTCGAGAAAGCGAAGGAAGGCGTCACAACCCTGGAAGAGGTAACTCGTGTCGCAAAACGTAGCGAAGAAGATGCTGCCGCGGTCTAAATAACGGGCAATCCGCCCTCCTTGAAGAGAAATCCCGGCTACCTCGGTCGCCGCCAACCTGATCAAAAAAACAAAATGACAAAACGGTGGCCAATCTGCCTTGAAGGGGGCTCCGACTTGGCCCCCTCGAGACCTGTGTAAATAATCGTGATGCTAGGCGTCTTCGGACGGCTGCGCTGTTTTTTCTCTCTCATCTCATTCCATTACTCTGCAACAACTTTTCACTGGCCGGACGGTGCGTGATCAGTTCGCCGCCGCCCCATTTGCGGTGTTCGAGTGCGGCTCTGTTTACCATGAGATTTCCCCGGAAACCGGCGCTGCCTGAGACCCATAGCTCATTTTTTCTGTTGTTTGACAGTCTGACATTCGCATAGAAGGCATCGTATGGCAACGCTGCAAATCGATAAGCTCCTGAACGCCTGTATTCGCCAAGGCGCTAGTGACATCCACATTACCACCGGCCAGCCGCCGACGTTTCGTCTGCACGGCCGGATGCGACGCCTGGAAACCAAAACACTCGAAGCGGAGGATACCGTTTCCCTGATGAAAAGTATCGCGCCGGAACGATGCCAGCGTGAACTGCAGGAAGCGGGCACCAGCGACTTTGGTTTTGCCTTCGGCGAAGCCGGGCGTTTCCGTGTCTCCATCTTCAAACAACGCGGTGACATCGGCATGGTGCTGCGACTGATTCCCAATGACATGCTCACACCCGAGCAATTGGGAGTCCCCAGTGAAGTCAAGGAACTTGTCATGCGCCCCCGCGGTTTGTTCCTTGTTACAGGGCCCACCGGCTCGGGCAAAAGTACCACCCTGGCCGGCCTGGTGAACTTCCTCAACGAAACGGTCGATCACCACATCATTACGATTGAAGACCCGATTGAGTTCTACCACTACCACAAGAAATCCGTCATCAACCAACGCGAAGTCCATGTCGATGTGCCCAGCTTCGCGGAAGCGATCAAACGCGCCTTGCGACAGGACCCTGACGTCATCCTAGTCGGGGAACTTCGCGACCTGGAGACGATCGAAGCGGCGATCAGCGCCGCAGAAACGGGCCACGTGGTGTTTGGCACGCTACACACCAATAGCGCTCAAAAAACGATCGATCGCATTATCGACGCGTTTCCAGGCAACCTGCAGGACCAGATTCGCACCCAGCTGTCGACGTGCTTACTGGGTGTCTTGGCCCAACAGTTGCTGCCGAAAATCGGCGGTGGTCGAATCGCCGCCTACGAACTGATGGTCGGCACTTCCGCAATCCAGAATCTGATTCGAGAAAACAAGACATTTCGCATAACTTCCTCGATCCAAACGGGCAAGAAGGAGGGAATGCAACTGATGGACGATTGCCTTTATGATTTGTGGGAAACCGAGAAATGCGACATCAACCAAGTGCTGTACAAAGCCATCGACAAAATTGCGCTCGCGCAGCGCATTAACATTGCCATCGACCAGGGACGCGGACCGGAAATGGAGCTCCTTGATGAAGAAGACGCTCTTGAAACCGTCTAAACGACCTCGCAGAAACAGCCTGTAATTCACCCATTCCAACCGTATCGGCAGCGACACTCCAACAATCGGATCTGAGAAAATGGCTATTCGTCGAATCGGACAAGTTCTTGTCGACCTCGGTTTCGTCACGGACGACCAGCTCGAAGCCCTGCTCGAAGAGCAGCGCGCCCAACCCGGAGAACGGTTGGGGAAGATCGCTGAAGACATGGCGTTGATCACAGACGATCAACTGGCGCAAGCGCTAGCCGAACAGATGAATATGCAGGTGATCTCACTGGCGGACACCAAACTCGATCCAGAACTGATGGCGATGATCACCGAGACCATGGCCCAGCTGTATCGCGTGGTCCCCGTCTCGTTTGAAGGCAGCCTGCTGACTGTCGCCACGGCCGAACCTGAAAAATTAACCGTTCAGGACGAGTTGCGAACATTTCTGGGACATGACATACGTTCGGTCGTCTGCACCAACCGTGAAATTCAGGATGTCCTGGACAAGTTTTACGCCAGCTCGGAAGACAGCCTGGAAAGCATCATTACTGAACTCGAAGACGATGACGAACTGAAAGCGCAAAGCCTGGCTCTCACCGACGGTGCCGTTGACCTGACCGGCGCTGAAGCACTCGCCGATAGCCAGCCCGTCCGTAAGCTGCTGAATATGGTCTTGCTTATCGCGATCAAAGACCACGCCAGCGACATCCACTTTGAACCGTTCGAAGATGAATTCAAGATCCGCATCAAGTCGGATGGTGTGTTGATGGAGATGGTGCCACCACCGCGACACATGGCGTACCCGATCACAACACGCATCAAAGTAATGGCCAATCTCGACATCGCCGAACGGCGGGTGCCGCAAGACGGACGGATCGAACTGACGGTGGGTGGTCACCCCGTCGATCTTCGCGTCAGCATCCTACCGACCATGCACGGCGAAAGTGTTTGCATGCGGATTCTCGATCGCAGTGTGGTGTCACTGGATCTGAAAAATGTCGGCATGGATGACAACATCATGTCCGAGTTCCGTGAAGTCTGTAACAAACCCAATGGCATCATTCTGGTAACGGGTCCGACGGGCTCGGGAAAAACAACCACGCTCTATTCGGTTCTCAGCGAACTGAACCAGCTTGAGGACAAGTTGATTACCACCGAAGACCCCGTCGAATACGACATCGATGGAATTATCCAGATCCCGATTAACCACGACATCGGTGTTACGTTCGCAGCCTGCTTACGCGCCATTTTGCGGCAGGACCCCGACCGCATTCTGGTTGGCGAAATTCGCGATCTGGAAACCGCCGAAATCGCTGTTCAGGCATCTCTGACGGGACACACCGTGTTCAGCACGCTACACACCAATGATGCCCCTAGTTCGGTCACGCGGCTCAAGGATATGGGTGTTCCCGTCTTCCTGATCACGGCGACGGTGGAAGCCATTCTGGCACAGCGTCTAGTGCGCCGCGTCTGCACCCAATGTCGCGAAGAAACCGAAGCAAGCGACGAACTCTTGTTCCAACTAGAAATGTCACGCGAAGAACTGGGCGACAGGAAATTCTATCGCGGTCGGGGCTGTGACGCGTGCAACAACACTGGCTACAAGGGCCGTGTCGGTCTGTTTGAATTAATGATCATGAACAATGAGTTGCGTGATATGGTGATGAGAAATGCGTCCGTCGACGACATGCGCGCTTGCGCCCAGAAATATGGCATGGTGACATTGCGAGATAGCGGCATGGCTTTTGCCTACGAAGGGACTACCACAATCGACGAAGTCGTCCGGGAAACAATTGTCGATTAGGCCAACCGACTTGACCAGAACCCACTGCAAACACGACCACCAATAGCTGAAGTACAAGAACGCAAACCACCCGGTTTCGCATACCGCAATCAACGGAAACACCAAATTCGCCGCCCACCCGCTTGCAGAACTAAACCCACCGGCGACCAACACCGCCGCTACGGTTGACTCGTGAAAGCTGCCAAGGAGAAACACCGTCATGCCGACTTTTCAATTTCAGGCCATGGATGCCACGGGTCAAGAGATTCGTGATGTCATTGAAGCGGCGACGGAGGAAGAAGCCCAATCGACAATCCGGCAAATGGGCTACTACGTCACCAGCATCAAAGCCAAACGCGGTGCTGCTGCTCAAGAGAGCCGAATTGGCAAGAAGAAAAAACCGTTTGGTATTGGTGGGGGCGGCGCCAAGAAGGTTACGGCGTTTACTCGACAGCTTTCCATCCTCCAGGATGCAGGGCTGCCTATTCTTAAAAGCCTGCAGATTCTCGAAGAACAATCTAAGCCGGGTAGCCTCAAGAATGCACTCATCGATACCTGCGAGGAAATCGAAAGCGGTGCGACTTTGTCCGAAGCAATGGCTAAATGCCCGCGGATTTTTGACCGTCTCTATGTGAACATGATCAAGGCCGGCGAAGCGGGCGGCGCGATGGAGTTGATTCTACAAAGACTGGCTGACTTCATGGAACGGTCGCAATCACTCAAGCGAAAAGTGATTGGGGCCATGATCTACCCTTGTTTTGTGATATTTGCCGCAGTCGTAATCCTGGCCTTTATCATGATACTCATCGTCCCCACGTTCAAGGAAATGTTCGAAGAATTCGAACTCGATTTACCAGCCATCACTCAACTACTCATCGCGATCTCCGAAGCGACAGCAACATTCTGGTACTTGATTCCCTTACTGCCATTCACCTTGTGGCTCTTCGTCAAGTTAATTCGCAAATTCCGACACGGGAGAATGGGCTGGGATATCTTCATCCTGCGGCTGCCCATCATTGGCAAGCTGGCCGAAAAGAACATCATGGCCCGCACTTGTCGTACCTTGGGAACGCTCGTGGCCAGTGGTGTACCCATTCTCGAGGCGCTCAACATTACCCGTGAAACCGCCGGCAATGGCAAGTTTGAGTACCTCTATACTCAGATCTCCGATGCCATTCGTGAAGGTGAAACGATGGCCGTTCCCATGAAGGCACACTCGAAACTCGGTTTTCACGTGGTCGCTACGTTCTTCTGGTTCCTCACCGGGGCGATACCTGGCTTACTGGTTCTGGTCCTAGCAGCGATCGCCACAACCAGGGCGGAAGGCGATAATGACATGGAGAACCAAACACTGGTCCTCATGCTGCTGCAGCTGGGCGGGATCTTTGTCGGTGCCGGTGGCGTGCTCGCGGTGCTAGTGTACATGCTGAGAATGGGCGGCCGTGTGGTAGACGATATTGTTGTCAACATGGTGGATGTCGGTGAACAAACGGGTGAACTGGACACCATGCTTTACAAAGTGGCTGATGTGTTCGACGAAGAAGTCAAGGTCATGACAGACGGCCTCATGGCACTCTTGGAGCCGCTCCTCATTATGTTCCTGGGGGGGGCCGTCGGATTTATTGTTGTCGCCTTGTTTATGCCCCTGATCGATCTGATCACAAACCTCACGGGTGGAGGTGCTTAAGCGAATACGAGGCGACAAGGGGTCGCACGAACGAAGACCTGATGAACACACGGGAGGGCGAGACTCATGCCGGGTTTCCACGAATCGACCAGGAAGGCTCGGCGCGAATTTCGGCTTCCCGTCTGTTTTACCGACGGCCAATGAGGGAGTGACTTTCCCCGACGCAGGATCGATTTAAGACGTGCGGACCGACTAGCCTGGCAACTCGATCAACGGCAACACCCACTTCCACAACCACTTGCAGAAACTGGACCTAATACGGCGACAGGACAGCGCATCACCGTAAACGCTGAACACCCTTGGTACCCGAATCCTGGTACCCTGAAACACGAACAAACACCCCCTCGTGGGGAAATTCCTATAGCCACATTGACTGATTTCAGACAATCCACCTAGACTAGCAGAATGCTGGGTCAGGACATCGCACCGGGCTGCTGATGCACCTTCCCTGGAGAAAATCTCATGTTACAGCGTCGTCGATCTCACCCCGGCTTCACACTGGTCGAAATGCTGGTGGTGATCGCCATCATTGGAATTCTGGCAGCGATCCTGGTACCGACGGTCTTCAGTGCACTGCAACGTGCGAAGGTGGCTCGGATCACCCTGGAGGAAAGCAACATCGCTGCCGCGATCGAATCCTACAAACAAAAATACAATGATTACCCACCCGATTTCTCTGACCGGAGCGTGGTGTTACGCCATCTTCAAAAAGCGTTTCCGCGGATGGCCCAGCAGGAATATGCGGTGATTACGAGTTGTTTTTGGCTGTACCCCAACGCGAGGCCCGGGACGAGAGACTACGACCTGTCGTTCGTGGACCGCGCCGAGGCACTGGTACTTTGGCTGGGTGGACTCAGCGACGACCCGCGGCGCCCCTTCACAGGGTTGGGTGGGCCACTGGTCTTGATCCCCGATGCTTCCGGAACGGCGGGTAACAACGTTATGGTCAACCGCGAACGAACGGAAGGATTTTTTTCCTTCGACGAAGGGCGACTAGGGCTGGGACTCTACACCTTCCCACCGGCCAATCCGCGTTTGGTCTACTCCTCTGATGAGGCGTTATTACACGGCGGGACGGGAAATTCCTGGTACGACTTCTCGTTGGATACGCAACGATTGATGCTGGTAAACGATCCATTCCCCGTCTACGCGCCCGAAGGCCAGAATGAACCTTACGCCTACTTTGATTCCCGTACTTATAACAAAGTGATCTACAACCTCGCGGGCAACCCCGTTCCCAACAACTACACCATGGCCGCCTTCGTCGATACCAAGGGGACGGCCGTGCCTTACAAATCGGACCAAAATAATCCGAATTTCCTGACCACGGACTGGCACCCTGGTCGAGCCTTTTACTTCGCCAATCGAGACACCTTCCAGATCATCTCCGCGGGCCTCGACACCATTTACGGGGGTGTACCGGCGCCGGTAGGAGATCAATGGACCTGGACCCTCCGCCAATTCCCCAATGGTACAGGCTATCACCCTGGAGACCGGGACAACATTACCAACTTCAGCGACGGTGCTCTCTCCGACCGATTGCCGTAATAGATCAATAATTCACAACCCACTGATAACTCAACTGGTATGCGCTCACACCGCCGTAAATCGTTCACGCTGATCGAACTGCTAACCGCGATTGCCATCGCGTCCACGCTGGCCGCCTTTATGCTCGTGGCTTTGTATGGCGCCACCCAAATGGCCAAGATGTCGCGGACGCGTTCCCAGGTCGGCCGGCTGAACGAAATCATCATGGCCAAATGGGAGCAATACCGCACCCGCCCGCTGCCAATTAGATTCGCGGCCAACGCCGCCCCGAAAGTCGCCGCGGTGCAAAAGCTCAGCGTGCTACGAGAACTAGTGCGACTCGAGCTCCCCGACCGCAAGAACGACCTCTTCAATCCCCTCGACACCAATCTGGATTCGAGTGTGTCCCTCCGCGGCAATGAACCGGCTGTCTACTTCGCCTACCGAAGTCGTGTCAAAGACGCGACCCGACGCGCCAGCGATGCGGCCGGATACTTCGATCATACGCGTTGGAGCCGGCAGTTTCAGGGAGCAGAATGTCTGTACATGATCGTTGCTGAAACGCGCAGTGGTGGCGTGAATGGCCTCGATCATTTTAAAGAAAATGAAATCGGTGACGTCGATCAGGATGGGATGAAGGAGATCCTGGACGGCTGGGGAAAACCGATTGAGTTCTTACGGTGGGCGCCTGGTTTTTCGGACCCCAACCCCACCTTCAACCAAAGTGAAATCCAGCGACGCGATCCGTTCGACCACTACCCTGGCCCCGACCTGGTCTGGAATACACCGAGTACACCGAGTAGCGACGATATCCATCAATTGACCAATTACGATCAGTTTGACGGTTTGATGGTGGACATTTCTGACGACGGTGGTCTGGAACCGTACCGTCATTTCGCGTTGTTCCCGCTGATCTTTTCGGCCGGCGAGGATCAGGTGTACGACATCGCCACCGATTACGTACAGGTCGATAACATCTGGACGCTCTACTCGTCGGATTTCCCTTTCCCGGGAGATCCCTTACCCAACCTGGGCATTTTCTATCATCACATCGATGCCGTCCCCAACTCGGCACTCAACGGCATCGGTGTCCAGAATCTCGCCAATGACCCCTACCTGTGGCTACCATTGCCCGGGGATCGGTTCTGGCAGCTTGGCAAGTACAGGTCTGTCGACTATTACGACGGAAACGACAATCCAATTCCCAAGGGCTTCTATACCGACAACATCCACAATCACCTGCTGGAGGCCAACTAGTCATGCCGCAGGTGTCCCGCAGTGCGCATCCTCGCACCACTTACCAACGCACCGGTCGTCCGCGTCGCGCCATGACGTTGGTCGAACTACTCACCGTGATCTTCATCCTGGTGCTGCTGATGGCATCCGCATTGCCGCTGGCCCGGATGGCACTGGCCGATCGCAAGATCACCACAGCCACACGACAACTGACAACCTTTATCGAAGGCATCAGGGCCCGTGCCGCCGGTAGTAACCGGCCAATGGGAATCTGGATTGAACGCGATCCACTCAACCCGATGGGCGGCTACCAGCTGTTTGCCGCTACCGTGCCGCAACCATACGGAGGGGATGTCCTCAACGCACTTGCCTACCTGCATGACGACAATCGAGACGGCATCCTGGATACGGCCTATTTCTTTCGCAATGAATGTGGGTTTCTCGACACGTACTTTCAGGATGGCTTTCTGGGAGGCACCATCAAGCCGCCCTACTTGCGCAATGTGCGTTTTGGAGATCGGATCCGACTGGGCACTTCCAGCCCGGAATACATGATTACTTCCGATATCCTCGATGTGGATCAAAACCGCGTCAAACTCCATTTTCGGCATCCTGACGCCGTGATCGAGCAAGCCCCGGTTGCCACGCCGCTGGATCCCTTGAACCCCCGCGTCACGTACACACCAATCCACCTCAAGCCGCACTTCCAGACTTCCTCCAGCGGCGTACCCCAGAATAATCTACCACGGGCTGTCAAAGTCCGTTTTCAGATTGTGCGTGCGCCCCGAAAAGCGCTGGTCAAACCGCTACAACTCCCTGCTGGGATCGTCATTGATCTCTCTAATTCGGGGATCGGGATTCCTTCCAGCCAGGCTGTTTGGCCTTTCCAGGACCCCAATACCGGGGCATTACTGCGACCCGGGCAAGGACAGGAATTCGCTCCTGGTTTGGATCGAGACACGTCGTACGCCAATGATGGCATCTCGAATCTCGATGTCTACAAGTCGGTTCCCACCTTGAACGGACCGGTCATCGGTGACCAACGACCGGTTGTGATTATGTTTGAACCCGACGGCTCGATCCGGTCAATCACCTGTTCTCGGTTAGGCCTTAATCACCGCCCCACCAACAATATCCACTTACTCGTGGGGCGACGGGAACAACTCCAGACCCCGTCGCCTTACGCACCTAATGGATTGCGTTACTCAATGAACCCTAACGCTCCTGCGTTGTGGTTTATCAATCAGAATCTCTCCGACACCGCGAATCGTTGGGTGTCGATCAGCCCGCGCTCGGGCGGTGTGACCAGCTCGGAAAATGGCTGGGTAGTAAACTCCGATACCAGCAACGGAGGCGCCTCCTTTACCGGATCCCTGCAAGCCTGTCGTCAATTCGCGCAGGATGCTCAAACTTCCACCCTGGGGCGTTAAGCATGTATCAATACAATGTGCCGCGTCCTCTGCGCGGTCTCTCGACTCTGGAAGTCATGATCTCGATTGGTGTCGCCATCATTGGCCTACTGGGCGCACTGGCCCTGCTACCCGTAGCGGGTTCACTGACCAGTCGAGGCCTCAATGCCGATCGCGCGGCACGAGTCGGCGTGAACGCAGTCGAGGAATTCGACGTCCGTGGATTCCGAAGTCCCGAATTCTGGGTCCGTCGCGGGCCCGACGGTCTCTATCCCGTCAATCCTTTGACGGACTCGACCCTGGCCGGTACGGCGTTCTGTATCGACCCGCGTTTTTACGCCGTCAATACGCGCAATCTCGACACAGGGCTTGGTGGAGCCTACCCACCTTTCAACGTCCTAACCGCTCCTGGCGCCAATTTCGACCCGCCCCTGGCAGCACAAGTCGATGCCGGCTATTTCCCCTATTATCAGCCAGCCGGCTTCCCGCGCATGATTCGCATCGGCCTGTTAAGCCATAGCAACGTGCCGTTACCGCTCTCCTGGGCGGCCGGAACACCTGCCATGTATCCCACCAACAGCGTTGTTCCCGCGCAAATGTCGTTACTGCAGGCCAGTGACATCTTTTCCGGCCGTGACGACCTGGCATTCCGTCGCCCAGACGACAACACTCTCCCGCCCCAACAGGTATTCAGCCCAGTCGCCAATCCCTTGTTTGGCACCAATGATGTGGCGCGACGCGAGTACGATGCCCAATTAAGTTGGCTGGCGACCGTAGCACCCAAGTCGACCGCATCCAATACCGATTTGTATACGTTATCGGTGGTCATCTTCCACCAGCGCAACGCCGGTTTCCCATTGCCACGCACGACCGATTACTCCGGTACACAACCGCAGCCTCAAACCGAACGCCTGTTGAATGTGACATTTCTGCGTGGGGACTTCTCGGCCAAGGACCTGGTCTTGACGACCCGACCGTTCTTGAACGGCATCCCGGATGCGGCCCAGGCTGAATTGAGTGTCGAGGAGGGAGACTGGCTGATGCTGTCCGCCTCGACACCTTCCGGCCAAGGTTTATTTCGCTGGTGCCGGGTGATTGATACCGACTCCGAAGCGATGCCACTCTACAGACTAAACGATGGTTCACCCGATCCCAGCCGGGAATGGCAGCGAGGCGTGGTCATTGACGGTCCCGATTGGCTTTCCGAGTCTTATCGAAATACAAGCACTGGACTACCTCTGTTTCCCACACAAGCCACCCTGGTCACCGGTGTGATCGCGGTCTTTGAAAAAACCATTCGACTGGAATCAAGCTCGCTGTGGCGTTGAAGTACGTGCGTTATGCGTGAACGCAAGCCAGCATGGCCAATCACTGCGCTGTGCCACAAACAGCCCCCCACAAGATACAAGGCAATCGTATGCGGATACGACCAAGAAAACGCCGCGGTGTCGTGCTGTTGATGGTGGTCATCATCCTGGTGATGTTCATGTTGATCGGCATGGCCTTTGTGATTCTGGCTGGCCAGTTTCAACGTGGCGCCGCCGCAGCGGCCCGCCGTCATTACCGATCCGAACACCCGGTCAAGCTGACCGACAATGTCCTCTATCAACTGCTCCGTGACACCCAACCCGGTAGTGTCGATGCCAAAGACCGGACTGTGCGCTCACGGATTCACGGACACAGCCTGCTGCGCGATCTGTACGGAAATGACGGCATTATCGCCTACGCACCGGTCAATCCGCTGGGCAACGGGACCTTTTTTGTAGACAGCTTCGACACGAGTCAACGGTTCATCCACTTCGTCGTTCGTCCCGAGTCGCAAGTGAACGTCAACTTGACGCACTCCGCCCCCTTCGGGCGGAGCTGGCGGGGCTGGCAACACGCCTACAACGGCTGCGTCATCACATTTCTCAACGGCCCGCTGCGCGGGCATAGCACGCACATCATCTCCCACCTGGTAACGGCGACCGGAGTGAACACGCTCGGCATCCGCTGGCAAGACGACATGCCGCGCAATCTGGCGGAAGTGAATAGCGGTGTTACCGGCCCGATCAAAGTGCTCATCAACGGACGTCCCTTCAATGGTACGGGGTTCGGTTACGACGCCAACGCCGTCTTCAGCACCGGTTTTGAGGCGAACCTGCCGGCGCTGCTACCCAAGCCAACAGGCTCCCTGGACGACCGGAACCTGAACGCCTGGAGTTGGGCACCGGGCGCAGACGGCCACTGGGGTACCGTTGGCAACGATGACGGTGACGGTTACCTGAATGATCCCGATGAAGCCGGTCTGGGGGCGAGCGATGATATCCTGGTACCCCACGCGGCCCTGATGCCTCGTGTCGATGGTGCGATGGTGTTCGGTAGCGCGGTCGCCGGCAGACGGTCGCAAACCATCTTGCGCGACCACGGTGGTGCCGATGAGAGTTATGACGCGGTCGACTACCAGAACATGGCGTTGGCAGCGGTCCGAGCCGATGCCAACCAGGGTGTGGTCCCCTCGTTCCACCGGCCCGGGCTGATCAACTATTGGCTGAACCGCTTATACAATCCGAACTTCACCATCGTCGATGCGGGCGGAAACCGTCGCCCACCAACTTTGGCCGAACGGAATAGCATCCTGGGTAAGATCATTCTCAGGCCGATGCCCTGGGACCACCCTAAATTTACTGGTAGCAATCCGGCCCGTATTCAAGGCACGAACGGTCCTCTACTGACGTGGGCTGCTGAAGACCTTGACCAACCTCCTGATGGTTCGCCCTGGAAGGTCAATGCCGCCGGCATTCCTGAACTCGAAACGGATGCCGCCATTCGCAGGGCGATCGTCCAGTCGATGGGGAATGCCAATCATGGGCCGTTGTGGGACGTCGATAACGACCGCGATGGTGTCCCCGACAGCGTCTGGATCGACGCGGGCTTTCCGGTCAAAACGGGTAAGAACGGGCGCCCCTACAAGCCGCTGGTCGCGATTCTTGTCAAAGACATGGATGGACGTCTGAATCTCAACGCCCACGGTAACCGGCTGCATCTCAACGGCAACA
>PAQH01000061.1 GCA_002709225.1 Planctomycetaceae bacterium
AAACTCGCGGCGTTTGCGGGTGGCGGAGAGCATGGCCCCCATGCCTTGCGTCTGGGACCGGATGGAGAATCGATTTATGTCATCGCTGGCAACCATACAAATCCCCCTGAGAATCTGAGTGGCAGTTTGTTGCCGCGCAACTGGGGTGAAGATTTATTGTTGCCGCGGCAGTGGGATGCGCGTGGTCATGCCCGCGGTCGTTTGGCCCCGGGAGGGTGGATTGCGCGTACCGACCGAGATGGCAAGAACTGGGAGTTAGTAAGTGCCGGTTACCGCAATGCCTACGACATGGATTTCAATGCGGAAGGTGAGTTGTTTGCCTACGATGCCGATATGGAGTGGGACATGGGAACTCCCTGGTATCGGCCGACACGACTGGTCCATGTGACCAGCGGGAGCGAGTTTGGTTGGCGTAGTGGTACCGGAAAATGGCCGACCTACTATGCCGACAGCCTGCCGGCACTGGTTGATGTGGGACCCGGATCGCCGGTTGGTGTAGCGTTTGGAACCGGTGCCCGATTTCCCGCCCGCTATCAGCGAGCGGTTTATCTGTTGGATTGGACATTCGGCACCATGTACGCCGTCCATCTGACACCACACGGTGCCAGTTATCGTGGTTTCAAAGAAGAGTTTGTTTCCCGCGCCCCGCTGCCGCTGACCGACGCGGAGGTGGGGCCCGATGGTGCCCTCTATTTCACCATTGGTGGGCGGGGCGCCCAGTCGGAGTTGTTCCGGGTGACCTATGTGGGACCCGCCCCGACCGATCCCGCGTCAGGGGCGCACGATCGTCAGGCGGCGGCGCGACGGCTGCGGCGCGGTCTGGAGGCGTATCACGGGCGGGTTGACCCGGCGGCTGTGGTAGCGGCACTGCCGCAGTTGGGTCATGCGGATCGACACATCCGTTACGCCGCGCGTCTCGCCCTGGAGGCACAGCCCGTTGGGCAGTGGCAAACCCAGGTGTTGGAGTTGTCCGATCCTCGCGGCCGGATTCACGGCGCGCTGGGCGTGGCGCGTCAGGCCTCGGCGGAGCAGCGGGGGGCCCTGCTCGACGCCCTGTTGCAGATCGAATTTGCGGCGCTGCCGAAAGTTGACAAATTGGCCCTCTTGCGGGCTTATGCGTTGACGTGCGTCCGTCTGGGACGACCGATCGCTGCGCGGGTCCGGCAGATGCGGAGTCAGTTGGAGGGAGCGTTTCCCTGTGCAGACGGCAGTCTAAACCGGGAACTCTGCCGCGTGCTGGTCTACCTCGATTCACCGACCGTGATTGCCAAAACACTCCAACTGATGAAGCAGGAACACACGGATGCGCCGGTGGATTTAGTGCAACTACTGGCCCGCAACCGGGGCTATGGTGGAACGATTCAACGTATGCTGGAAAATCATCCTGACCTGCAGAATATCCACTATGCCTTGATGCTTCGCAACATGCGGTTTGGTTGGACACTTGACCAACGCCGCGACTATTTTTCCTGGTTCAATCAAGCGTTCCAGAAAAGTGGCGGAGCCAGTTATCAGGGATTTATCCAGAACATCCGCAAAGAAGCACTGGCGACCGTTTCGGCAGCCGAAAAAGAAGCGCTGGCCTCGACGGTGCTGGCGCCACCGCCGAAGCTGGCGGAACTTCCCCAACCGCAAGGTCCCGGAAAGAAATGGGAACTGGCCGAGTTGGTGGACCTGGCCCGGGGTAGACTGGCGGCCCGCAATTTCGAGAACGGCAAGAAAATGTACGCTGCTGCCCAATGTGGGTCTTGTCACCGTTTTCATGGTCGTGGTGGCGCCACCGGTCCGGACTTGACCAATGTCGCGGGCCGCTTCAGTCTGCGCGATTTGTCAGAAGCCTTGCTGGTTCCCAGTAAGGCCGTTTCCGACCAGTATCGCGCCTCGCTCATTGTGACCGCCGATGGCAAGGTGGTCACCGGGCGGATTATCGGTAATCAGGAGGGTGACTTGACCGTGATCACCGATCCGTTTGATGCAAACAAAGTCATTCGGATGGCGCGTGACGAGATTGATGAAGTGCGTCCCTCGCCCACGTCGTTGATGCCAGTCGGGTTACTCGACAAACTCAATCAGGATGAGGTGCTGGATTTGATTGCCTACCTATTGTCCCGCGGAAATCCGTCGGATCCGTTGTTCCGCTAGCCGCGGGTATTTTCCCAGCGGGCGCTGGCAGGAGCACGGATCCCGCAGCGGCGTTTTCCCGGGAAGCCGCGAACCCGCGAATCAGTACGGCGCTGTTGATCCCCCCCCTGGAAATTTACGGGAGAATCGACAAAAAAAGAGAGCCGGTACCGGTTTCGTTGTGCCGGTGGCGGCGTCTTCGTGCGGTGGATTGACCAGAACAAGGACAGCTGGAAAACAGGTTATGCAAGCGGACGTTCAACGCATCAAGGATCGAGTTGCCGAGCAGGCGGATTTGATCGATCGTCTCCAGGGTGAGATTCGTAAAGCCATTGTCGGGCAACAGGAGATGGTCTCGCGGCTACTGGTGGGCCTGCTCTCGGGTGGCCATATCCTGTTGGAGGGAGTTCCCGGTCTGGCGAAGACCCTGGCGATCAACACACTCGCCCAGGCACTCTCTGTGCGTTTTCAACGCATTCAATTTACTCCCGACCTGCTCCCCGCAGACCTCATTGGGACGATGATTTATGTTCCCAGCGATGGGTCGTTCACGACCCGCAAAGGTCCGATTTTCGCCAACCTTATTCTGGCGGATGAAGTGAATCGCGCGCCGTCTAAAGTCCAATCGGCGCTGCTGGAAGCGATGCAGGAACAACAAGTGACCATCGGCGGAGAGACGTATCCGCTGGAAAAACCGTTCCTTGTCCTGGCCACTCAGAACCCGATCGAGCAAGAGGGGACGTATCCACTGCCCGAAGCGCAGGTGGATCGTTTTATGCTAAAGGTCAAGATCACCTATCCGGAATTGGCCGAGGAGCGGAAGGTGCTCGATATGGCGATTGATGAAACGGCTCGGCCGGTTCAACCCGTGCTCCAGCCGCAGGACATCTTTGCCATGCAGGAAGTGGTACGCATGGTCTATATGGATGAACAGGTGCGAGATTACATTCTGGCCATCGTCCAGGCAACACGTCAGCCAGAGTCATGCAAGCTCGCTGAATTGGCTCCCCTGATCGAATTCGGTGCATCACCGCGGGCGACGATTTTTCTGGGGATCGGAGCCCGCGCCTTGGCCTTTCTGCAGGGTCGTGGTTACGTCACACCGCAAGACGTGAAAGACATCGCACAGGATGTGCTGCGGCATCGCGTCTTGCTGACGTATGAAGCGGAAGCGGAGCAGAAAACCAGCGAAGATGTGATTGGTGAGATTCTGTCCGCTGTTCCAGTTCCCTGAGAGTCCGGTCATGTCCCAGCAGACGGTTGCCGAAATCCTGCGGAAGGTGCAGCAGATTCAGATTGTTGCCAATCGGTCGGTCAACGATCTGCTAGCAGGCCAATATCGCAGCCTGTTTCGCGGTCGAGGCATGGAGTTTGATGAGGTTCGCGAGTATCAGGCCGGTGACGAAATCCGCACGATTGACTGGAATGTGACAGCCCGCGCGGGGAGTCCGTATGTCAAACGGTTTTCGGAAGAACGAGAACTCACGGTCCTGTTCTTGCTGGATGTGTCGGCGTCGGGAGCCTTCGGAACGGGCCGCCAGTCCAAGCTCGAGGTCATGGTCGAGATGGCTGCCCTGTTGATGTTTTCCGCGCTGAAGAACAACGATAAGGTGGGTTTACTTTTTTTTGCAGGAGAGGTGCACGCCTACTACCCGCCGCGTAAAGGCAAGTCGAATGTCCTGCGTCTGATTCGCGAAATGATTGCTGTGGAACCTGTTGCCGAAGAGACGAACCTGGGCCAAACGCTGCAGTTTCTCAGTCGGGTCCATAAACGCCGTTCAGTGGTGTTCTTGATTAGTGATTTTCAAGCCGAAGATTCACGCAGCCCGCTGGCGGTTTCCAATCACCGCCACGATTTGGTGGCGATCACGGTTTCAGATCCGCGCGAACGCGCCTTACCCGATGTCGGTTTTCTGACCTTTCGCGACGCAGAAACAGGCGAGATCGTCGAAGTTGATACGCGCCACCCACGGGTGAGGGCGCTGTTTGCGGAGTCGGCGGATCGTCGTCAGGAAGCCCTGTCCGACGGGTTGCGCCGTGTTGGCGTGGATGAGCTCGCGGTGAGTACAACCGAACCCTACGCGACCAGTTTGAGGCGTTTCTTTGCCTCGCGGGAGCGGCGACAACGGTAGTGTGAAGATGAATGATGCAGTGCAAGAAAACCGGCCCGCGCTTACTTTGGCGGATCCTCCCGGCAAGAGACTCCAGCGGCAGGGGGGCCCAGGTCGCGGGATCGGGTGGTTGCTCGGGCTACAAGTGGTTTGTCTGATCGGGATCGGGTACCAGCTGGTGAATCGGTCCGAGCGGGCGGAGACAACAGCGGTGGCCGGTCAACCGAAACAGCTGCGGGATACGGCGCTGGCGCTGGAAGCCCGCAGCCTTTCCCGGGCCGCAGCCGAGACCTGGCAGGCGTATTTGCGATCTGAACCCGCCACTCCTGAACGGGCGAATTTGTTGTACCGTATTGGCCGGCTGTACCTGGAATCAGAGGAGTACAATGCCGCGGTTGTGGCTCTGGTAGAAGCGGAGCAGTTGGCGCAGGACGACCCGGCACTGCGGGAGAAGATTGGGCCGAAGATTATCGACTGCTTGCGCCGCTTGGGTCGCTATGGAGAAGTGGGACGCGAGTTGTCACGTCAGGTGGAGGTGGATTCCGCAGCGGAAGACCGTGGCGCGGTGCTGGCGACCTTTGCCGGGGAAGCGTTCTACGAAGCGGACTTGGACCGTGTGATTGAGCGCACGGTCGATCGGGCCTTGGCGCTACAAGGTGGCGGGGGTTTGGGGGTGGCGCGCGAACAGGTGCTCAAGCAGTATCAGAGTCCTCAAGCGCGTCAGCAGATGTTGCAGCAGATGTTACAGCGCGAACTTTTCAGTCGGCGGGCACGCGATCTGAAAATGGATTCCCAGGCCGAGTTTGTGGACAACCGTCGCATGCTGGAAGCGGAATTGCTGGCGAGTCGATTCCTGAATAGTCAGTTGGAGAAGATTCAACCCACCGATGTGGATCTCGAGTCCTATTATGCTGCACAACAAGCCACGTATCGCCAGCCGGAAACCGCCAGCCTGACGGTACTCTGGTGCGCCACGCCAGAGGCGGCACAGGCCCGGCTGAAACAGATTACCTCGGTCGACGATTTTCGCGCGTTGGTGGCGGCGTCGGACACGGCCAACGAGCTGACCCGTTTCGAGATCTCTCGTGGCCAACCGCATCCACAGCTGGGTGATGTCTCAGCTGTGTTTGCCCTCGAGGTGGAAGCCTGGACGAAAGAACCTGGCAGGGGCGCTGGAAAATCCTGGCTGGCGCTGTTGGAGTCGAAGACGCCAGCCCGCCTGCCACCTCTTTCGGAAGTACGGTTACGCGTTGCCGGCGATTACCGTTTGCGGAAACGCCAGGAATTGATGCAGGAATTGCTGACGGATTTGATGAAGCGGTACGACGTCCAGATCCTGGCCGGTTCACAAGGCCCGCCCGCGTCTGCCGCCGCAGAGACGAACCGCGAATCCCAGAAGTCGGAGTGAGTGCGGTGACTATGTGCCGGTGCGGTTTTGAATGGCCTGTGGGGGTTCGGAAGGGGCGCCGAGTCAGCGCCTGGGCTGGGGTGGTGTTGTGGCTGGTGACGGCGGCAGGAAGTCTGCAAAACGGATGTGCGCCTCGCGCGGAGAACCTCTCCCAAGACGGCGCCGAGGAGGAGCCGGCTGCAGTGGTGTCGCGTGTAGAACGCGGTCCGGTTCATTTTGATGTCAGTTTACGACCCGGGTCACCACGTCTTTCCGATGAGCCGGTACTGACCTTAACGATTCGCGCCGCGGCGGGTGTTGAAGTCGAGAAGCCACCTTTTGGTGAGGCGGTGGGAGATTTCCTGGTCCGGGATTTTCACGAACCGTTGCCGGAAAAGCAGGAGCAGGCGACGATTCTTCGCCAGCAGTACACTCTAGAACCCGTCCGTGCGGGGACTTTGGTCATTGATCCGATCACGGTCAAGTTTGTCGACCGACGGACGTCAGGATCTCCGTCTCGCCACCAGATTCAGTCCGAAGCGCTGACGGTCGAAGTCAGTACTGTTCTGGGTGATGATGCCCCCTCGCTGAGCGGCTTGCGGCCTGCTGCCAGTCCGCTAGCACTGCCGCCACCACCCAGCCGCCGGTGGGTCTGGGCTAGTTTGATAGCTGTGGCGCTGGGCGCTGTCGCCATGACGGCTTTCTGGTGGCGCAAAAGAAAAGTGAGCGAGCCGGAATTGTCGCCGGCTGAACTTGCCTGGCTCGAGCTGGAACATCTGGTCGCCGCCGATCTGGCCACCGCAGACATCAAGGCCTACTACAGCGAGTTGACCGGTGTGGTGCGCCGCTTCATCGAACGTTCTACCGGTATCCGGGCGCCCGAGCAGACGACCGAGGAATTTCTTCAGGCGATCGCTCGGGATCACAGTTTTGCCGCCTCCTCCAGCCAGCGTTTGGCGGCCTTTCTGCAGTCGGCTGATTTGGTCAAGTTTGCCGGTTACCAACCGGCCAACCAGGACATCGAGGAGAGCTTTACGCGAGCCCAGCAGTTCATCGGACTGGAACGGGAAGTCGAGACGGAGGCCGCTGTATGACCGCCGTACGATTTCACGACCCACTGTGGCTGCTGCTACTGTTACCGGTGATTGGTTTCAGTCTTTATGCGTTCAGACGGCAACGACGTGGCTCGGTGCTTTACTCGAGTGTCGATTTGTTACGGGATTTGCCCGTGACGTGGGCATTGCGCGTGCGTCACTGTTTGCCCTGGTTGCGGATGATCGGATTGGTCCTAATTGCGCTGGCCTTGATGCGCCCCCAGTTGGGTCGCGAAGAGTTTCGGATTCGCACCGAGGGGATTGCCATTGAAATGTGTATCGATAGATCAGGTTCGATGCAGGCGCTGGACTTTCGGATTGAAGGTGAGCCCCGCAACCGGCTGACGGCGGTCAAACAGGTGTTCCGCCAATTTGTTGCGGGAGACGACCGGTTCGCTGGACGCGGAGATGACTTGGTAGGGCTCGTAGTGTTCGGGGGATTCGCCGATGCGATGTGCCCGTTGACGCTTGATCATGGGGCACTTCTGGAAGTCCTCGAGACGGTGCGGATCTCGGAACCTGTTCAAGACAAGCAAGGCCGTGTCATCAACGATGGTCTCTGGCAAGAGGAGCAGGCGACTGCCATTGGAGACGCAATCGCGGTCGCGGTCGATCGGTTGAAGGATGTAGATGCCAAGAGTCGAATTATCGTGCTCCTCTCGGATGGAGAAAATACCGCGGGGGTTGTCGCCCCGGAGGAGGCGGCGGAAGCGGCGCACGCTTTTGGAATCCGCATCTACAGTATCGGCGTGGGAACGACAGGTACGGCTCCATTTCCGGCACGCGATTTGTTTGGTCGCAACGTGCTCCAGTCGCGACCCGTCAAGCTTGACGAAGAGACACTCAAGGCGCTCGCCGAGCAGACCCGGGGCCAGTATTTTAACGCCCAGAATACTGAGGCGCTCCAGCAGGTCTACGCGGAAATTGACCGACTCGAAAAAACGGAAACGGAAGGTCGGCTGTACACCGAGTACGGTGAGGTCTTTCAATGGCTGCTGGTGCCAGGATTGGCATGTGTGCTGCTGGAAATTTGGCTGACTTGCACACGTTTTCGTTCACTCCCTTGACGCTGGACAATCGATGATTTGGGAAACTCCAGTCCTTTTGTTTGCCCTCTGGATCGTGCCGTTGACGGGTGCCGTGTTGGTTTATTCGCACCGCAAACGGGCTGCTACAGCCCGCCGATTCGCAGATGCGGAGATGGTGGAGCGGTTGATGCCGTCGTTTCGAACATCGCGTTTCTGGATCAAATCGATTCTCCTGATGGTCGCGCTCTGCTGTTTGATCGCTGCTGCGGCGCGCCCCCGTTTTGGTGTGTTCTTTGAAGAAGTGTCCACACGCGGGGTCGACTTGTTTGTACTGCTGGATGTTTCGCGTTCGATGCTCGCTGAAGATGTGGCCCCCAATCGTCTGGAGCGGGCCAAGCGGGACATCCAGGATCTGTTAGAGCGATTGCAGGGCGATCGGGTGGGTTTGATCGTGTTTGCCGGTGCCCCGGTGGTACAGGTCCCGTTGACGACCGATCACGGTTTTTTTCGTATGGTACTAGAGGATGTCGATACGGACAGTGCGCCGCGTGGCGGCAGTCTCATCGGCGATGCGATTCGTAAAGCACTGGCGGATATGGAGGAACGCCGTGACCGAGATCAGGTCATCGTCTTGATCACCGATGGCGAGGATCACGAGTCGTTTCCGGCGGAAGCGGCGAGCGAGGCAGCCCAGCGCGACGTGCGTATGATCACAGTAGGATTGGGTGATCAGGGAGAGGGCGCACGGATTCCGCAAAAGAGCGAGGATGGCAGCCGGGTGTTTTTGCAACACCAGGGACAGGAGGTGTGGTCGAAAATGGATGAGCGACTTCTCAAAGAGATGGCATTGGCTACCAAGGGCGCTTACGTACCGGCCCAGACACGCGCATACGACTTGGGTCGGATCTATGATGATCATCTGGTGAATTTGAATCGTGGTGAAGTACTGGCAGAGAAACGCAAACGTTATCGCGAACAGTTTCAGTTGCTGGGAGGATTGGGCTTGCTGCTGCTCCTGGTTGAAATGGTGATTTCCGCTTACCCAACACCGACGGGAGACATGGAGAGGAGTTTCTCATGATGATTCGAATAGCACGCCGCTCCGCGGGACCATTACTGGTTCTGCTGGTGTCACTGTTGGCAAGCGACTCGAGCCTGGGTGCGACCGCGGTAAAAAAAGTCGCTGCTGGGATCCGCCATTTTCAAGCGGGACGTTTTGACGAAGCAGATCGGGCGTTTGTTGAGGCGGAGGTTTCCGATCCGGAAAATGCAACCATCTGGTTTGATCGGGCTTGCGCGCTGGCAGCCGCCGGAGAGGTGGAGAAGGCCCGTAAGTATTTCCAGCAAGCGGCACTTTCTCGAGACACGCCGCTGGAGATCCGCTGCCATTACAATCTCGGCTGTCTGGCGGCGGGGCAGGCACAGGCATTGCTGGGCGAGGATCCTGGAGCGGCTGAACAAGCGGTGCGGGAACAGAGCATCTCACAGTTGCTGCAGGCGGTTGGCCATTATCGGGATTGTCTCCGCCTGGACGCAGACCACGCTGATGCGCGGCATAACCTCGAACTGATTCGCCTGTACATCAAGCACGTTCAATCGATCTGGGAAGCGCGTGACCGGGAACAGTCGCGTCAGGAGAAGAACCTGTTGCAGTTCCTGGCAGAACTCGAACAGCGGCAGACAGCTCTGTGGGCGATGACCCGTGGACTGGCCTCTGAGGAGGACTCGCCGCGGCGGCGGCAGCAGGTCAAGGCTTCGGCCACAGCGCAGCGAAAATTGCGGGAAGAAGTCGAGCCTCTCCAAGAGAAGGTAGCGGAGTTCTTTCAGAGTCCCCAAGAGGCAGCGCCAGCGGGTCCCAATCCGCCTGCGCAGGATCCGGCGGCCGATCCGCGCGCGCAAGCTATCCAGTTGCTGCAGCAATTGGCGAGCGAGAGTAATCAGATCATGAACCGGGCGGCTCTGGGGCTGGAGAGCAATGATTTTGAGGCGGCACAGCAGCAGCAGAGGGAGGTCCTCGATCGTTTCAATCAGATGTTTATGGTGGCGGCGCCGTTTGGTAATTTGTTGCAGCGGGCGACGCAGCAGCAGCAACAGCTGGTTGATGTTTCGACGGCTGTGGTGGAGCCATCGCCAACAGCCGCAGCGACGGACGCTGCGTCCTCGGATTCTGAAACTGGGAATTCTGAAACTGGGGGTACTGAAACTGGGGGTACCCAGACGTCAGCCACAGCAGGAGCGGCGCAGCGTGACGATGTGGCACTTGCGCAGCAGCAATCACGGGTGGCCGAGTGGAGCCGCATGTTGACGCTCAAAGCCGAGGCAGAAATCAAGCAGACTGCTGCGAACGAAACGGCGCACGAGTCGGCACCGCTGATCGGCCCGGTCGATCCGTCAGCTCCCGCCGGATCGGGCGCGGAACCCTCCGCAGGAGCTGCCGCACAAGCCGCAGAACAACGCGCCGCGCTGCAAGAGGCGCTGCAAAAAGCGGTGTCGCTCGGTCCCGACGTGGAACGACACGCGCAGGCGGCCGCGAGCCAGTTGGAGAAAACGCATGTGGCGGATGCATTGCCCGACCAGCGTCAAGCGCTTGAGTTGCTCAAGGAAATTGGCAAGTCGCTGGAGCAGCCTCCCGACGAGAATTCCCAGCAGCAACAGAATCCAGAAGAGGGCGAGCAGGAGCAGCAACAGGATTCACAGCAGGGAGAACAGAATCAGCAGCAAGACAGTTCGTCACCCCAGGATCCCACCAAGTCTCCGCAGGAAAAAGCGCTTTCCACATTGCGTCGCGCTCGCGAAAGAGAGCGTCAGCATCGTGACTTGCGAAAACAGTTGCAGCGCGCCGCGGCGGGCCGCGTTCCGGTTGATCGAGATTGGTGAATGGCAACTTCTGTTTTTTTGGTTTTCACAGGTTTGTACCTTCATGACTCTCTTTGCCAACCGATCGAAATGGTGCCTGCCGATGCTCCTCTGCTGGGCATTGCTCGCGGCTTGTCAGGCTACGGCGCAGCAGCCTGAGTTGATCGTCGAGATTGAGAAGCAGGAAATCTATGAGGGGGAGTCTGTCTTGTACCGGGTGACGCTCAACCATGTCGACCAGCCTGTCGAGCCGGAATTGCCTGGGTTCACCGATTTTCTCGTCGCCAAATTGGGTGAACAGTCTCTCGATTCGCAGCAAATCACGATTATTAACGGCGTGCGGCGCGTCGTGGTACGGCGCGGAAGGCAGTACAGTTATCGACTAACACCTCGGCGCAACGGAGATCTGGAAATCCCGGCGCCGACAGCAGTTGTCGGAACTGAGGAGCTGCGAGGCAGGGTGGTTGCCCTACGGGTGATACCACCTGCCGATCAGGATGTCGTATTGCTCGAGTTTTCTGTCGACAAGGATCGCGTTTATCCGATGCAGCCTTTTCGGTTGAAGTTGACACTGGCGGTGAAGGATCTACCGGGGGAGTTTGCTGCTCGGGATCCTCTGACGGTGCAGTCTGATCCACCCGTGATGCAAGCCACCTGGCTGGATGATCAGCAGATGCCGGCAGGAATCCGGGCCGATCGGAGTTGGCGTGAGGTGCTGGAACCCCTGGCCAGTCGCCGCGGCAATGGCGTCCAGATCAATAATATCGGTAACTCGTCGGTGTTCTCCTTGTTCGAGAGCAGGGCGACCGGATTTCATCCAACGCCGCGACGGACCCGCCGCCAGAGCGCGGCGGATGTAGATACGGGCTATTGGGAGTATGCCTTTGAACGCACTTTGATTCCGGAACGGTTGGGCCAGTATGCGTTTTCGCCGGTTTCAGTCAAAGG
Source organism: Planctomycetaceae bacterium (assembly GCA_002709225.1). Classification (GTDB taxonomy): domain Bacteria; phylum Planctomycetota; class Planctomycetia; order Pirellulales; family Pirellulaceae; genus UBA9264. The sequence goes on from PAQH01000061.1 coordinate 11,546, forward strand.
GACGTTTGTGACTGGCATGCGGTCCCAACGTCCCGTAGGTGAGCGGGTTTTTGCGGTTTCTTCTGCGCTGACCGTGACCGTTCAGGACGTCCCCCCTGAGGGTCGCCCCGAGTCTTACATCGGGGCGATCGGTCAGTTTTCCGTGCGCTCCGAATTGTCTCCCCACTCGGCACGCGTCGGTGATCCGATGACGCTCACACTGGTGGTCTCGGGGGAGGGTGCGCTGGCGGAGGCGCGGCCACCCGCAATTGCTGGGATGGCGGGAGTCGAGGGAGCTTTTCGGATGTACGAAGCGACCGAAGAAAGCCAGCCCAAGGCGCGCAGGTTCACCTACAGCTTGCGACCGCTCGACACCAAGATTACTGAATTTCCAGCGATTCCGGTTTCGTTTTTTGACGTGGAACAGGAACGTTACGTGACCTTGCACACCGCCCCGATTCCATTGGAGATCAGTGCCGCAGAACAACTGGCCGATACAGAGATTGTCTCGGCGGCGGGGCCCGAGGGTATTACGGGAGCGACCAATTTACAGCTTCGTGAAGGTGGTATCTTCGCCAACGAGCTGGAGGTGTTGGGTAACGACCGGGTGCGCCCTGAGATTTGGCTGCGCCTTTGGTTGGGCTTGGTGGCGGGATTTATTGCCGTCAGTCTGGTCATTACTCGTGTACGACAGATACGTCTGCAACCAGATCGCCAGCGACGCAAGGCGGCGTATTCGCGCGCCCGTACGGAGTTGAAAGAGGCGCGTACCCACGCCCAGCTGCAAGAACATCGCGCAGCCTGCGAATGTCTCAGCCACGCAGTCACCGGATTGGTGGCTGACTACACCAACGATCGACAGGCTGGCCTGGCACCACGTGATGTTGCGGAGCGGTTGGCAGCGATCGGTGTGGCCGACGAAATTAGCCAGCCGGTACTGGATTTGCTCGACCAGTGTGATGCCTTGCGATACGGTGTGGCCGGCGAGGATGTAGTACGGCTGGTCGAGGATGCAGATGCGTTGATGGAAAGTCTGGTCAACGCGCTCAAGCGGCATCGTGTGTGAGATTTAAATGCCATCCATCCGCTCCCAAATCATGTACCCAGCTGACCTCCGTACAGCGGCCTGCTGGAGGGAATGCGTGCGTTGGGCTTTGCTGCTGGTGTTGGCCGCAGGAGGAGCCGTCGGGTGCCGGGGCGCGGTGGATGCCACAGCTGCCCAACGCTTCGACGAGGCCAACCAGGCGTTTGCCGCAGCCGAGTCGCGCGAGCAGTTTCTGGAAATTGCCAACCGTTACCAGGCGATTCTTGATCAGGACGTGGTGTCGGGTGCGGTGCTTTATAACCAGGGTAACGCCTGGATGCGCGCGGGTGAAGCTGGCCGCGCGATTGCCTCGTATCGACGGGCACTGCGATTTCGGCCACGCGATCCGCAACTGGCAGCGAATTTGCGCAGCGCCTTATCCTCGACTGCGGTGCCTGCCGAACCCACACCGTTTTTGGGTTACCTGTTCTTCTGGCAGAACTGGTTGAGTTATCCGGAGAAGTTTTTGGTGACAACGACTTTACTAAGTGTCACGTTGCTTCTGGGAATCCTGATGCGGTTCTCGGCTGTTGGTACGGCTTGTCGACGGGGCGCCCTGCTAAGTGGTCTGTTGTGGGCGCTATCGTTGCTTTCTACCGGATGGGATTGGCACCGTTTTGAGCGCATTGAGCACGGTGTTGTGGTTGTGGAGGAAGTCACTGCTCGGAAAGGCAATTCAGAGAATTACGAGCCGGCGTTTACCGAGGCGGTACGCGAAGGTGCCGAGTTTCAAGTACTAGCGCGCCGTGGTGACTGGCTGCACATTCGGCTCGGTGGCAGTGGGGATGCCTGGGTTGAAAGTCGCGACGTCGTGACGTACTAGTGCGCTGCGGGAAAGCGAGCCACCGGGAGTATGGCATCCCACTGCGTGTGGGGGTGCTGGACTACTGTAGCGTGCGCACGCGTTCGACCCGATGCCGGTGACGCCTCCAGCGGAATCCGTGCCACGGATACCAGTACCTCGGTCAGGCGGGTCCAGTGATCAGGTATAGCCGGTCGTTATGCCGCAACACGCCGTCGGGGAACATGGGTTTACTGGTTTTCGGTATGATTGTCGCAGCGCGCATGCGGTTGCGCATGGTTTCCCTGGATTTTCTGCAAGGTCACGGAAGTATGTCTGGGCGAGTTAATCCACTGCGATGCAGTTCTCTATGGCGATGCCTGGTGTACCTGTCGATGATCCTGGGCCCCAAAACAGGCAGGGCCGCTGACACTGTGACGGTGGCGCGTGCCACGTCCGAGCCGGCAACCGAAGTGAAGGTTCCCGAGGGTTTCCAGGTACAACGCCTGATTACCATGCCTGCGGATGTGGGTTCCTGGATCAGCATGACCTTTGATCCGCAGGGACGCATCCTCGTTTCCCACCAGGGAAATCGCATGCACCGCATTCGGCCGGCGCGTCGCAACGACCCAGCGTCGCAGACGATCGTAGAAGAGATCCAGACGGGAGTGGGTGGGGCGCATGGCCTGTTGTACGCCTTGGGGAGTCTCTACGCGGTTACCGGCGCAGCCCATCCACAGACCGGCGTCTATCGAATTCCTGACATCGATGGCAAGGGGAATTTCGGTACACCGGAATTACTGCTGGAGATCTCTGGTGGGAGTGAGCACGGACCCCATGGAATCGTGTTGGGCCCCCAACGCCGTTGGCTTTATTTCATTGCCGGTAACGCCACCGGGTTGCCGGCAGGATTGACCCGTAACCTGGTTTCCCAAATCGCTCCCACGCGCCATCAGCAGCGTCCACGGCCGCAAGGTTGGGTGATGCGGATCTCTCCCGACGGTGGGCAACGGGAGTTGTTTTCAATGGGCTTACGCAACGCGTACGATTTGGCCTTTGATCCTGAGGGTGAATTATTCACCTTCGACTCGGACAACGAAGGCTTTATGGGGTTACCCTGGTATCGGCCTACCAATATTTACCATCTGGTTAGCGGGGCTGATTTTGGGTGGCGCCAAAGCGAGGAGAATCTTCCCGCCTATTATCCGGACAACCCACCTCCGGTCCGGGAGGTGGGCCCCGGTTCTCCTACGGGGATCGTGTTTGGAACAGGGACTGCATTTCCGCTCAAATATCAGCGTGCCTTGTTTGTTTGTGATTGGAGTTATGGGCGGATTTACGCGCTTCATTTACGGTCTCGTGGTGCGACCTACGAAGCGGACTGGGAGTTTTTTGCTTCGGGTCGTCCCTTGCCGGCAACCGATATTCAAGTCGGCCCGGACGGCGCCTTGTATTTCATTAGCGGTGGCCGTGGCACGCCAGGCCATTTGTACCGTGTTTTCTGGTCCGGCGATGCGATTTTGCCCTCGCCCGACAAGGCACCCGTTCGCTCGTCGGTCCAGCAACGCCGTGCGTTAGAGGATTTTCACGGACGCGTGCATCCCCAGGCCGTCGCGCGGGCCTGGCCTTATCTGGGGTCTGAGGATCGCGCAGTGCGGTACGCAGCCCGAGTTGCCATCGAACACCAGGACCCGCAGGGCTGGCAGCAGCGTGTTACTAGCGCTACGGACACCCAGGTATTACTGACAGGGTTGATCGCGCTGGCCCGCCAGGGAGATACGACAGCGCGTGCGCAGATTCTCGCGAGGTTGTTGTCGTTGGATTGGGATTCTCTGTCACTCCTCCAACGGCATGCGCTATTGCGGGTGTACGGTATTACTTTCGCGAGAATGGCGCTACCACAGGGAAAGCAACTGGAGGCAGTCCGGTCGCATCTCAATAGTCGCTACCCCACGACGACTGGGACACTCAATCGTGAGCTGGCTGCGCTGCTCTACCAGTTGGAGACTCCGCAATTGGCGGACCGGACGCTCACAGTTCTGGAAGGGACACCTACCCTGATGCGTCAGATCCACTATTTGCGACTGATCCTCAAACGGGGAATCGAGCATTTCACCGCCGCCCAGCGCGGACGTTTAATCGCTGCGTTAGATCCGCCAGAACTGCGAGCCATTGTACGGCGTCCTTATGCCGACCAGAAACGCACGTTCGGTGAATTGATCGAACAATTGGGAATCGATCCCGATCCACCTGAGCAACCTGTCACCAGACCCGTGGTCAAACAGTGGACGGTCACGGAACTGTTGCCGGCGGTGACCTCGACAGCACTGCAAAGCGCGAACCGTGAAAACGGTAAAGTCGTGTTTCGCATCGCGCGGTGTGCCAATTGCCATCGCCTGGGAAACACCGGAGGCGTGCTAGGACCGCAACTGAATGGTCTGGCAGGCCGCTACCGTCCCGAGGAGATTCTGGAGAGTCTTGTGCTGCCCAGTAAGGTCATTTCCGACCAGTATCGCATGACCATTTTCATCAAGCGGGATGGCACTCAGGTGACAGGTCAGATTGTGGATTTGGTCGGTCAAGAGTACCGCGTACGAACCGATCCTCTTCATCCGTTCGCACGGATCAAGATCAACAGAGTCGATGTCGAGGCGGTCCTTCCCTCGCAAGTCTCTTTGATGCCCAGTGGGATCCTGGACCGCTTTAATCGCCAGGAGATCCGTGATTTGATTGCTTATCTCATCGACCCGTTTGCGACAGGACTTCAAGGCCCGCGGACGGATCGATGATCCGCCCGCAGGCTTACGCCAATACCAGCAGTGGAGCGTTTTCAGTGGGGTGCGCTTGGGAATTCTCGACCGACTGTGAGACTGTCGCACTGAGTTTTCCAGGCACCCATTTCGGTCGGTCCTTCTGATCACAATCTAATGAGGCTCCGTTCCCGCCTGCCTGCGCGTAACAGAGGCGTGCAATAGCTTCGATTCCTCGGCGACTCCCCTTCCTATGTCGACATCACAGACACCCCCGTCGAGCACTCCAGCTGTGTCTGAAGTGCGGACTGCCAACGCCGGCGAAAGTCGATTGATCTGGATTATCTGGATGACGTACGGGGCGTTTTATTTTTGTCGCACGAATATCTCTGCCGCGGTGCCTGGAATGACGGCGCCTTTGGCCGCCGGCGGACTGGGCCTGGATTCACTACAAGTGGGAGTGATTCTGGCAGCGTTGAAGGTTTGTTACGGGCTCGGACAGTTGGTCAATGGTCAGCTTTCGGAACGCGTGTCGCCCCGGCTGTTGTTGGCGATTGGGATGTTCGGCTCCGCCTTACTGAACGTGTTATTTGGCTTGGGGGCCGGGTTTTACTTTTTGCTCTTCGTATGGGCATGTAATGGTTATTGTCAATCGTTGGGTTGGACGCCTTGTGTACGAGTGGTCGGTAACTGGATTCCGATGTCCTGGCGTGGCAGAGCGTTGGGCATTATTGGGACCGGTTATCAGGTTACCTTGGGATTGACCTATCTGGTGGCTGCTTATTCAGCCCAGTGGTTCGGTTGGCGTGGCGCTGTGTTTGTGCCGGCCGGTGTATTAACGCTTGCTGGGATTGCCACGCTTTTGTTGCTCACGGAGGCACCAGGAAAAGTTGCCACGGCCACGGAATTCGAGGGTGGCGGTCGGCGTTCAGCTGCTCACAAGAGAGGCGTTTCCGAAAACCTTTACCTGACGCTTTACAATCCAACCTTGTGGTTGCTCGGTCTCTCTCTGGGGCTGCTCAATGCATGCCGATATGGGTTTCTCGATTGGGGTTTGACGCATCTTATGGAAGTGCAGCAGACAACGATCGGCAAAGCGGGGCTGAAGTATTGCGTCATTGCACTAGGAGCGGGCTTGGGATCGTATTATGCGGGTGTTGCGACCGACCGATTTTTTGGTGGACGGCGGGCGCCGGTGGTCTGTTTGTTGTTGTTACTGCTGGGCCTGTTGACGTTGTTGTATGAATCGGTTTCTCGTTCTTCCGTCGGTGGCACGATCGTGTTATTGGGTGTGATTGGTTTTTGCATCTATGGTCCCCAGGTGTTACTGGTGGGAACCGCTCCAGCGGATCTGGCGCACAAGGGAACTGCCGCAGCCGCTGCTGGGTTTGTCAACTTCATGGGGTATATGGGTGCGGCGACGGGTGACGTGGTTACAGGTTATTACTCCGTCGCAGAGCACGGTGGTTGGCAGTTGGCAATTTCCATTTGGGCTGGCTGGGCTTTTGCGGCAGCATTGGCATCCGGTTTGCTATGGAATGCGACTGCCAGCCGACTGAGGTTATTGGATGGCTCGGTCCCCGTCGTGGTGGGGACGTGTTTGCTGCTGTTGTCCGCGCTGCTCGTGTTCCTCATTACGGGAGTACATTGGGTCGTGATCACCGCGTCTGGTGGAGCGTTTCTGTTACCGCTGGCACGATATCGTGAACCCCGCTTGGCGTGGTTGACTGGGATCGCGAGCCTGGTCGGTTTGATCGGCTTATTACTTGGCTGGGTTCCAGATCAAGGTCTTTCGTCGTGGTACACTGTGTTGCCTCGGGTAGGTCATGGACTGGGTGTCCTGGCTGCTTTGATGGTGGTGGTTGAGAAAAGGTAGTCAGTCCATGCAGGTCATAATCATTGGAGCTGGCCGCGGTAGCCGGTTGATGCCGACAACCGCAGATCATCCCAAGTGCTTCGCCGAAGTCGATAATCGACGTCTCATTGATTGGTCGCTGTATGCCTTGAAGGAAAATCCGGTCCAGTCAATTGGTCCGGAACAGGTGTGTTTTATTGGGGGGTACCAGATCGCGAAGGTGCAGAGTGCGTTTCCCGATTTTACGTTTCGGCATAACGAAAAATGGCAAGACAATAATATTCTGGCTTCCTTGTTTTGTGCCGAGGATCTCATGCAGGATGGCTTTCTTTGCGCCTATTCCGACATCCTCTTCACGCCCGCTGTGATTGGTGACCTGATCGCGAGTCCCGCAGAGATTACGTTGGGTGTGGATACCCAGTGGCTTGAGCGATATGTGGACCGAACGGAACACCCGTCGGATGATGCGGAAAAGGTGACTGCGAGCGCCGGTCGAGTCCTGCGCATCAATCGCCAGCTTAACGAACAGGATGCCCACGGTGAGTTCATCGGCGTGGCGCATTTTTCTAGAGCGGGTGCCGCCCAACTGATTGAACACTACCATCGCTGCCGAAGAGAGTTTGCGGGTCATCCCTGGGGGGCAGCTACGGTCTTTGAAAAGGCCTATTTGATCCAGCTCTTGGAAGAGATGCTGCTGCGTGGAGTGGCCATGTCGCATGTTGACACGCCGGGTGGATACATTGAGGTCGATACGCAACAGGATTTCCAATATGCGCGGGAACATTGGAGTGGAAACCACCTTCGGAGGTAAGTTATGGGTCAACTGCCGCTGTTCCCGGCTTCGATTATCGGATCACTACCTCGTCCTGCTGGCGTGCGTGATTTGGTGGCTGGAAATCTCGATCGGACAGAGCCAGGCTACCGATCTGCAATGGAAGCAGCGGTTCGCGACATTGTGACGATGCAGGAAGACGTCGGATTGGATGTTCTTTCCGACGGAGAGTGGTGGCGAAAATCGTACATCGGAGTTGTCGCTGAACTCGCCCATGGATTTGAATTGAGTCGCAATCCGGTCGATGGAAGACCGTGGACGATTGTGGTCGATCGCCTCAGCCCACGTGAACCAGGTTTCATTGCCCGTGAGGTCGCTTTCCTAAAGACGTTGACACAGCGTGCAATCAAGACGACGTTGCCCGCCCCCGCGCTACTTGGCGAGCGCATGTGGGATGCCGAGAAGTCTGCGGCCGCTTATCCTACGCGCGAGGACTTTATCCGCGACTGCGTACCCATCCTGCGACAGGAAGTTGAAATGTTAGCGGCGTCGGGTGCTGCGATTATTCAGATCGACGACCCGCATCTCTGCCTGTTCGTCGACGATCGCGTACGAGCGAATTACAAGCATCCGGATCAGGCAGCAGATTTCTCTGTTGACATGAACAATCGGCTCATTGACGGGATCGAAGGCGTCACGATGGCCGTGCACCTTTGCCGTCGTGCTGGTGCCCGTGTCCGTGGGGAAGCCGCGCACACTGGCGGTTTTGAGAAGATCATGCCGCAGCTAAGAAGGCTGGCGGCGAGGCACATCACACTAGAATTTACTGCGCCGGGCGCGGGCGATCTCTCAATCCTCAGTCAGCTACCGGTTGAGACCCAGGTGGGATTAGGTTGCGTTAGTTGCCAGCCGGGCCAGGTGGATTCGGTCGAGATGATTGTCGGACGGGTGGAAACCGCGCTCAAGTATCTGGAGCCGGAGCGGATTACGCTGAATCCGGACTGTGGATTTGCTCCAGGTTCTGCAGCCGATGTAAGCCTTGAGGAGGTCCGCCAGAAACTCACCAATGAAACGGCCGCGGCTCGCATCCTGCGTGATCGATACCGCTAAACGGAGTGGGCGCGGGGGTTGAACCGGCCGCTGACTCAAGCGCTATGGCACCAATCTAGCGGGGCGTCTGAAAACGCGCGCGGGCGTTACCGAGCCCTGTGATTTCAACGTCTACGGTGTCGCCTGGGGCGACCCACTTTGTTTGCACCACGCTACCCAGCATAACGATCCATCCAGAGGGCAGCTCGCGCCCGCGTCGCGCCGTCTCGTTGGCGAGCCACACCAGAGCTTCCAGGGGATGGCCGTGAATAATGTCGCGACCAAATCCTCTACCGACTTCCGTCCCGTTGATGCGCATGACCCCTTCCAGATCTGCTAAATCGAGTTTTTGCCATACGTGGACCGCTTCGCCGAGGACGACACCGGCACCAAAAAAATCGTCGGCGACCCAGGTTCGACTGTCGGGGATGCGGCGACTGAAATCGACGTAGCGGTCGTCCACAATTTCGATGGCAGCGAAGAATGCAGACACGGCGCGGGCAACGCTCGCGCGGGTGTGGGGCGCATCGCTGGCACAGAGCGCGGAACCAAGTTGTACTGCAATTTCACATTCGACGCCCACATGCAGAAAAGAATCAAAATCAAAAGAGCCGTCCTGGGAACGAACCGTACTATCAAAAATTCCTCCAGCACATGGATGTGGCATGCCCAGGAATTCTTGCATCACTGGCGTGGTACAACCGATCTTGGTTCCCACCAAATGGCCATGTCCTGATTCGCTCAAGCGTCGGTGCAGCGCGTCCTGTATGGCCATCGCGTCGTCGATCTGTTGCGGTTGCAGGTGCGCCGGCAGATTTCCAATCGGCAGCGGAGGTTGGGATCGCCCTTGTTGTAGCTGTCGCGCTGCTTCGTCCAGATGGGCAGTGGTAAGGGGCATGGAAAGGCCTGAGGTAGTGGAGAGTAGATGTGCCAACGAGTGTTTGGGCCATTACGGGCCGAGACCGTCGCGGCGGGCTCGTGCCCTGGTCGCCGATTGTTGGATGCCGCAGGTTGCGCGTCAATCATACCGAACCGTAACACCTGGGTGATTGTCTGATATACTGAACCGGCGTTGGCCGATTGATACCTGGCAACCGGGGACTTGTTCGTGAAACGCGCCTTTTTGAGATCGGGTCGAGCTGCGGCGCTGGTTCTGTTGATTTTTCTGTGTGGCAGCGGGTTTGCCACTGGGCAGCCAGCTCGGCCCTTCACCGAGCTGGCCGTGGAGTACGAGCGCGAAGTGCTGCCGGTGTTGAAGCAGTTTTGCTTGAAATGTCATTCCGGTGATGCGCCTCAGGGCGATTTGGATTTACAGCGCTTTAAGACGCTTCGTGAAGTGCGTCGCGGGACGGGGACCTGGATCCAAGTTGTCGAATTATTGGCGAACGGAGAAATGCCTCCCGCAGACGCTCCTCAGCCCGCGCCGCGACAGCGCAAAGTACTGCAAGTTTGGGCTGAGCAGTACCTGCGGGCCGAAGCGCTGGCCAGCGCGGGCGATCCGGGACCCGTGGTACTGCGCAGGCTCAACAATGCGGAGTATACCTTTACACTCCGTGATTTGACGGGAGTTGCTTTGAATCCAGCCCGCGCGTTTCCTAGTGAAGGGGCGGCGGGTGAGGGTTTCACCAACACGGGAAACGCGCTGGTCATGTCGCCAGGGCTGCTGAGGAAATACCTCGACGCGGGAAAGGAAATCGCGGCACACGCCGTCTTATTGCCCGCCGGTTTTCGGTTCTCAGCCAATACGACAAGACGAGACTGGACTGATGAATGTCTTTCAGCGATTCGCGGATTTTACGGAGAATACAGTGTTGTTGAGAGATTGGCTGATCATTACGGTCACGGGATGTCGCACTTGGGGAAGGCGGGTCGTTTGCCGTTAGAGCGGTACTTCGCCGCCACACTGGCGGAACGCGCAGCACTCCAGTCGGGTGACAAGACGATTGCTGATGTGGCTGCGCAGGCCAGCTTGAATGCGAAGTACCTGGGCAGCTTGTGGTCTGCCTTGACCGCGGCGGATGACGGATCGTTTCTGTTGGATCAACTGCGGGCGCACTGGCGCCAGGCGGCGCCGGATGCGGCGGCGGTGCTGACCCGGCAGGTGCGCAACTGGCAAAAAGGGGTGTGGACCTTCAACCCGGTCGGCCTGCTGGGTCGTAAGGGGAGCCGCTCGCGGTGGATGGAAGCGGTCAGTCCGCTGCTGACACAGCATGAATTGCAGTTTCCCATCCCAGCTCCCCAGGAGGCGGACAAAACAAACGCGTTTATCGTCTCGTTGGTGGCGGGAGATGCCGGAGACGGAAATGAACATGATTTTGTGGTCTGGACACAACCACGGCTTGTTGCCGAGGGAAAGCCGGACGTACTGCTGCGCGACTGGTTGACTGCCAGTGGCAAGGCGATCGCCGCGGATTCGGTTTGCGTCCAGGCGCCCTCGGTGATCACGGTTCACGTACCGGCTGAGCTGACAGGTCGCATGCTTGTGACAACGGCCACTCTGGCGCCCAAGGGTGCGTCCGGAAGTGTGCAAACGGAAGTGGTTGCGGGGACTCCCGCTGACCCATCCGGACTCCGACCGAGTGAAGTCATGGTCAAGTTGGAACACGTCAACATCGGCGCAGACAAAAGAACGGTTTCCTATCGGCGGCCGATTCTGGTCGGTGCAAAGAGCGCGGCCCGGAGACGTTTTGCAACGGCACTGGAGGACTTCCGGAAGCTCTTTCCAGCGGCGCTTTGTTATACGCAGATTGTGCCTGTCGACGAACTGCTGACATTGACGTTGTTGTATCGCGAGGATGATCATTTGGCGCGATTAATGCTTGACGACGCTCAGACGGCTCGGCTCGATGCATTGTGGGAGGAGTTGCGTTACGTGAGTCACGAACCCATTCGGCTGGTCGATGTTCTGGACTCGCTGTTGGAAACAACGATCGATCATCCGCAGGCTGGGATTTTTGACGATGCGGTCAAGTCATTTAATGCGCGGGCCGATGCGTTTCGTAAAAAGCTCCTCGCCAGCGAAGTAATTCATGTCGACGCACTGGTCGAATTTGCGGCACGGGTGTGGCGTCGGCCTCTCACAACGAGAGAGGAGACTGATTTGCGGAACCTGTATGAGAGACTCCGCCAGCTTTCGTTGTCGCATGAAGAGGCCTTTCGATTGTCGCTGGCGCGCGTCTTCGTAGCATCCCCGTTCTTGTATCGGCTGGAAGTACCGCCTGAGGGGACTGATCCCGCACCGGTGACCGATCGGGAACTGGCGAGTCGCTTGAGTTACTTTCTCTGGTCGTCGATGCCGGATGAAACGCTGCGCAGCGTGGTAGACAATGGTACATTGCACACACCCGCTGTGCTGATCGGGCAGGCCCAGCGGATGCTTAAAGACGCACGTGTGCGGCGACTGGCCACGGAATTCGCCTGCCATTGGTTGCACATTCACGACTTCGATCCGCTCGTACAAAAAAGCGAAAAGTACTTTCCCGAGTTTGCGGAACTGCGGGGCGCCATGTACGAGGAATCGATCCGCTTCTTGACCGACCTGTTCCAGACAGATGGCTCCCTGTTGAGCCTCCTCAATGCCGACCATACTTTTCTCAACGGGCCCTTGGCGGAATTTTACGGAGTGCCGGGAGTCACGGGTGCTACCTGGCGGCGGATCGAAGGTATCCAGCAAGTGGGGCGTGGTGGCATCTTGGGTTGGGCGACAACCCTGGCGAAGCAGTCCGGTGCGACACGCACCAGCCCGATCTTGCGGGGCAATTGGATTAGCGAAGTACTGCTTGGCGAGAAGTTGCCGAAACCGCCGAAAAATGTACCGCAACTCGCCGCTGTGATTCCCCCCGGGTTGACCGAGCGGCAGCTCATCCAACGGCATAGTCGAGACGCGGCCTGTGCCAAATGCCATGCGCGGATCGATCCATTTGGATTCGCGCTGGAACACTTCAATGGGATTGGGCGCTGGCGTGACAAAGATGCCAGTGGGTTGGCGATCGATTCTCAGACGACGTTGCCCGACGGGACACAGATTGACGGATTGGCCGGTTTGCGGGACTATCTCCTGCAACAGCGTCGGGATGATTTCCTGCGTCAGTTTTGCCGTAAACTACTGGGTTATGCGTTGGGTCGCGAAATCCAGCTCTCCGACCGGCCGTTGGTCGATGCAATGCTCGCCCGATTGGCCGCCAGCGACTACCGTTTTACGGCGGCAGTTGAGACCATTGTATTGAGTCAACAGTTTCGGATGATCCGCGGAAAATCGTTGGGTGATTGACAATGATTCACGCGGCAAGGCGTACAAAAGGTGTACAATAGGTGCCGCAGTCGGCCGAATCGAGTGAACGGAGCGTTTCCATGAAACACCAGTTGTCCCGTCGAACCGTGCTTCGTGGCTTGGGTGTCAGCATGGCTTTGCCCTGGATGGAGTCGCGCCCTGTCTGGGGCGATGCGCAACCAGCCAAACCGGCCAGCCAGCCTCCCGTTCGTGTCGCGGTGCTTTTTTCAGGTAGCGGTTTTCATGCTGGCCATTGGTGGGCCAAGGGGGCCGGCGAAGAGATGGAACTGGGACCGGTCCTGGCGCCGCTGTCCGCGTTCCGTGAAAAACTACTTTTTGTGGGCGGGCTCTATAACGAACAAGCACTCAAAGGCAACATCCATAGTTCGCAAACCGGCAATCTGCTGTCAGGCGCACCGTTGGCAGATGGCGGTGAAATTCGCAGCGGAACAAGTTTTGATCAAGTGCTTGCGCGGTATTACGCGCGGTCGACGAAAGTCCCCAGCCTGGTGTTGGGTTGTGAGCGTTCCAATCCAGGAATCCACAAGAATTATTCGATGCTTTACAGCTCGCATATTTCTTGGAGTTCACCCACCGCGCCGACGCCATTGGAGCTTTACCCGGCCCTAGCGTTCGACCGGTTGTTCAAGGATCAGGCGGAACGCGGCGAACAGAGTGTGCTGGATGCGGTGTTGGGAGAAGCGACCCGGTTCCGCCAGAAGGTTAGTCGCCGCGATCAACAAAAACTCGATGAGTATCTTAATTCGGTGCGCGAGGTCGAGCGGCGCATCGAACAAGCGGGTCGACAAGGCGAGTTGCAGGGTTGGCGGCCGACGCTCGACAAACCAAATATTCCGAGGCCGCCGGAAGGGATTCCTCAAGATCTCGCGGAACATGCACAATTAATGTGTGACATTCTGGTGCTGGGATTTCAAACGGACACCACCCGCGTTGCCACGTTGAAAATCAACAATGACCACAGCTACATGCAGTTCCCGCATCTGGGTGTCGAAGTGGGACACCATGAGCTGTCCCATTCTGACCGCGGTGTCCAATCTCCTGATTGGTTGAAAGTCAATCATTTTTGCTTGCAACAACTGGCGTACATTGCCGGTAAGTTGGACGCGATTCAGGAAGGTGACCGGACCGCGCTCGACAATTCCATGTTGATGATCTGTTCCAGTATGATGTCCGGGATTCACGATGCGACGAAGCTGCCGGTTGTGTTGCTGGGCGGTGGTGGCGGAAAACTTGAAACCGGACGTGTACTCGATTACGGCGGCAAACCTAACCGCAAGATGTGTAGCCTGTTCTTGTCAATGATGGCCAAATGTGGTCTCCAACTTAGAGAGTTCGGCGATGCGACGGAGCGGCTGGCTGAAATCTGATGGCCGCGGTCGTCGTTTGTCATCGTGTGTTCAAGGTTTGCCGATTCGTTAGGACTCCGATGCGTCACCGCGCTACTGGCTGGCCGCGGTGCAGGATAGTATGGCGGATGGCGGTTCTAGTAAATCGAGCGGTCTGTCGGGGGCTTTGGGCTCTGTTGTTGCTGGCCAACGCAGGAATCAGTCCAGGCGCCAGTCGCGAAACCACCTCAGTTACCAGCCGAGGTGCCGGGCCCGTTCACGTCAGATTCTCAGTGCCCAGGACATTTAAGGGCCGTCGACTGCTCTGGGTGGATGACTTGGCTCTGGCTGGGCAGTCGGCGCGTGGCGGACCAGCAAGCCCTGCCGGTCGCTCGCACGAGTTACAGTTGCGACTGGACCGCAAGGTTTACGATTCCTTGGATCTGACCGCGCAGGCGGTGGTGAGGTTCGCTGCTGGATTTCCCAAGGGGAGTCGACTCGATCTGGCGATTTGGAGCGCGGGTATCCGTGTTTTTCATCATCAGCTCGCGGCGGCGCCAGGTGTGGCGACACAGGCATTGCTCTTCGATCTGCGTGAACTGGCGATGGGTTCTCACGAACTGCGTGTGGGAATGGTCCGCGATGGCGTGGTGTTAGCGCGGGGAGTAGCGCGATTCACGCTGGTACCGTTTGCGCAAGGAGCGACAAGGCCATCGGTTAGCGGCTCGATTCCAATTTTGATTCAACCGAATACGGTTGCCGCGGGAGAGCACATTCTCACTACCGGTGTGCCTTTACCGCGCGGCACGGCCTTGAGCGCCGAACACTTCAAACTGATGAATCTGCAAGGAACGCGTGAACTTCCACTACAAATTCGTGTCTCCAGCCGTTGGTCACCGCGAGGTTACGTCAAATGGCTGCTACTCGATTTTCCCGGGCGCGTGTCTGCGGACAGTGTGACCACCTACCGATTGCACTATGGGCCCCGAGTCGCCCGCGCGGCGGTTCCCAATCCGCTCAGGATTGAGCAGGATCAGGACCGTATCCAGGTCGATACAGGGCCCTTGCGATTTTCTGTCCGCAAACGTGGGTTTTCCTTTCTCGATTCGGCGAGCCTCAACGGAGAGCCATTGATCGATGGCAGTCGGATCACTTTGACCGATGAGCACGGCACTGTTTATGAAGCTGCCGGTGATCGTGATTCTCGGGTCGTCGTTGAGGAAGCAGGCCCCTTGCGCGCCGTCATCGCAGCCCACGGCTGGTTTGTGGCGGCGGGCCAGCGAACCGGTAAATATAGTGTGCGGATTCATGCGTACCGGGGAGAATCGTTCCTGCGAGTATTTCATACGTTTGTGGTGACGACACCGACCAAGACGCTGCGTTACCAGAATATCGCGTTGGAGTCACACTTGACGCGGGCGGGCCGTGTTCTTTTTGGCATTGCCGGCGCAGCACCAGTGCCCGCCTCCGGCTCCCATGCCTATCTGGTTCAAGAGTCCCACGACCGACTGCGCGTTGCCGAAGTACGAGAGGGGCGCGAAGCGCAACTAGCGATTGCCAGACAGAGTGCCGGATGGGTTCAATCTGGTAGCGTCGGGGTTGCTGTACGGGACATCTGGCAGAATTTTCCCAAAGAGTTGGAAGTCGAGAACCAGACAATGCGCGTCCACTTGTGGCCCCGCCACGATGTACCTGTAAGACATCCGCCCGATGTCGTGAGTGCACGTGATATCCATATGCTGTGGTTTGCCCACGAGGGGCAGTTGCTTGATTTCAGCATACCGAGAGCGTATGCGCAATTTCATGACAAGGCCGATGCCCACACGCATGAGTTCTACTATATCCCAGCGGCGATCAAGAACCAGTCTGATGAGGCGCTGGGAATTGCCAAGACGCACGAGATGGTCTGGTCATTTGGTGCGGCTGCAGCGGAGACGCGTCGGCGGTGCGCTGTGAGTGGTCAGGACATTGGCTGTTTACCGTCGACGAAGTGGATTGGTGAAAGTGGTGCCGTGGGAATGTTGCACCCAGTTGATCACGAGCGGTTTCCCGATGTCGAAATGGCGCTGTCTCGTCATTTTGATTGGTTGCAGCGATCGACCGAGTACATGCAGGACTATGGCATGTGGAATTTTGGGGATCGCCACAGCCGCTGGGACCCTGCGAATAAACGGGTGCCGGTCAATCGTACCTGGGCCAACCACCACCATGGCAATCCACGGACTTATTGGCTTCTTTATCTGCGGTCTGGTGACCCCAAGTACCTGACCGCTGCCCGCCGCCAAGCACTCCACCTGATGGATGTCGACATCTGTCATTATTCGACACCCCAATACGAAGCCAAGGGATACCCCGTTGGCAAGATTTCCGGGGCACTGTGCGACTACAAGGGGCTGGTGCACTGGCACTCGGGAAACCGGTTGTACGACTACAACAATATGAGCGACTATCTGTTCTACGATTACTACCTCACGGGCTACCAGCGGGGAGTCGATGTGGCCCGTGAAACGGCGGATGCGGTCGCCCGGTTTCCCCGCGGGGGAAACCGGGGGCGGGATGGCGAAGGCCCGCTCGCCAGTCTCTGCTTTCTTTACGAAGCGACATGGGATGCGCGGTTGCTCCCTCAACTCCAGACGTATGTGGCGTCACTGCTGGAAAGCCAAACTAATGCGGAGCACGAGCTCGGTCCAGGCGCGTTTCCAGGGTGGGCTGGATACGCCCCCTGGTTGCCACGCTACATCCACCTGACACGTGACCCGGTTGCCATCCGTAGCCTGGAGCGATGGTGTGACTTTGTCACGGACAACGCGTTTTTTGGTAGCGGTGGTGCGCTATGGCACGATTTGACAGAAGGTTATCGTCTGTTCGGCAAACGCAAGTATCTGTCCAAAGGTGTGGCGGAAATGAAACTGATGCTCAGTGATCAGTTTCTTCAACCGAACCATTTCTACGACGGGTTTTTCACACCAGCGCTGACTTTGACCGGCGGCTATTTCAGCCAGCGGATGCCCGGATTCCTGGCCGCACTCGCATCTGCTGAGGGTTCCGTTCGGCCCCGCTATGGAATTAGTTATTACGCGCCGGGGATGATCCCCATGTGGGTGCACCGAAAATCACATTACGCTTCCAAGCGGTACTACAAACGCTGGCAAGGGCTGCCGATTGTGGTTGCCCGCGAATCGAGCGATCAGGCATTTCAGTTCACCTTGAAAGGCGAGCTTGCGCCGGGCCGCGTCTGGGTGACGCGGGGTGTTGACGGTGTTGAAGTGGCGCGGGCCTCACTCGGTGAACGGGAGACGATATTGTCAGTGGCGGCAGATGGTAAACCAAGCGAATACGTGTTGTGGATTGCTACCGACCACGACCGACCTCGGATTGAATTTCCCGTCAGTGACCTGGATCGCGAAGTGTTTGCCTGGCATTTACTGGTTTCCCGGCGCATGCAGGCGGTATTTTTCAAGACGCGGCACGATGCACAGCAGGCGGTGATCAACGTGGCTTTCGGATATGACGCCGGACAGGCTATGGTGTTACGAGCGGATGGTCGCGAAGTAGCCCGGGTGGCCGATGGCGAGATGGCCAAAGCACGCTGGAATGATCTGAAGTTTTCCGTGGGACCGGAACTGCGGGGGGAGTTGTTGCACTTTATCCATGGCCGCACCCATGATGAGACCGAGTTCTATCCCGCCGAGGGTATTGTCCCTTGGTTGTCACTCACCCCGGAACGCTATTTTACGCCCCGAGTCACATTGGATCCCAGCGCGCATCCGGCTCCCTAGCGGGTTGCCTCATTCCTCGTGCACAGCTGGGGCCGGTGGTGCGCATGGAAGGCAAACGACAACGCCGTCAGCCGAGAGGTGAATAGTCGGTGGGGTCGAGAAATTCGGATTCCACCTTCGCGACGATTGGCCCAGCCTCCTCCGAGGCTGCTTTGGCTGTTTGCCAATCAGGGTCATCACGGAAGGCCTGCCAGCTTTGGTCTGCTGCCTGCCGATCAGGATACGAAAGCAGATAGACAAGACGTTCGCTGGCAGCCGTGGGATCCTGAGGAACCCAGAACCCGACGATCCCGATTCCGTGGCGGGAGAATAGATCACATGTGTGATCCCGGAAGCGGGCATGTAGTGCTTCCATGCGGCCGGGTACGGCATGGTAAATACGCATTTCAAAAGCGCGTTGTGACATCACGAATCTCCGCAAGAGGGTCGTTTTTTTCTCGAACGTCCATTCTGCCGCCTGGCGCGGCCTTCGTCTATGCACCCCGTCTGGCCACCGCGGATTGGCTGAGTCGGAAATCGCTAGTGAGGTGCAGTGATCTGCGCTCCGGCAGATCATGCGGCCGGTTCCGACTGAAGGATCCGCAGCGCAGCGACGAGTTGATCGATCTCTGTTTCGAGGAGGAAAAAAGGCAGGCTGATCCGCAAGCCCTGACGGGTATGTGGCAGCGGTTTGACGATCATGTTCCAGCGGCGCCGGAGCTGACGGGCCAGAGACTCACCGGTCCAGCCGGCAAGTTCGCAGGCGACCAGTGCAGCTGACCGGTCAGCCTCGACCGGGGTCAGCAGCGAGACTCCGTCGAGCTTTCGCAGTTGCTGTTTCAATCGAGTTGCCAGCAGTGCGGTGCGCTGTTCGATCGTTGACAGGCCGATCCTTTGCAGCCATTCGGCGGCGGTGGCCCAGGCATGGATCAGTGGCCACGACCAGGGTCCGTACTGAAATCGTTCGGCGGTGTTTCGCAGGACATACGCATCCCGCTCAAAGTCCAGCGATTGCTCGCTGCGTCCTCCCGCGTAGGTAATGGCCAATCGGTGCTGGCTGGTCTGACGGGCGTAAAGCAGTCCTGATGCGTAAGGGGCGTACATCCACTTGTAGGAGAGGATGCCCGCAAAGTCGCAACCCATTCCCGGTAGATCGAGTTCAAACAGGCCGGCCGAATGCGCCACATCGACAAAAGTCAGCGCGCCCCGCTGTCGCGCGATACGACATAGGTCGTGTAGGGGAAGTCGATACCCGAGGTCGGTGGTTACGTGACTCAACGCGACCAGCCGGGTGCGGTCGGACAGAC
Source organism: Planctomycetaceae bacterium (assembly GCA_002709225.1). Classification (GTDB taxonomy): domain Bacteria; phylum Planctomycetota; class Planctomycetia; order Pirellulales; family Pirellulaceae; genus UBA9264. Next base: position 30,537 of record PAQH01000061.1, read on the forward strand.
AATCTTGCAGTGCCGCGAGCTGTTGATCCGGAGCGGACAAGAGAGGGAGCTTGACGACACGTATTGCGTACCGATCGCGCAGATGCAGGGTCGGCAGTAGCAAGGCGGCTTCTTCGTCCTGGCTGATGATGATTTCGTCTCCGGGTTGCCAATCCAACCCCCGCAGGACGGTCTGGTATGCCTCGCTCACGCCACGCATCAATGCCAGCTCACGCGGGTCTACGGCAAAGAACGCAGCCAAGCATTGCATCGTGCTCCGCCGCCGCTCATATTCTTCATCCGGATACAGGATGTGCAGGGGGCCCCGATCGAGTAACTCGCGCATGAGCCGAGCATGTTCACCGGCGATGCAGGCAGGAGTAATACTGACTCCACCGTTCTGGAACCAGGTGTATTTGTCAAGCGCAGGAAACTCGCGACGAATAGCGTGTACGTCGACTGGGGGCGACGGGTTATTGGACACCACAGTACTCCATCGCAGCCAAGGCGTAGACGCGTGCCGCCGATTGGAGGCGTTGAATCGAGACGTTTTCGATGTCAGCATGCGCTGTTTCATTACTGGGGCCATAGTAAATCGTGGGCACACCACTGCCGTGGACGTAGAGGTTGGCGTCACCCACGATCCGTTTGCCGACGACTTCCGCTTCGGTCGCGGTGACCTGGCGATGCGCGGTGGCGACTGCCTCGACCAGGGGGTCGTCACCTGGAGTCTCAAAGGGTTCGCGTTGGTGTTCCATTGATACGTTCGCGCGAAGTCCTCCCTTCCTCGCGATGGGATCGATCAACGCCCGCAGTTCTTCCAGCACGGTTTCGGCTTGTCGGCCCGGTGCCCAGCGGCGGGTACCCGTCAGTTTGCAGGTCTGTGGAATGCGGTTGAAGTAGTCACCGGCCTGGACAATCCCCAGATCGATCCGCTCGGGACCCGCCAGTGGATGCACTAGACCCTGGTCAAGTTCCTGTTGAAACGTATCGAAGCGCGCCAGTGTTTCTCCCAGGAATCGCAGCGGATTGTCGCCAAACGGTACGTATTGCGTATGGGTTCCGCCACGCTCGGATTCGAGGGCGATTGTGAAGACCATCGACCCCATACTCATAATCCACAGCGCGTCCGGTCCCTCGACGATAAGAATCCGATCACAGCTGATGCGACCCTGATTCAGGTCCTCGATCATTGCCAGTGGTCCGTCTTTTTTCGCCTCGGGTTCTTCGTGCCCGACGACGGCGGTGAGTAACAAATCACCTTGTAATCGGACGTTGGCCAATTGCAACCCACGGACTGCCGCCAGGATTGCTGCCATGCCACCTTTCATGTCCGTGGTACCACGTCCGTAGAGAAGATCGCCTTCTTGATACACCGGTTGCTGGTTTTGGTTGGGAATGGTGTCGAGGTGGCCATTCAACATCAACGTTGGTCCGCCACCCGTGCCGGACAGACGGGCGTAGAGGTTGTTGCGGCCGGGGGTGACTTCCCGTACCTGAACCTCCAGTCCCAGCGCAAGCAGTTGTTGCTCGTACAGCTGGCACACCTGTTGCTCGTGGAGCGTGACGCTTGGTACCCGTACCAGCTGCAGGGTTTCTTCCGCGATCCAAGATCCGCTGATCTGATCGATTACCTGGTCAATCTTCATTTGATTTGAGCGATCCTGATTGAGGGCCACTAGCGCCATGTGAATCCGTGACCGGGGATCCACAACCTCGACCACCGAAGCACTCCGAGAGGTTGGCAGCGCGCCGATCCAGTAACCATAATAGGGTCTGTGTGCCTCACTGGAAGCGCACCCGGGTGAATTGCCAGACCTGCTGAGAGACTGCTCTCGTGCCTCATGCAGGCCTCGTTCAGGCTGGCGCTGCGAGTGTCCCTGGGTGTCCGTATAATGGGCTAAACAGGTAACCACGATGCATGCTGTTGTCCGCAATTCGTTTTCTGCTGGGCCCGACCGACGAGGTCGTGCTGGGTGCTGGCAGCGCGTTTTTTTCTGGCGCTCGAGAATCATTCGGCAGGTGGTACTGGTGGTCGGATGGATGGCCTCGGGTTGGTCGGTGTCCGCTGCCGATCGCGGTGCGTTTTTCGAACGCAAGGTTCGCCCACTGCTGGTTGCCCACTGTGGCGATTGCCATGGCGCCACAGATCCGAAAAGTAAACTCAACTTGACTTCGGTGGCTGGAATTGTTGCGGGTGGCGCGTCCGGACCGGTGTTCGTTCCTGGAAACTTGCAGCAGAGCCGCTTGATAAGAGTTGTGCGCTACAACGCAAAACCCAAAATGCCACCGGAAGAAAAGTTGTCTGTGGATCAGATCGCGATTCTGGAACAGTGGGTTCGAGAAGGTGCCGTATTTCCCCAGTCAGCGGCGATACCAGGCAGACCCACTGATTCCGGAGGTTTTGCCATCACCGACCACGATCGTCAGTGGTGGTCGTTCCGGCCTGTGACAAAGCGCCTGCCACCTCATGTTCGGCATGCGGCCCGCGCGCGGACTGCCGTCGATGCGTTCGTGTTACGAAAACTCGAAGCGCAGGGATTGGAGTTCTCGCCGGATGCCGAACGGCTCACCCTCGTCCGACGTGTGGCGTTTGATCTGGTGGGGCTGCCGCCGACCCAGCGGCAGGTACAGAGGTTTATCAACGACGTGCGGCCGGATGCCTACGAGCGGTTGATTGATCGTCTGCTGGCTTCACCTCACTACGGTGTGCGCTGGGGTCGCCATTGGCTGGATACAGTGCGTTATGCCGATACCAATGGCGGAGGTTTTGACTATGTCTATCCACACGCCTGGCACTACCGGGACTACGTCGTTGATGCATTTAACCAGGACTGGCCTTACGATCGGTTTCTGGTCGAACAGCTGGCGGGTGATTTGCTCCCGAGTGCCCAGGATCCAGAGCGGTATGTCGAGGGGCTCAAGGCAACTGGCTTGCTCACACTGGCGCCCAAAGGGCTTGGTATGCAGGACAAGGAGCAAATGATCCTCGACGTGGTGGATGACCAGATCGATGTGCTGGGTCGCGCCTTGCTGGGGCTTACCTTGTCATGCGCCAGATGCCACGATCACAAATTCGATCCACTGGCAACGACCGACTATTACGCGTTGGCAGGTATTTTTCGCAGTACTCAGACATTGTTGGATACGGACAAGAATCCCTCTTATTGGCCGGAACGTGCGTTGGAATCGCCGGCGGTGACGACCGCTCGTCGAGCGAATCGAGAACGTGCGACTGCCATTGCCAAGGAAATCGCCGCTGCCAAGTTGCAAGCTGGCAAGCAGGTGTTGGGTGAGGTACGGCAGCGTTTGCCCGAGTATCTTCTGGCGGCCGCTAGGATCCGTATTGCCAGAGCCCACGCCACGGCGGTAGCCCATTGGCCGTTCGATACCCCGCGCGACGCGGTGGTAAACGCAACCGCCGGTCCTGCCGGCAAGCTGTCGAATCTCAAAGACGCCCCTGGTCCGCGGCCGACCTATACCCCAGGGCGTCTGGGGCAGGCTTTGCAGTTTACAGGTCGGGGCGACGTGGTGGACTTTACACCAGAGAACCTTCCACCGGTTGAGTTGGGCACAGCGACCGACTTTACCGTATCGCTTTGGTTACGGCTTCCTGAGGGTTACGTACCCCGCACGGCTGATTCGATCGTGGCCGTCACCTACCCAACCGCCATGTGGTTTATCGCGCTGCGCCCGGGGTCGTATCACGGCATCTATTTGCGGCACTACGACGGTAAACGGGCTGTTGACATCCAGCCGCAGAGCGATCAGTTACCCGTATTGACCGATCGACGCTGGCACCACGTGGTGTTTACTTCGGACCGTGATGGCCAGGGGCGCGTCTTCCTAGATGGCCAGCAAGTCGGTGAAGTGTCGCTGGCCAACGTCAGTCCCGCGGCGCAGTTCAGCGATGCCCAGAGCTTTTTGCTCGGTGCCAGTACGAACCAGTTTCGTGGCGAATTGGATGACATTGCGATTTGGGATCGCCTGCTGTCGCCAAGTGAGGTGGGGCGTCTGTTTGCGTCCGCCGCAGGCAACCGGAACGTGGCCCAAGTCGAACAGCAGTGGAGTGAGCGCCGAGGTGACAACAAATCGAAGCCCGAGGCGTACTCCTACCAGCAGGCGGTCCAGCAAGGCTTCGTGCCGGGCGTACTACGCCAGCTGGTTGCGCGTTTGACGCAGGCCGCCGGAAACGACAAGTCGACGCTACATGCCCTGGTGGAGCAGCCGCTGCCATCGCTGCCTGCTGTTGAGAAGTTGCTGCAAGACAACGCGGACGTCATCAAGCAGCTGTTTAATGAACCCAAGTCGGGTGGGTTGGTGTTGGGTGATGATGCCGCCCCCTTCTATTCGTCAGTAGCGCGACAGCGGCTGGCAGATCTACAAGGGGCGGCTCGGGAAATCGAGCGGGCTCGTGTGCCGGAGCCGATTATGGGGATGGTTGCTTTTGATCGTAAACAGCCCGCTGATCTGCGGGTGCACATTGCGGGAGACCGCCAAAACCTGGGACCGGTCGTGCCACGCGGTGTTCCCCAGATCCTGCAGGCCGGCGCGCGGTTGGCGATCGAGCCCGACCAGAGCGGTCGCCTCGAATTGGCGACCTGGCTGACCGCTGAGACACATCCCCTGACTGCACGTGTATTCGTCAATCGCCTTTGGCAATGGCATTTTGGTGAGGGCATCGTGCGCACCACCGACAATTTTGGCCGTTTGGGAGAACTTCCATCGCACCCGGACTTGCTCGATTGGTTGGCGCGGCGATTGCTGGTGACTGACTGGTCAGTGAAGAGTCTGCACCGGCAGATCGTCTGCTCCTCGACCTATCGTCAGGCTTCCTCCTCGCGCCCCACCCATGCACAGCGGAAAGCGGACGGAATCGATTCGGGAAACCGTCTGTTATGGAGGATGAATCGTCGTCGGCTCGAAGGTGAAGTGCTGCGGGACGCGATGTTACGGGTAAGTGGGCAGCTGGACACGCAGTTCGGTGGAACGGTCAATACATGGAAGCCCAAGATGTTCAGCGTGGACGATGCCAACGTGGAGACCGCCAATTACGATACGCGCCGGCGCAGTATCTATTTGCCCGTGGTCCGTGGTGCGGCGGTCCAGGAGATGTTGCAGCTCTTCGACTTTGGTGATCCAAACTCGATTACAGCTCGTAGGAATGTGACCACAGTCCCGAACCAGGCCCTGTTTTTGATGAACAATACCTGGGTCAGGCAACAGGCGGAGCAGTTTGGCGAACGGGTAGTTGCCGAAGAGGAACGGGGCCTCGAACAACGCGTCCAGTATGCCTATCGACTGGCTCTGTCACGACTACCTACAGAGACAGAACAGGCACGGGCCATTGCCTTTCTTGGAGCGGGTCGGGCGTCGCAGTGGCGGCTGTTTTGCCAGATGTTGCTATGCCTAAATGAATTTGCATATATCGAATGAGAGGTGCAGGGAGAGTTTAATGATCGACCGTCGAAATTGGTTACGTCGGGCAGGCTGCGGATTTGGGTCTCTGGCAGCGGCTGCGCTGTTGCAGGATGCAGGGACGGCTGCCGCTGCTGCGCGGAAGAATCCGCTGGCGCCTCGGTCACCTCACTTTCCCGCCAAGGCCCGCAGTGTGATTTTCCTGTACATGCATGGGGGTGCATCCCACATCGATTCCTTCGATTACCGCCCCGAACTCGAACGCCGGCAGGGAGAGCCCTTGCCCGCCTCGGTGAACACAGCCCGCAATCAATTTAATGCCGGTCTGGGCAGCATTCTCAAGTCGCCCTGGAAGTTTCGGCAATACGGACAATGTGGTGCCTGGGTCAGTGATCTGTTTCCGCAGGTGGGCCAGGTCGCGGACGAGCTCTGTTTCATCAAGTCGATGTATAGCAATAACAACGCGCACACTCCTGCCACGTTGGAACTGCACACCGGTTCACAGACTTTAATGCGTCCGAGCATGGGGTCCTGGGTCGCTTATGGTCTGGGAAGTGAAAACCAGAATCTGCCAGGTTTTGTGACGATTTGCCCACCTCTGACCTATTCCGGCCAAAGAAATTTTGGCAGCGCGTTTTTGCCGGCGACCTATCAAGGAACGATGATCGGAACGAATCGGATTGCTGCCAAAGAAGCCCGCTTTCGCAACATTGACCAAGGTGCTATCACCAGCGCTGACCAGCGCCAGATGTTGGACTTATTACAGGCTGGCAATCGCGAACAACTGCAGCGTTCTGGAGACGATGTTGCCTGGCAATCGCGGATGGCGTCATTCGAGCTTGCTTTTCGCATGCAGTCGCACGCCCCCGAAGTGTTGGACCTGTCAGCTGAATCCCAGGAGACGCTCGCGCTGTATGGTGTGGATGATCCAGTGACGGAGAATTACGGTCGGGAGTTGTTGTTGGCGCGTCGATGTGTCGAACGGGGAATTCGCTTTGTGCACGTTGCGCACACGGGTGGCCGAGGGGGTCGCTGGGATCAACACAGCGGTTTGGTCGCAGGCCATGGCAACAACGCGAAGTCGTGTGACAAGCCAATTGCCGGCTTGATTCGTGACTTGAAACGACGCGGTCTGCTCGACGAGACATTGGTCATCTGGAGTACGGAGTTTGGCCGTACGCCGGAAGTGCAGAACAAGACGGGACGGGGGCATCACGCGCAAGGTTTTACTTTTTGGCTCGCCGGTGGTGGTGTGAAGCCTGGTTTTTCGTATGGTGCAACCGATGACTTTGGCTATCACGCGGTGGAATCCCCGGTGGACTTGCACGACTTGCACGCCACCGTGTTACACCTGCTGGGACTGGACCACACACGGCTGACGTATCGATACTCGGGCCGTGATTTTCGTTTGACCGATGTGAGTGGTCGCGTTGTACGGGAAATCATTGCGTGATGCGGATGGCAAGCAAGGCAAAACGAGACGGTTGCCGGGGCGATGTTCCCCGGTAGGGTGTGCCTCATGGATCGCAGGACATTTGTTTTTCAGTCAGGCATGGCGGGGTTGTTTAGCGCCGCGGCGGCGGCGCGCGCCGCCGG